>CAYOAW010000048.1:1944-7466 GCA_964402095.1 uncultured Eubacteriales bacterium | reverse complement strand
ATAATAATTCTGTATCGGTATCGATTACTTACTTTAAGTATTCTTGCAGGCATTGGACCAAGCACTATCAACTTTTCACTTTTATAAGCTGAATTTGTCATATTTTTTATAATTTCAAATACAAATATAGATGCTGATTTTACTTTTTCTTCGCTTTCGCCTGAAAATCCAAAAAGACATAAATCACAAAAAGGTGGATATGTCAGCATTTTGCGAACTTGTATTTCCGTCTTAAAGAATGATTCATAATCCTGTTTTGCAGCAAGCTTGATGATCTCATTTTCAGGTGTTAGCGTCTGTATTATAGCTTTACCCGAATATCTTCCCCTGCCGGATCGCCCGACAACTTGTGTTAAAAGCGAAAAAGCGCATTCCATGCTTCTGAAATCATCATTATAGAGCTGTTGGTCTACAGAAACAACTCCCACAAGTGTTACATTTTCAAAATCCAAACCTTTTGCTACCATCTGTGTCCCAAGTAAAATATCATACTCATGATTAGCAAACTGTTCAAACTTTTTTTCATGCGCGAATCGAGACATAGTTGTATCGGTGTCCATTCGCAAAACTTTAGCCTCGGGTAAAATCCTTCCAATTTCTTCTTCTATCTTTTGCGTTCCGAATCCAGAATATCTGACATCTTTTTTTCCGCAGTTCGAACAAATATCGGTAAATGGAGTTGAATAGCCGCAATAATGGCACATAAGCTTTTCATTTGCATGATGATATGTCATTGATATACTGCAATATGGGCATACAACAACCTTGCCACAATCTCTGCATGCCGCAAATGTATTATATCCTCTTCTGTTTATCAGTAATATTGATTGCTTTTTTTTAATTAAATTTTCTTTCAGCCCTTCCTGTAATGCTTTACTAAGAGCTGAAGTATTACCGTTTTTAATTTCAGCGCACATATCTGCTATTAAAACTTCCGGCAATAGTGCTGATCCATATCTGTTTTTAAGCACATTAAGTGAATATTTCCCGGCAACTGCTGACGCATAACTTTCAATGCTTGGTGTCGCAGAGGAAAGTATCAGCATAGCATTATGTTTTAAACATCTGAAACGGGCAACATCCTTTGCATTATATCTTGGGGATGATTCAGATTTATAAGTGTGTTCCTGCTCTTCATCAACAATTATCATTCCAATTTCATTAAATGGAGCAAAAACAGCCGATCGTGTTCCAACTGCGATTTGAGCTTCGCCGGATTTCACTCTTTTCCACTCGTCAACACGCTCCCCAACAGAGAGTGCGCTGTGAAATACCGCAATCTTGTCACCATATCTCTCATGAAAAAGAGAAATTGTTTGAGGAGTCAGTGCTATTTCAGGCACCATAACAATTACGCCTTTATTTTTTGCAATTACCTCATCAATCATTCTCAAATAAACCTGAGTTTTACCGCTTCCTGTAACACCATACAGCAACGAAACACTGCTGCTTCCATCATGAAATTGCTTATATAAATTTTCAAATGCTTTTGCTTGTTCTTTTGTCAAATTAATAAACTTTTGCTTTGCAGTATTGCGTATATTTTTATACGGATTACGGTAAACATTATTTTCGAAGGTTTCTATTATCCCCTTCTTCTCCAAAGAAACAACAACCGCAGGTGTTATCCCTGTAAAATAACATATTTCTTTAATACTTGCCGTACCGATTTCTTCAAGAAGATTGACAACTGATTTTTGTTTTGCAGTCAGTTTTGCTGATGAATCACAATATTTATCACTGTCTGTACAAAGTTTTACCATTCTTACTGTTAAATCGCCAATCTTGCGGACAGCATCAAGATTTCGAATAAGCAAACCCATTTTTGCTAATTTCTCAGGGATTCCCGAATCATCATTTAACCCCAGCTTTTTTAACAATGTTTCTCTTTTTACATAATTTGTCGAAGACTTCAAATAATCATACACTTTGATTTCATCAGTTGAAAGATTTGATATCATTTCATTATCTATATCCGGAACAGAAATATATGATATAATCATTTTATGATTTATTCCTGCCGGCAACAATGCTTTTGCAGCTTCAAAAAGTGTACAAAAAGTTCTTTCCTTCAGCCAAAATATAAGAGAAAGCATTTCATCATTAAGAAGCGGCGCTCCATCAAGCACCGCTTCAATTTGTTTTAATTTTGCGTTGCTTGATTCATTGCATGTGTCGAATATTAATCCTACTCTTTTTTGATTTCCGTTGCCAAATTTTACAATAATCCTGCAACCGGGCTTTGCTGAATCAATTAAGTTTTCAGGGATTAAATAGTCAAATAATTTGTCATAACTATATGAAGTGTTTTCTACAGCAACTTTAGCAATTTTTAATTGCATAGGGAGAACCCCCTCGATCTGCCGATAATTAAAGATTTCTTATTTCCTCGGGTTCGACAATTATAAAATCTCCTCTTAATATCTCTTCAAGAGCAATACTTACCGGTTTTTCATTTAACAACATTTTCTTGGCCTCGATTTCATCCGCAACAATACGAGCTCGCTTGGCTGTTGCTGTAACAAGTGAATAGCGGCTGAGATGGTTTTTCAAAATACCTCTTAAATCAGGATTAAGCATTATTAATTACCTCACTTATTATATTTTTCATTCTGAAAGTTTTTTGTTTTTCTGCTTGAATAATTGAGCAAATATCACTGACAGCGTACCCAACAATATCATTGATTACATAATAATCATATTCTACTGAGCGTTTAATTTCGCTTACCGCTATTGACAGCCGCCGGTTTATTTCATCTTCATCTTCTGTCTCACGTCTGCGAAGTCTTTCTTCAAGAGCTTTCATAGATGGAGGCATAAGAAAAATACTAACTGCTTCAGGATAAATAGCTCTAATTTTTTCAGCGCCTTGAACTTCTATTTTCAATATTACGGTTTTCCCCTCAGCCAGCCAATTGTCAACCGGAGCTTTCGGTGTGCCATAGAAATTATTACCATATTGTGCAAATTCAAGAATTTGATCAGTTTCAAGCTTTCTTTTAAAATAATTTTCATCAACAAAATAGTAATTTTTTCCATCAATTTCCCAATCACGCGGTTTACGTGTTGTTAAAGATATCGATATTTTAATGTCTTCTTCACGTTTTGCTAATTCTGTTAAGATCGTATCTTTACCGGAGCCTGAGGGGCCGGAAAGGATTATGAGCAGTCCGCTTTTATTCACCCTCTAAATCCTCCTCGATACTTATATCTTCGCCTTCATTATCAAGCCTGTTTGCAACTGTTTCGCTTTGAAGATATGTCAGTATCACATGATCACTGTCTGTAATTATAACAGCTCTTGTTCTTCTGCCATGAGTAGCATCAATTAATGTGCCGCGTTCTTTGCAATCTTGTATGATTCTTTTAATTGGAGCTGACTCAGGGCTTACTATTGCTACAAGACGGCTTGCATTGACCATGTTCCCAAAACCAATGTTAATTAGCTTCATTATCTGTCTCCGATCAAAAAATATAAATATCCGTATTATTCTAAATTTTGGATCTGTTCACGAATTTTTTCTATTTCAGCTTTTATATTCACAACATATCGGGCAATTTCAACATTTTGTGCTTTTGAGCCTATTGTATTTGCTTCCCGATTTATCTCCTGAACTAAAAAATCCATCTCTCTGCCAACAGCTTTATCCGAGTTTAATAATAATTCAAGCTGTTCTAAATGGCTGCGAAGCCTGACAGTTTCCTCTGCTACAGCAATTTTATCAGCAAAAATAGCCGCTTCAGTTAAAATGCGCTGTTCATCAATATGCTTATCCTCCAAGAGCTCCTTCATACGAAAGATCAACTTTTCATTATAAATTTTAACTGTTTCAGGAGAATGCATTTCAATAAATTCAACACACTTCTTAATTTCATCAGAATGTGCGATTATATCCGATTTGAGTTTGTTTCCTTCAGATTCGCGCATCTTAATAAAACTATCAATTGCTTCCTGAGCAACGAATAATACCGCTTCAACTATTTTATTTTCATCATCTTGCTCTTTATGAACTGTAAATATATCGCTATACCTTGAAAATGATGAAACAGTAATGTCATTTTTAATTTCATAGCGCTCAGATAGTTCGTTGAACGCTTTCATATAACCAGCAGCCAACGAATGATTTATCTGTACAACAGCATTGTCCTCTTCGAGATTTTCAATTTGAACATAGCATTCGACCTTGCCGCGTGATATTCGGCTTTGTAAAAATGTTTTTAATTTTTCATCTAAAAAACCATAGTTACGCGGTAATCTTGACGAAAATTCAAAATATCTGTGATTAACACTCTTAATCTCGAATGTAATATTGATTCCATTCACAGTATCTTGAGCGCGTCCAAATCCGGTCATACTTCTTACCATTTAAGTCTCCATTCCAAATAATAATATATAATATTCTGCAAAATATAAAAACTATTTTATGATGATACAACTTGACGCATAAGCTTTTCAATTTCATCTTTTGTTAAGTCACGCCACTTGCCTTGTGGGAGCATTCCAAGCTTTAGTGAACCTATAGCGGTTCTCTTCAACCTTGCAACTTCCAAACCCAAATCTTCACACATCTTTCTTATTTGTCTGTTGCGGCCCTCATACAAAATTATTTCTAAAACGGTTCTATCAGATTCTTTTTGCAATACTCTTACATCTGCCGGTGCAGTCATTCTTCCATCAACCTGTAAGCCAGTCATCATTAACGTCATTTTATCTTCGGTAATATTGGGCCGAACAGTAACTCTGTATTTCTTTGAAATATGATGGGCAGGATGCATCATAGAGTTCGCAAATTCTCCGTCATTTGTCATCAGCAATAACCCTTCTGAATCTTTATCAAGCCTGCCTATCGGATAAATCCTTTCTTTTATATCCGATACAAGCTGAACAACACATTTCCGCCCCAGTTCATCATTCATTGTCGTTACAAATCCACGTGGTTTATGGAGCATAATATAACGTAAATTACTGTCTTGTTTAATCCTTTCACCATTTACCGTAACAATATCTTTGTTGATATTTATCTTATCACCAATTTTCGCTAATTTGCCATTAACCCTAACTTTATTAAGGATTATCAATTCTTCCGCTTTACGTCTGGAAGCAATTCCGCACTCGGAAATATATTTCTGTAATCTTATTGTATCATCGGCCATTATACAGCTCCGGCTTTATCTGCATCAGGTTTATCTTTTACAAGTTTATTGATTACTCCTGTTATTTTATCAAAGACATCCGGTATCATTCCAATAATTCTTTCTGTTGAATTGTCACCGGCTGATATTTCTTTAATTGCAACCTCGCCATTATTAATCACAAGAAAAGCTACCGGAGTTATTGTTATACCGGCGCCGCCGCCGCCGCCAAAAAGTTCTGAATTGCTTTTTGACGGAAAATCGGAACCGCCCGATGCAAATCCATATGTGACCTTCGACACAGGAATTACCGAAACACCATCAGATACATTTACCGGATCACCTATTATTGTGCTTACATCAACCAAATCTCTTATTTTTTCGATTGC
>CAYOAW010000048.1:0-1844 GCA_964402095.1 uncultured Eubacteriales bacterium | reverse complement strand
GTACTTGCTGCATCTCCGCTTGATATAACAATTCTTAAATCGAGTTTATTTATTATAACAGATTTTATCGTTCTCTTCAACATACCGCTTATTATTGCCGATGTGTTTTTAATTAATTCTAAGACGCCACTTACTCCCTGGTTTTCATAAAATTTTAAAAAAGGATTAGACCTTTTCTTTGTTTTGGTTTTAGTTTTTGTTTCTTTTTTCTGCTTATTTTCATTTTCCGTTTCCGTTTTTTCTTTTATTTTCTTTTTTTTAGGAAATATCCGGAATTTAAAAAATATCCATTTAATATCCATTACAAACTTTTCATTATAGTCTAACATAACTGTTACTCTAATGCAAAGTAAAAGTATAATAATTATAAGAATGAAAAGAAAAATATATAGTACTGTCAAATTGTCCTCTCCCTTAAAATAAAGCAACTGTTTTTAATTTAATCTGTTTCAAATGAAAGTTGCTCTTCTTCATTACCAAAAGTATTTTTTGAATTTTCTTTTTCAGGTAAATCGGGAAGTTCACTCAGCGAAGAAATACAAAAACAGCGAAGAAATTCGGGCGTAGTCCCATAAAGCAATGGCCTGCCAGGTAATTCCAATCGGCCTTTCTCTTCAATAAGTCCTTTTTGGCAAAGCGTAGAAACTACACCTGAACAGTCAACACCTCTTATTTGTTCAATATAAGCCTTGGTAACAGGCTGATTATATGCTACAACTGCCAAGACTTCAAAGGCTGCTGCTGAAAGCGGCGTATTCCGCTTAACTTCCAATACCGACCGAATTATATCTGCGAATTCCATTCGTGTGCATAATTGATACTTTTCAGATAGTTTTAAAAGGCATAGCCCGCTTTTTCTTTCGAGCAGCGAAGCTGAGAGACTTTCTAATATTGTTTCTGTTGCTTCAACATCCAACTCAAGCGCTTCAGCTATTCTTACAGTTTCCAGTGGCTCGCCGGATGCAAAAAGAATTGCTTCTGCCATTGCCTGCATTTCCGATATATTCAATTATTTTCAGCCTCCATTTTACTGTTTGACAATACAACAATAGTATTTTCGCCATTACCTTCAATTTTTATTTTTTTAGCTTTTGTCAATGTTAGTATTGCCAGAAAGGTTGCAACCATTTCTGACCGTGATTCAGCATCTTCAAAAAAAACGCGGAATTGTTGTCTTTTTTTATTAAGAAGCTTCTGAATAATAGCGGTTATTCTTGATGAAACAGAAACAATTTTTCTGGCTATTATTCCAGAAAATGATTCTATTGGTGGAGGAAGTTTTCTTTTCCCTTTACCGACAGCTGATAGATATGCTTTATATATTTCAACCGGCTCATGCAGTCTGTTGTATGTCATATCCTCCTCAATTTCCTGAGGTTGTCTGTAAAAATAATCAAATCCTTTTGCTTTTATAGAAAGTTTCCCTGCTATCATTTGGCAATCGAGATATTCGGTAAGTTCACCTCTTAATTCCTCGGTTAGTTTATCCGCTTCATCATGGACAGGTAAAAGAGAAACCGTTTTGATATAAACTAACCGTGCGGCCATTTCGAGAAACTCACTTGCTATATCAAGATTTTCGTCTTGCATTTCTCTAACAAATTTCAGATACTGTTCGACAAGTTCAAGAATAGGCACATCATTTATACTAAGCTTATGTTTGCTGATTAAATAAAGAAGCAAATCCATAGGCCCTTCAAACATATCCAGTTTATAGGATATTTTTTCCATACATGATCTCCAATTATAAATTAAAAAATAAGTCCAACAAGCCAATTCATCCCATTAAATATAGATGTTGATAAAAATACTAACGGCCCTGTCAATAAACCTGTAAACAAAAG
>CAYOAW010000047.1:0-16055 GCA_964402095.1 uncultured Eubacteriales bacterium | reverse complement strand
CGGTAAACAAGCGGAGTCGCTTTGTCGTTTGCCAAAACATAATCAATCACATTTCTTTCGTCGGTTGGCAACGCAAAATTGTGAAAAGTCGCGTTTTTCATCGTGTCCGGCGCGAGGAATTTTGTGTCATGAAGCGTGCCGGCCGTCAGTTGTTTATAATAATCGCTGCCCTCATAAAGGTTGAAATCGCCTGTGCAGACAACGGGTATATCATGATAGCCTGCGGCTTTTTCGAGGATCATTTCAATACCTTTTTGGCGCGGCAGGATGCCATTATAATCAAGATGCGTATTAATATGCGCGTACCGTTCACCGGTCACTTTATTTTCGAGCACAGCCCAGGTGCAAACGCGGTTGCAGGTGGCATCCCATCCTTTGGAAGGCACCTCCGGTGTTTCCGAAATCCAGAATGTTCCCGAATCAATAACTTTGTATTTAGCTTTAAGATAAAATATCGCAGAAAACTCGCCCTTGCACTTGCCGTCATCCCTGCCGACACCCACATAATCATATTCCGGCAGCATGATGTTGAGCCACAGCATCCAGTACGGTGTCGCTTCCTGCAGCCCGACGGAATCCGGATAATACTCGGCAATCGTCCTGGTTGCTATCCCCAGCCGGTTGGGCATTGAATGTTCTCCCTCACCCGCGCAAAGGATATTGAAACTCATAACTCTTATCGTGTTTTCACGTTTTGGATAAATATCTCTTTTAGACTGCAGGGTATAGCCGAACTGGCTGAACACAATCGCTATGACCGAAATGACCGAAACAAACTTCGTGAAAAATTCTTTTATCTTGGACACGATTCATCCCCCCCGGATCTTATATTGACAGTTCCTGAATCTTATCCCTCAGTTTTAAAAAATCCGCAAAGGCATCCGGCTTTTTATTGGGATCGCGCAGCAAAGCCGCCGGGTGAAATGTTCCCATATACAAAATTCCGCCCTTGTCAATAAATTCACCATGCTGCACGGTTACCTTGAAATCCGCGGAAATAATCTGTTGGGCTGAAATACGCCCGAGGCAAACAACAATTTTGGGGTTCATAAGCCTGATTTGCTCCCTCAGCCAGCCGGTGCAGGCTTCCTGTTCGGCGGGCAGCGGATCCCTGTTTTGAGGCGGGCGGCATTTGACAATGTTGGCGATGTAAATGTTTTTCCTGCGGTCCAAATCGACACAGTCAAGAAACTTGTCAAGCAGTTGGCCTCCTCTGCCCACGAAAGGCTCTCCTTTTAAATCCTCCTGCTCACCCGGCCCCTCCCCGATAAAAAGCACCTCCGCGTTTTCAACACCAACACCGAATACCACATTTTTACGGGTTTTGCACAGCTCGCATTTTTCACATGCAAGGCAGTCTTTTTTTAAATCCTGCCAATTATCATACATCATATTTATCCTTTCCGTTTTTAGAACTTGAAGAAAGCTGAATTTCCAAGCGCTGTGGGATAATAAAGCATCAGCACAATATCCGGATTGAACTTTTCAATATAGTCCGATATCGATCCTTTGAAATGCCTTGGGTCAATGGCACGCAGCTCTTTGCAGCCGGCCAGTGAAATAAACGGGACCAGAACGTTACTGTAAGAATCCCGTAAAAGCAGAATTTTTTTATCCGCCAACAACTTATTGATACAAATTGTAAGGGGAAAATCTCCGCCGGAATAGGCTGCGTATGTATTTATACCAAAATAATCCTTTGATTTGAGGTTTTCCGCAAAAATCATTGCATCCTCAAAATTACCGTTTTTTACAATTTTCTCTCCGTTTACCCGGTAATAGGTGCTGCTGATGCCGGTTTTATAGGTTGGCAGCAACAGCGTAAAATCATCAACACCCGTATAATATTGCCCCACCCGTTTGCCCTGGCTGCCTAAAAACCAATTTCTGTAAACAGTTGAGCGGAAGTTTTTTTTATCAAGTTTAGATATATTAATATTAAAATCAAAACTGCTGTTCAGCTTTTCGCAAATTTTTCCTGCAGCCCACAAACCTGTTGACGGTTTCCAATGATGGTCCGTGCGAAAGAAAAGCGGATAGCGGTTAAGTCCGTCTTTAATTATTTCCTCTCTTAAATCATAAGTTTTCACTCCCCTGCTTTTAAGTTCGGACAGCATAATATCCGAGTTTTCATTTGAATAATCATAAACACCTGTCGGCAGCTGCTTGTCATATTTATTGATTTTAAAAGGCAGCTGAACATAAAGAAGATCAATGCCATTGTTTTTAAGGCGGGCATTGAATGCGGCTGTTTTATCGGCTTTTTTCTTTAAGTCTTTGCTTTTCGGCAAAACAAAGGACAGATAACCGTTATTAAGCTTGACAACATCATTGCCCGAGCTTGCCGCGTCATATACATACCTGTTTCCGGTTATTCTCTGCGTCAAACCGTAAACATTAATGAACCCTGTTCTTTTATAAACCTTGCCATCAATATTTTTCAGTGTTTCATAAGCTGTAAGAACAGATGCTTTTACTTTGCCAACGGCACCGGAATTATCGTTAAGATAGCCGGAATATATTTTTATATATTCGTCTCTGCTCACATAGCCTTTCGCAGCGGTTCCCGCGCAAACAATAAAAATAAAAAATATAAAGAATAAAGAGATTAAATGATGGCGGCTCCATTTATTTTTCACATCAGCATCACTGCCCTTCAACAACAATTTTCAAACTGAAGCCAAGGATTTCAAATCCCGGAAATCAGTACAGCAAAATTTCGGTTCCCGATTTAGAAATTAAAAAATACAGGATCTGCCAAAGCACCCGGATTGTAAAGCATGAGTACAATATCAGGTCTCAATTCAATTATATAATCCTTAATGGATCCTTTAAAAAGCCGCGGGTCTACCGCATACAACTCTTTGCATGCAGCAAGTGATAAAAAAGGTGAAATCACACAAGAATAGGAATCCCGCAGCAATAATATTCTTTTACCCGAAATTTTATTGTTAATACAAACTGAAAGCGCATAGTCCCCGCCGGAATAAGCTCCATAAGCGTTAAGTAAAAATTTGTCTTTTTTACTGAGTTCCTCCATGAAAACCTGAGCGTCTTTAAAGCTGCCGCTTTTAGTCAAGTTTTTCTTGCCGGGGATATAATAACTGCAACTAAAATCAGTTTTATATTTCGGTAAAACAAGTCCGAAATCATCCATTCCGCCATAATATTTCCCTACGCGTTTGCCGACGCTTCCCAAAAAAAAGTTTTTATACATATTTTTGCTGAAATTGCTTTTATCAAGCAAAGACATATCAATTTTAAATCCGTAATCATTGTTAAGCCTGCCGCAGATCGCAGATGTTGCCCAAAGCCCTGTTTCGGGGGTCCAATGATGGTCCGTCCTGAAAAACAGGGAATCATAGTCAAGACCGTCCTTAACTATTTCTTCACGCAAATCAAAGGTTGGGACGCCTCTTTCCTTCAGTTTGGATAACATTTTATCCGAATTTTCATTGGTATAATCATAAACACCTGCAGGCAGTTTTTTGTCGGACCGGTTAATTTTATAAGGAGCCTGAATATAGAGTAAGTTGATATTCCTCTTTTTTAGGCAAGTATTTAATTCGGAAATCTTTTCGGCTTTTTCCTTTACATTCTGAACCTTCGGCCAAATGAATGTCAGAGCACCGTTGTCAAGTTTGACAACATCAAGATCCGGAGCTGCCGAATCATAAACATATCTGCTGCCAACGATTTTTTGAAACAGTCCGAAAATATTTATCATTTCGTTCTTAAATACAATGCCGTCATTCCATACTTTATTGACAGTCGATATCGCCGCTTTGGTTTTGCTGCCGAGGCTGTAATCTTCTTTCAGGTAACCGTTGTATATTTTTTTATTATCCGGAAGGCTGATATCCCAGTTAACATATAACCTCATCATGGATCCGGCGAGAGCGGCAAAAACAAACGCAACAAAAACAACAGCGACAATCAAATTTTTGTTTAATTTATGTTTCGTATCCCCGCCCCCTAAAAATTAAAGTAAATGAAGGGATTATAGGAGCCTTTGACTGTGTATGAAACCGCAACAATGAAAAGGGCAATCATTCCGGTAACATAAACAATATCGGTAATCTTGAAACGGTCACCGATTTTTTCACGGATAAATTTTGCGGCCGGCAGGGAGAAAACAGCCGCGCAAACAAGGAAGACAATGTTTTGGGATAAATTGAAGATAAAAGCATCATCAATTAAGGCATTCCCGGCCAGCCCGAACATCGCCTTAAAATATTCGACCGCAGCGGTCAGGTCTTTTGCGCGAAAAAGAACCCAGCCAAACAGAACAAACATCATTGTATAGATATACTTCGCCCATCCTGATTTTTTAAATTTCTTCTCAAAATCCGTTAATTTTTCGATGGTAATAAGGACAAAATACATCAATCCCCAAAGAATAAATGTCCAGTTCGCGCCATGCCATATCCCCGTTAAAAACCAAACCGCAAAAAGATTAAAAACAAGGCGCCGCTTGCTTTTTACTCTGCTGCCGCCAAGGGGAAAATAAACATAAATCCTGAACCACGTCCCCAAGGAGATATGCCAGCGGCGCCAAAATTCCGATATTGACTTTGAAATATACGGAAAGTTAAAATTTTCAAGAAAATGGAACCCAAACATTTTGCCCATGCCCAAAGCCATATCGGAATAACCGGAAAAGTCAAAGTATATCTGAAAAGCATAAGCTAAAACACCAAGCCACGCGAGTCCGACTGAAATGGTACCCTTGCTGTCAAAAGCATTGTTTGCGATGATCGCCATCGTATTCGCAAGCAATACTTTTTTCATATATCCGGTCATAAAACGCGTTACGCCCGATGTAAAATCATCGAGCGTTTCTTTGCGGTATTTAATTTCATCCGCAATCGTTTCATAGCGGACAATAGGGCCTGCTACAAGCTGCGGAAACAGGGATATATAAAGTCCGACATACATCGGATTTTTTTGAACTTTGGCAACGCCGCGATGAATATCAAGCACATATGAAAAAGCATGAAAAGTGAAAAAAGAAATACCTATCGGCAGCGCAATGGATGGCACATCAATACTCAGCCCGAAAATGCTGTTGATATTGTGAAGCGAAAACATCAAATACTTGAAAATGAATAAGATGCCCAGATTATAACAAGTATCTAAAATAAGTATAATACGGACGGCCTTTTTTTGTCCTCTGAATTTGTCAACCATAAGCCCGAAAAACCAACTCACCATGATGGTCATGATCATGATAAAAACAAACTTCGGTTCGCCCCACGCATAGAAGATCAGCGAGGCAATCAGCAAAAAAATGTTTTGAAGAACGCGGTTTTTCCTGAATAAAACATAATAACAAAAAATGACGGCAGGCAAAAAGAAAAATATAAAAAGCGAGCTTGAAAAGAGCATTCGCCCGAGTCCTCCCTACTTAAATATCTTTGCTATGTCTGTAACAGTCAGTGTTTCGGCCGCTACTATCCGCGTGCTTTCCATTAAAACTCTTGCGGCATCAAGCGATGTCAGGCAAGCAGTTCCCGCTTCCGCGGCCAGCCGCCGGAGTTTGAAACCGTCTCTTTTTTCCAGCCTTCCGTGTGTCGGTGTATTAATAATAAGCGAAACCCCTCCCTTATGAAGCATTTCCATAATATTCGGGCTTTCGCCTGTAAGTTTATTTACAAGCTGTGCTTTCACACCGGCATTTTCAAGCGCTTTTTGGGTGCCGGGGGTGGCATAAAACTCAAAATCAGTGTCATTTAAACTTTTTAACATTTCACAAATCTCAGGCTTGTCTTTATCGCAGACGGTCACGATAATTTTGCCGTTTTTGGGCAAAGACACTCCGCCGCCTTCAAACGCTTTGAGCAGAGCCTCATTATAGTTTTGCGCAATACCGAGCACTTCGCCGGTTGATTTCATTTCAGGCCCCAAAGAAGTATCCGCGCCGATTATTTTTTCAAAGGAAAATACAGGAAGCTTTATCGCAAAATATCCGCTGTCTTTGTAAAGCCCGGTGCCGAAACCCATATCCCGGATTTTTTCGCCAAGCATGGCCCTTGTCGCCAACGCTATAGCCGGTATTCCCGTAACCTTGCTGATATACGGAACTGTACGCGAAGACCGCGGATTGACCTCGATGATATAAACCTTTTCCCTCAACACGATAAACTGAATGTTCATCATCCCGACAACTTCAAGTGCAAAAGAAAGCCGGCGGGAATATTCAACCAGTTTGTTTTGCACCGTCTTGCTTAATGTGACTGCCGGATACACGGAAATAGAATCTCCGGAATGAATGCCTGCCCTGTCAATATGTTCCATGATGCCGGGGATAAGGATGTCGGTACCGTCGCAGATAACATCCACTTCAACCTCCTGGCCCATGATATATTTATCAACCAACACCGGATGCTCCTGAACGGTACGGGTGATGATTTCCATAAATTCGCGGATATCTTCGTCCGACACAGCAATCTGCATACCCTGGCCGCCCAGCACATAACTCGGGCGCACAAGCACAGGGTAACCGAGCGAATGGGCTGCCAGAAGTGCTTCCTCTTCCGTAAAAACGGTTTGTCCTTTCGGGCGGGCGATATCACAGATTTCCAAAATTTCGTCAAACCGTTCTCTGTCTTCCGCAGCGTCAACATGGTCGGCATCGGTGCCGTAAATATGCACGCCCAAATCGTTAAGCGTTTTGGTAAGTTTAATCGCTGTTTGCCCGCCGAACTGCACAATGGCTCCGTCCGGTTTTTCAAGTTCGACAATATTTGTGACATACTCCGGCGTCAAAGGTTCAAAATAGAGCTTGTCCGCTATATCAAAATCCGTTGACACTGTTTCGGGATTGTTGTTGATGATAACCGTTTCACAGCCCGCCGCTTTCAGCGCCCAGATATTATGTACGGAGCAATAGTCGAATTCAATGCCCTGCCCGATTCTGATAGGACCGGAACCGAGCACCAAAACCTTCGTGCGGGCGCATGACGGGTCAACCTCATTTTCAACACCGTAATCCGAATAATAATAGGGAGTTTTTGCCGAGAACTCGGCCGCACAAGTGTCAACTATAGAGAACGAAGGCAAAATATCCCACATATTGCGCATGGTTTTAACGGCAGTCGCAGTAATGCCGATATCCCTTGCTATCATCCCGTCCGTAAAGCCCATTTTCTTCGCGGAAAGCAAGGTATCCCTGTCGCATTCGCCGGCACGCAGCCGTTTTTCCATTTTCACAATGTTTTCAATCTTGCTCAGGAACCACATATCAATTTTTGTTATTTCGTGAATTTCATCAATTCCGATATCATTGAAAATTGACGCAGCAATCGTATAAAGCCTTTCATTGTCAATATTCGGCAGCAATTTCCTGAGTTCCTCATTACTTTTCTGAAGAAGGTCAGGCACAAGCAGGCTCTCCCTGTTTTCTTCAAGAGAGTTTACCGCCTTGTGAAGGGCGGATTCAAACGAGCGCGAAATGGACATAACCTCGCCGGTAGCTTTCATCTGTGTGCCGAGTGTTCGTTTCGCCGTAACAAATTTATCAAAAGGCCACTTCGGGAATTTAACAACACAGTAATCGAGCGCGGGTTCAAATGATGCAAAGGTCTTGCCGGTTATGGCATTCGGTATTTCGTCAAGCCCGAGGCCCAAAGCGATTTTTGCCGCAACCCGAGCTATCGGATATCCGGTAGCTTTTGAGGCAAGCGCGGAAGACCGGGAAACCCTGGGGTTCACCTCAATAACGGCATATCGGAACGAATCGGGGTGCAGGGCAAACTGAACATTGCAGCCGCCCTGAATACCGAGGGCCGATATGATATTCAGCGCCGATGAGCGGAGCATTTGATGGTCCTTGTCCGACAATGTCTGTGAAGGAGCCACAACGATGGAATCGCCCGTATGAACACCGACAGGATCGAAATTTTCCATATTGCACACGGTTATGCAATTGCCTTTGCCGTCGCGCATAACTTCATATTCAATCTCTTTCCAGCCTGATATGCATTTTTCAATCAGCACTTGCCCGACTCTTGACAGCCGGATGCCGTTTGCGCCGATTTCGCGCAGTTCATTGGGATTGTATGCTATCCCTCCGCCGGTGCCGCCCAGTGTATATGCGGGGCGGACAATAACGGGATAACCGATTTCCTCCGAAAAGTCCAGCGCGGCCTGCACGGTTTCAACAACGAGTGACTCAATGCAGGGCTCGCCGATGGATTCCATCGTATCTTTAAACTCCTGCCTGTCCTCCGCCATTTTGATAGCCCTTGCGGAAATACCGATAAGGCGTACATTGTATTTGGCAAGCACACCTTTTTCTTCCAGTTCCATGGCAAGGTTGAGCCCGGTCTGGCCGCCCAGCGTCGGCAATATGGAATCGGGCCTTTCGGCCTCGATAATTTTTGAAAGTGTGGGAACGGATAAAGGTTCTATATACACCTTATCCGCAATGTCGCCGTCCGTCATAATGGTGGCCGGGTTGGAATTGGCAAGGACCACTTCGACGCCCTCCTCGCGAAGGGAACGGCAGGCTTGCGTGCCGGCATAATCGAATTCGGCAGCTTGCCCGATAATAATCGGACCGGAACCGATGACCAGAACTTTTTTTATGCTTTTATCAATCATTGTATTTGCCCTCCCCCATCATTCGAATGAAGCGGTCGAACAAAAACGCTGTGTCGTGCGGCCCGGGAGATGCTTCCGGGTGAAATTGCACCGTAAAAAGAGGCTTGCCGTGATAGACAACACCCTCGACAGTTTTATCGTTAACATTAATGCAGTTGATTTCCGCGTTTTTGGGCAAGCCTTCCTCACAGACCATATAGCCGTGGTTTTGTGAGGAAATATAGGTTTTGTCCGTATTTAAAAATTTCACAGGGTGATTTGCTCCCCTGTGACCGTATTTCATCTTTTCTGTTTTGCCGCCTGTCGCCAATGCGGTCAGCTGATGACCCAAACAAATAGCGAAAGTGGGAATAGCGAAATCATAGAGTTTTTTAACCTCTTTGATAATCCCGACGCAGTCCGCGGGATCTCCCGGGCCGTTGCTGAGCATCAATCCGTCATGCCCGGCGGCAATTATTTCCTCCGCAGCCGCAAAGCAGGGGTATTGTGTTACCCGGCAGCCTCTGTCAACCAAAGATTTTGCGATATTGTTTTTTGTTCCGCAATCCAAAAGCGCGACTGAAGGGCCGGTATTTTCAACGCCGAATATTGCCGGCTGATCAATGCTGACGGATTCCACCAGTCCTGTCTGTTTGAATGAAGCAATCACATCCATACAGCGGGCCATATTTGAAATATCTTCTGTGATCACGCCGCGCATTGTGCCGTTTTCACGCAGTTTCTTAACAATCGCTCTTGTATCGACATCACTCAGGCACGGGATATTATATTCTGTCAAAATTTCTTTAAGTGCGTTGGTGCTTCTGAAATTTGAGGGTGCTCCGCAAAGTTCATGCACAATAAACGCACAGGGCTGAAGGCGGATGGACTCAATGTCTTCCATGCATACGCCGTAGTTGCCGATCATGGGGTAAGTCATTACGATACCTTGCCCTGCGTAAGACGGATCCGTCAAAACTTCAAGATACCCGGTCATAGAGGTGTTAAAAACGACCTCGCACGCGGTCTCGCGAAATGCGCCGCGTCTGTTGCCTTCGTAAATGGAGCCGTCTTCCAGTACGAGATATGCCCTCATCTGTTCACCATGCCTTTCAGAAATCTATGGTTTCTAACCAAAAAGTATAGCATGGGCGTCTGTTTTATAATCTGCAAATAAGAATAATAAAATATTTTTTTCAAGCATTCACAGTATCAAAATATTCTGCGGCTTTCTGTATATCGAGCTTGATTTGCCGGCTTAAAGTAGCAAGGGATGAAAACTTTTTTTCCGGCCGAAGGTATTTTAAAAGGCCGACTTCCACCTGCTGCCCGTATAAATTACCCGAAAAATTCATAATACAAGTCTCGCTTCTCAGTTCACTTGAATCAAAAGTGGGCCGCATACCGATATCGGTCACAGCCGCATGCCAGCTTCCCTCCACAAGCGCTTTGGAGATATAAACCCCGTTTTTCGGAACAACAAAGCCCTCGGGAAAATGCTGGTTGATTGTCGGCGTACCGAGCAGCCGGCCTAATTTTTCACCTGCGGCAACTTCAAAGTTGTAGGAAAATGCCCGCCCGAGCATTTTATTCGCATTCTCCACATCCCCATTGACAATCGCCTCTCTGATACGGGTGGAGCTGATCGGTTCGCCTGCAAAACTGACCGCCGGTGTTATGCTGCATTTTATACGGGAACCGGCGCATAGTTCTTTCAGCAAAACGGCATCGCCCGCGCCGTCATGGCCGAAGCGGTAGTCATAGCCGCAGCATACCGCACGGGCGTTCATTTTTTTTAACAGAACATCCTCAAAAAATTCCCCTGCGGTCAGATTGCGGACATCCTCAAACGGAACCGTAAAATAACAGACGCCCATCTTGTCAAGCGCTTTCTTTTTCAGGGAATCCGTAAGAATTTCAGCCGGTGCCCTGCCGGAAATAACAGTCTGCGGGTGCTTGTCAAACAGCAATACACAGGGGGCAAGGCCTTCTTCCCGAAAAGCAACTGCGGAAGAGATAACCGCCAAATGGCCTTTGTGCAAACCGTCGAATGTGCCGAGGGCTACTGCTGAAGGCTGCCCGAAAATGGTTGCCTGCATAAAAAGTATCTGTCCCTTCCCAATCAATTGCGCAAGCGCGGAGCCTGTCCCTATTTCTTATACATCTGTTTCATTCTCTGCTCTTTTGAAAGCACACTTTTGCGAAGCCTTATTGATTTTGGGGTCACTTCCAAAAGTTCGTCGTCTTTTATGAATTCCATCGACTGCTCAAGGCTTAAAACCGTATGGGGTGTCAATCGCAAAGCATCGTCGCTCCCGGACGCACGCGTATTTGTCATTTGCTTTTTCTTGCAGACATTGCAAACAATATCCTCATTGCGGGAGCACTCGCCGACAATCATGCCCTCATAAACTTCAACACCGGCGCCGATAAACAGCCTGCCGCGTTCCTGAGCGGCAAAAAGGCCGTAACCTGTGCTTAACCCGGTTTCATGCACCACAATCGAGCCGCGCTCGCGGGTTTGAATATCACCTTTATACGGTTCGTAACCCGCGAAAATCTGATTCATGATGCCGTTCCCGTTGGTATCTGTCAAAAAATCCGAACGGTAACCGATAAGGCCCCTTGAAGGGATTTTAAATTCAAGATGCGTTGCGCCGCCGTCGCGTGAACCCATATTCTCAAGCTCGCCCCTGCGTGAACCCAGGCTTTGAATAACCGTCCCCACATATTGCTCGGGAACTTCAATAATCAGCAGCTCCATCGGTTCAAGCGTCTGGCCGTTTTTCTCTTTAAAGATAACCTTCGGGCGGGATACCTGAAACTCATAGCCCTGCCGCCTCATTGTCTCAATTAAAATGGAAAGATGCAGTTCACCCCTGCCGGCGACTTTGAATGTGTCGGTTGTTCCGGTTTCCTCAACGCGCATGCTGACATTCGTTTCCACCTCTTTAAACAGGCGGTCACGGATGTTGCGGGAGGTTACAAACTTTCCCTCACGGCCGGCAAACGGGCTGTCATTCACAATAAAATTCATGGAAATCGTCGGTTCGTCAATTGTAACAAACGGAAGCGGTTCAACACGCTCCGGATTGCAGGCAGTTTCTCCGATATTGATATCCGCTATGCCTGAAACACAGATAAGGTCACCCATCTTCGCAGAATCAACCTCAACCCTGTGCAGCCCCTCGAACTGGTAAAGACGGGATATTTTAACATTTTCCGTTGTGCCGTCTGTTTTGCAAAGCACAACCTGCTCATTTTTCGCAACGGAACCGCGCTCCACTCTGCCGACGCCGATTCTGCCGATATAATCGTCGTATTCCAAGCTGGAAAACAGGATTTGAAGGGGGCCGTCCAAGTCACCCTCGGGAGGGCTTACATTTTCTAAAATCGAATCCAGCAACGGGCGCATATCGCCCTGGGTCACATTCGAATCCAAAGAGGAATATCCGTCTCTTGCCGAGGCGTAGACAACGGGAAATTCCAGCTGTTCCTCATCGGCGCCAAGTTCAATGAGAAGGTCAAGCACTTCATCGACCACCTCGGCGGGACGAGCACCGGGCCTGTCCACTTTATTGATAACAACTACCACTTTTTTACCGAGTCCGAGCGCTTTTTTCAGCACAAAACGGGTCTGCGGCATACAGCCTTCAAAGGCATCCACCAGCAGCAGAACGCCGTCTACCATCATTAAAATACGCTCCACCTCGCCGCCGAAATCGGCATGGCCCGGGGTATCCACTATATTGATTTTTACATCTTTATAATGCACTGCCGTATTTTTTGAGAGAATTGTTATTCCGCGTTCCCGCTCCAAATCATTGGAGTCCATGACCCGTTCCGTAATCTGCTCATTCGCGCGGTAAATACCGCTTTGTTTGAGCATTTCGTCGACCAGTGTTGTCTTGCCGTGGTCGACATGCGCTATGATTGCTATGTTTCTTACATCCGTTCTAAATGCCAAAAAAATTCACCCGTTTCAAAAATTTGTATCTATTACTCAACCGAAATACCTTTTGCCGCTCTTTGCTGCTGAAGTTCATCGGTAATCTTTTGTTTTTTCGCGCCGGTAAGGTCATAGAAAAATATCGGTATGCAGCAAAGCAAAAGAGAAAACGCCGGGATAATGGAAACCACCGAGAATATTCCGCCTCTGACCGCAACTGTCTGAGCCAAAGGATTGGCAGTATATGCTGTTCCTATTTTACTGAGGTCACTGCCGATATCAACGATGATATACATTAATACTATAAAAGAAGTGGCAATAGCGTTGCCGAATTTATTGACAAAGGTTTGACAAGCCGAGCCAAGCCCGGTTTCTCTGATGCCTGTTTTCCACTCCATATAATCAAGCGCGTCGCCTATCATGGCGGAAGACACCACATTGATAACGCCTGCCGGTATGCAGGAGATTACAAGAAACGGCACGCATGCCCAGAAATTGTCATACCCGATAAAATAAATCGTCATACTGGAAGCAAAACCGATCATGCAGGAAACAATGATAAGCATTTTATAACTGAATTTTTTAATAAGCTTCGGCATAACAATCATCGTGCCGAACATGCCAACCGCGGTTGCAAGCGCAAATATCAAACTGACTTTGGAAAGATTTGCCTGCAAATAAGTTTCTTTCTGCGCAGCAGACATCCCTGCCAGAGAAGGCCCTATATAAAATGAATATCGGGCAACATGGATAGCGCCTGCCTGAAACATATATCTGCCGCAGGAAAGGACGCCCATTAAAAGAACAAGCATAAGCGGTTTGTTGGTAAAAAGCAGTTTCATCGAGCCCGGTTCGCCTTTTTTACGCTTTTGGCTTGGTATATTCACCCTTTCCTTGGCATGAAAATATACTCTTGCGAAAAGTATATTGCCAAGAACAGATGCAAAAAGAGTGATAGAAAGATATTTTGCTTTTTCAAGACTGAGTCCGCTCAGGCCAAAATGCGGCAGAATAAAACCAAGCGCCATAAAGATGGCCATGGGAATTGCGGATCCGATGCCGTTTGTTGTCCTTGCTATAGAAAAAATTCTGCCTCTTTCGGCCGGGTTCGGCGTCAGCAGGTTCGGCATACTCCAGAAAGGAACATCCGACATTGTATAAACCATACCCCAGAGCACATAAGTAACCGCCGCATAAACCATTTTTGCATTCATGGATATGTTGGGCGCAATAAAAAGCAGCGTGGTCAAAATAGCTATCGGAACAGGTGTAATCAAAAGGTAAGGGCGCATTTTTCCGCGCTTCATATTAATCCTGTCGGCAGCCATCCCCATGATGGGGTCCATGAACGCTTCATAAACACGCGCCAACAGCATAAGCCATAAAACAAATATCGGTGTCACCTTTAGAACATTAAGATAGAAATCGGATATATATGAAGACATGATTCCGTAAATCATCCCTTGCCCAAGCGCCCCGACAGAAAATGCATTCAGTTCTTTTTTCCCGATGTAATTTTTTAGATTTTCCACAAAAGCTCTCCTTCTGAATTATTCGCTTTTCATATCAACAAGCTTTTTTTTGCCCGTAAACGCGTCAACCGACAATTTGACGGAATCGAAGATCGCGCTTTTTATGTCATCCTCCCGGACACCGAGCTCAACGCTCCACTTTTTATCGATAAAGGTATTCATACACATAATTTCGGCGAGTTCGACCGGATTAAGCCCGGGGTCAATACCTTTTTTCGCATATTCCTTGATCATTGTCTTGCCGAACAGTTTAAACATCCACTTGGCTATGTGGATAATTTTACGGTCCGGTTTGCCCATCGCGGCGTGTACGATGGTAAGGAACTCATCCCAGGTTAAATTATAATAGCTGATCGGGTAAGCATTGCCGCCCTTGTTGCGTTCCGCCGCGCCCACAATACTTTCCGCAACCTGGCGTACTGTCAGCATGGCCGTACCGCCCTTCGGGTACATCGTAACGCCCGGCATTTTGCTTAATTGTTCGATAAGAATAACCCAGACCGGCTTGCGACCCGGCTGTGTGCCAAAGATATATGGAAGCTCCAAAACCGCAACCGACATGTTTTCATCCGCAAGAGCCAGCGCAGCCTCTTCCTGCGCAATGCGGCTGCGGATATATGGGTGTATTTCCGTCAGTCTCATATCCTTGCGTTCTTTCGCAAAATAAGAAAAGTAGGAACCGAGAACAACCGAGCTTGTCAGCCCGCATTCCTTCGCAAGCCCGATTAGACGTTTAACAGGGTTGATGTTGTATTTTTCATACGCGGCGTAAACCGGAGCCGGGAACTCCACTCTTTCATCAACGCCGGCGGCAAAAACAAAGCAGTCGCATCCCGCCATCATCGCTTTGATCTCGTCATCCGAAAGATTCAGATAGTTACCGTAAACAAGCTCCATCTCCGGCGGTATCGGCGCGCCCTCCGGCAAGGGCGGAAGTGCAATGGATTTTACAGAATGGCCCTTATCAATAAAAACCTGCGCAGCCGCGCAGCCTAAAAGACCGGTTCCGCCTACCATAAATACTTTCATCTTTACCATCTCCTGTTTTTATTTTACAGTACAGTATAATTTTATAGGGCTGAATAGTCAATAGCGAAAAAGAACTACATAGGTAACCCTTTCCCCTCAGCCGCCGTTGGCGCCGGCATGGGCATCGGAGAATTTCCGATATTAATTGTCAATCGCAAGCCAAAACTGTATCTTTTTCATAAAGCCTCACCTATGGTTGCGAGGCGGCAGGCAATCGCCGTCACCGTGTGATGTCGATCACCCACCCGCCGGGTATTTTTGGCAGTATCCGCCGGCTGAGGTTAAACCAGCTTTCGCACCTGTTCAGGATGATGCCATCGGCGGTGACCACCCTCGCCAGGCCGGAAAGCCTGCCGTCCACGCCGCTGATTACCTCGGCTTCGGCGTCAAAGCCCGTTTCCCGGGCAATTTCCGCTATGCGTGTTTTGAGCCTGCCGGAATTTGAGACCGGTACGTCCAGCCAAAAGACAGCCTTGGCAACACCGAGCTCCCGCAGTTCCCGGATAATCAGGCGGACGGCTTCGTCCGTCTTGCCGATAAGCCCGTAGGTTCCGCGCAGCCCCGCCAGATCCCGCACGGTACCGTCCCCGCAGATAAAAACAGGTGAGCCGGATAAAGCCACCTCAAGCGTGATAATCGTATTGAACCCGTCGATGTTTACCCCGGCTCCCCTGAGCGTTTCCGGCGTTTTGATCTCTTTTGCCGCGCGTAGCGCGGTATTCGCGCGGGAGCAAACCGATCGCGCGAGTGCGGTCCGCTGGCGCGCCGACAGCAGGTAATGGTTGCCGATGAAAACAGACGCGCCCTTTTGAGCATATCCCCTGTCCAAAAGATAAGCAAGGTCGGCGGATGCGGTTTTCAGCTTATCCAATGCCGCGCCCGTGAACTCAGTTTCATCGTTTTGACAGTAGCCGCGTCTTGCCGATTTCTCCATTTCATCACCGGATTCGCAGAATATTATA
>CAYOAW010000046.1:15394-16796 GCA_964402095.1 uncultured Eubacteriales bacterium | reverse complement strand
GGTCTTATCATCGGTCTCATTTCCATCGCGGTTATCGCAGTTCTCTTCGCAATAGGACCGAGACTGAAGAATCTGTTCTCGACAGCCAATACTGCCCTTGCGACAGCGGAAGCCGGAGCACCGTAACAGAGTTTAGAACTTACTTTCTGCATATAAGCGGAAAACGGGCATAAGTTAAGAATAGGGAGCAGGTCTCGCTTCTGATGCCGGCGGGCATCTGCTCCCGAACTTAATTAATACCGTGATAACGGAGAATTCGTTCTCTTTAATTACCTTAACGATAAGAGCAGGAACGAAAATCCTGCTCTTTGCCGTTTTTATGTTGAATCTAACAATATTGAGGTGGGAATATGCGGAAAATTTGCAAAAACGAAAAAGGCCAGGCATTGCTGGAGTTTGCTTTGGTTTTGCCTCTTCTGCTGATGATATTATGCGGAATTATGGATTTTGGCTGGATTTACTACAACCAGCTGGCTATTGAGAACAGCGCCCGTGAAGGGGCGAGATTTGCCGCGGTCAGCACCGCGCCGGAAGCCGGTGACACCTCAACCGCTGACCGGGATAACAGGATAAAAGCAAAGGTTCTTGCCGTATCGCCGAATACGATCAAAGGCAATATGGTTATTACAATTACCTATTCGGACACCACAACCCCTGTAAACGGTGATGTTACAGTAAAATTGACTTCAAAATTAAGGATACTTACGCCCATCGCCGGTATTTTTTACGGCGGGCAGGAAAAGGATATTTCGGCAAAAGTAATTATGAAGGTCGAATCATAGCAATTTAATTTGACAAAAATAAAAATTAATTATATATTATATTAAATATTTATTTTATTTTGAAAGGCAGTTGTATCCATGAAAAAGGTATATCTGATAGCAACGTTTGTAGCGATAATCGCGGGTATAGCGACTTATTTGTTTGCCACGCAAGTCCAGCAAAACACAAAAATTAAGGATGTTCCGACAACGCCTGTTGTCGTTGCCGCAATGGAAATTCCGGAAAACACCAAGATTACCAAAGAAATGGTTACCCTGAAATATTTTGTAACCGCTTCGCTTGTCCGCGGGGACAACGGTGTTGCGGAAAAATTGGAGGATGTCGTTGGCAAGCTCAGCCTTTATCCCGTGACAATTGGCGAACAGATTTATAAAAATAAAGTCACTGCACTGGGGGAAGACAGTAACAATTCAGCCCTTTCATACCAGTTGGAGAAGGATGAATATGCCTATTCCATTTCTGTCAGCGCCACAAACGGTGTGTCCGGTTTCATCAGCAAAGGTGACTATGTGGACCTTTTGTATACACAGATGGCTGTGGGTACGGGTAAACCGACTACGACAATACTGATGTCTGACTTGCATGTGCTGCGGATTTCGAATTACGCCGCAAATGTTTC
>CAYOAW010000046.1:1580-15294 GCA_964402095.1 uncultured Eubacteriales bacterium | reverse complement strand
TACTGATGTCTGACTTGCATGTGCTGCGGATTTCGAATTACGCCGCAAATGTTTCCGCCACGGCAAAAGGCGCGCCGATAACTTCATATTCCGAGGTGGTTTTCAGCATGACGAAGAGCCAGATTATCGAACTGACCAATAAGATAGGCGAGGGCGGGACGATTACCCTTGCGCTTAAATCAATTATCACCGCTGAAAAATATACAAAGGCCCCGACAACCGCGGTGCAGACAACTGCGAAAAAACCATAGAATTCAGCTTGCTGTTTGCGTTGGCAGATGCGAATATTGTAATTATAAATAAAAGAGGTATTTGTTTTGGAAAAATTGAATGTTGTCGTTTTAACCGACGATATGGATT
Source organism: uncultured Eubacteriales bacterium (assembly GCA_964402095.1). Taxonomy (GTDB): domain Bacteria; phylum Bacillota; class Clostridia; order Oscillospirales; family Acutalibacteraceae; genus UBA1447. Next base: position 14,934 of record CAYOAW010000046.1, on the reverse strand, counting down.
TAAGAATTCATGTTAAAAATCTGTTGCCGCCCGACAGTATGGTGATATCCGGCTATTCTGACTTCAGCAGTGCTGCGATGCTTAAAATTGAAAGCATGTTTCCCGATGTTGTTTTATGTGCGATAAAGGGGGAAGTGGATAACAAGCATTTTTCATTCATCCAAAATCTGTTTTGCACGGTTGTCGGTTGCGTGATTATTCTCATGTCCGATACCATGAGTGTGGATTTGGTCAATAAAGCCGCTCGGGTTGGCATCCGCCAGGTTGTTGACATGGATGTGGAACAGGATGCACTTGTTGAAAGCATCAATCTGGCCACTTCTCTGGAAAGGCAGCGCTCGCTGGACCTTAATCTCGGCACGCGCACCCGGTCGCGCACAATCGGCTTTTTTGGCGGCAAGGGCGGCACGGGCAAGACGACTTTAGCGGTGAACACCGCGGTGGCACTTGCCAAAAAAGGCAAGCGTGTTATGCTTATTGACTGTGACCTTCAGTTCGGTGATGACAACCTGCTGCTTGATTTGGAGCCGAAGGACACAATTGTTGAACTTGTGCAGGAGCGCGGAGGTATTACAATCGACAATATAAAAAGTTTTTCCATGGTTCACAGTTCCGGTTTGAATGTGCTTTGCGCGCCGAAAAGCGCCGAATTTGCAGAACTTGTTACCCCCAAGCATATTGAAACGATTATCGATATTTCACGCCCGTACTTTGATTTTATTATTATTGATTTACCGCCGACATTTAATGATGTTTCCATCGCTGCTGTTGAAAATTGCGATGAAGTGATGCTTGTCTATAATCTTGAAATACTGTCGCTTAAAAACGCGAAAGTTTGCCTTCAGATTTTAGACCAGCTTCAGCAAAGGGATAAGGCGAATTTAATCATCAACAAAAATATAAAGAGCCTGATAAAGATAAAAGATTTTGAAAATATGTTTGAAACACCGGTTTACGCAACCGTTTCAAACGACATTAAGACCGCGGCAGTCTGCCTGAACAAAGGGCAGCCGATTATTATTTCGTCGCCGAAATCGCCTGTGGCAAAAGATATCACAGCCGTTGCTCAAAAAATATTAAGAAAAACACAGTAAAATGATTAAATTGGGAGAATAATCAATGAGCCTTCTACAAAAGATGGAAAGCACAAAGCCGAAAACTGCTATGGATTCGGTGGAGGAAACGGTTGTCAGAAATGCTGACCCGTATATTGCGGCGAAGAAAAAAATTCATAACAACATCATTGACCGTGTTAATAAACAAGGGCAGAAAAATATTGACAGGGAATTGATGCGTCAATATATTGACGAAGCCGTTAATGATGAGGCGAATATGGTTCCGCGTGTGGATCGCCCGAAGGTCGCAAAGGAAATTTTTAATGATATCATGGGTCTTGGCCCGCTTGAGGATCTTTTGGAAAATCCCGAATATTCGGAAATTATGGTTAACGGGCCGAAGCATATTTATGTGGAGCGTGCCGGTAAACTGGAGCTTACGGGCTTGTCCTTTAATGACGATGCCCATGTAATTAATATCATTGACCGCATCGTTTCGCAAATAGGCCGTCATATTGATGAATCAAGCCCGATGGTGGATGCCCGTTTGCTGGACGGTTCTCGTGTTAATGCGGTTATTCCGCCTATTTCGCTGGTCGGTCCGGTGATTACCATCCGGAAATTCGGCAAAAAACCAATCACCGCGAAAAAATTGATCGATTTTGGTTCCTGCAATCCAAAGATGATGGCATTTATGGAAGCTGCCGTAAAAGGCAAACTCAATATAATTGTTGCCGGTGGTACAGGCAGCGGTAAAACTACTTTATTGAATGTTTTATCCTCATTTATCCCGGAAGATGAAAGAATTGTAACGATTGAGGACGCGGCTGAGCTCCAGCTTAAGCAGGAACATCTTGTAACATTGGAATCAAGGCCGTCCAACCTGGAAGGCAAAGGCGCGATTACAATCCGCTCGCTGGTTAAAAACGCGCTTCGTATGCGCCCCGACCGTATTATCGTCGGCGAGGTTCGTTCTGAAGAGACTTTGGATATGCTTCAGGCTATGAACACCGGCCATGACGGTTCGCTCACCACAACCCATGCCAACTCGCCCAGAGATACGCTGTCCCGTATTGAGACGATGGTTTTAATGTCCGGTATGGAGCTGCCTATGCGTGCCATACGCGACCAGGTCGCTTCGGCTATTGACCTGATCATCCAGCAGAGCCGTTTTCGCGACGGCACAAGGAAAATTACCAGCATCACCGAAATAACCGGTATGGAAGATGATGTTATCAGCATGCAGGATCTTTATGTCTATGAGACGGAGGGCAAGCTGGACAGCGGCGGCAAGTTCAAAGGCCAGTTCCGCGCAACCGGTGTCCGCCCGTATTGCCTTGATAAGATTAAACAGAACGGGGTTGCAGTAAGTAATGAGTGGTTCTCTAATTAGTGCGCTGCTTCTTGCATTTTCTTTGGCGCTTCTTTCTTTTTTTGTCATATTTATCCTTATATCAAAAATAACTGAGGGCAAACGGCATATTATGCATCGTGTCACTCAGGTTTTGCCTGAGGAAAAATCGATATTATCGGAAATTCGTGAAGACGGCAAAGAGGTCAAACGGTCAAATAAGAGTAAAAATCCTCTCTTCAGCATTAAACTGATGGATGTGATTGCCAATGAACTTTCGCTCGCGGGCGTTGTTATGCGGCCGGAGGAATTCAGTGTTATTTGGCTTTTGCTTTCTTTTATTCCTGCCGGATTGGTACTGCTGTTCACACGGCAGCTGATGTCCGCTTGCACACTGGCTGTAATCGGCGCGGGTGCCCCGATTTTTCTGCTTGGCCAGCGTAAGAAGAAACGCACTCTCGCACTGGAAACTCAGCTGGGTGATGCGCTGATTGTTGTTTGCAATTGTCTTCGTTCCGGCCTTACTTTTCAGCAGGCGATGGAAACCATTTCAAGGGAAATGACGGAACCGATCAATGTCGAATTCGGCAGGGCGCTAAATGAGATGAATTACGGCGTTTCAATGGAACGCGCGCTTAATGATATGGGGAAGCGGATTAAAAGCCCGGATTTGATGCTGACTATTTCTGCCGTCAGTATTCAGCGGCAAACAGGCGGCAACCTTTCTGAAATACTTGAGACGATATCCGAAACAATCAAAGACCGCATGAAAATTAAACATGAATTAAAAACGATGACCGCTCAAGGGCGGATTTCCGGATTGATTATAGGCGCTTTGCCGGTTGGCATTATGGCGATATTAATGCTGATGAGCCCGGACTATATTAAATTGCTGTTTACCGAAAGCCTCGGGAGAGTGATGCTTTTTACCGGTGCATTTATGGAAACAATCGGATTTATCATCATTAAAAAAATCGTAACCATTAAATTTTAATTTAATGAATTGTTGCTCTTAGGAGGGATTTTATGCAGTTTTTTGTCCTCAGTGTTACAGTTTTATCGTTCTTTGTTGCTGTTATTATTTTTAGTTATTTTGGGAAAAAATCGGATAATAAAAACAAGCGCATCAATTATATTAAAGAAATAGGTGTCGGCGCAAATCCTTACGCCGGGCTGGAACAGTCATTTTATCAGCGTTATGTTAAGAAAGCGACCGACAGAATTTCGAAAACTTTTACCAATTTAACACCGAAAAATAAAGCGCAGAGAAATAAGGCGAAGGACCAGCAGCTGGAGCGTCAATTGCGCTTGGCCGGTGTTTTTATGTCAGCATCGGAATTCAGTTCCGTAAAACTCGCAATCAACTTGTTTTCCCTTGTTTTCTTTCTGCTGCTCGCGTTGCTTTTGCCTGTCGATTCAAGTATAAAAGTGTTGATTATTCTTCTTGGTGCAATCGCCGGAATTTTAGGGCCTATATATTTCCTCCGGTTTAAGGTAACCGGCCACCAGCAAAAAATCCGTGACCAGCTGCCTGATGCCATTGATTTGCTGGGCGTTTGCATCGAGGCCGGGCTAAGCTTTGATATTTCTCTTCTGAAAGTTTCGGAAAAGCTGAAAGGACCGTTTATTGACGAATTGTTGATTGTGCATCGGGAAATACAGATGGGCCGTCCGCGCAGGGAAGCACTTCAAAATCTGGCAAGTGTTACGGATATTCCGGAACTGAAAACATTTGCTTCCGCCCTTGTGCAGGCGGAACAGTTGGGCATTCCGATTATTAATGTTATGCGTATCCAGTCTGCACAGCTGAGGTTAACCAGAAGGGAACTGTGCCGTGAGAAGGGCATGAAAGCGCCGATAAAAATGATTCTCCCGATGATCGGCTTTATCTTCCCTGTTGTGTTTATCATTTTAATGGGGCCGACTGTTATCAATGTCATTCAAACCTTTTCAAAGTAATTAATTTATATATCGCGTAAATTCTGTTGATATTTTGGAGGCAATTTTAAATGGCAGGTATGGCGAAAGTCTATAAAGGCGGTTTGCTGGTTGCACAAGAGGTCGAATTGGCGGACAGTTTCATAAAAAGGTTTATGGGCCTGATGTTCCGGAAAAGTATGCCGCAAAACCATGGCTTGCTCTTAAACCCTTGCAGTGAAATTCATACATTTTCCATGCGCTTCCCGATTGATGCGGTGTTTCTGGACTCGAAAAATGAGATACTGAAAATTGAATACGCAATGGTGCCCAACAAAATCGGGAAATCGGTTAAAAATGCAAAGTGTGTTTTGGAATTGTGCGCTCATACGGCTGAAAAATACGGGCTTCGGGCAGGCGATGTCCTGGATATTGTTAAAACAGCGTAATTTTATCTGCAAATGATAAATTTAGTAATATTATTTCGGTGCGGAAAGGGAGTATTTTATGGATAAGAAAGATAAAACACAATCGGGAGATATCCTTGATCAAGCAGAAGCTCCGGTTATAAATGAAGATGAAAAAGATGAGGAATCCGGTGATTCCGGTTTTGTTACATTTAAAAAGGTGATGAGAGGCTATAATCCGGCCGAGGTTCATGAATATATTGAGATTCTTAATGCCAACCTTGCCGGGGCTCAGCAGGTGCTGGACAGGCAAAGCGCTGAACTGAAAGACCGCATTGCTTTCGTTACAAGGGAACGGGATCAGCTTAAAGCCGAAAAAGATGAAATGATTGAAAAAGCGGCCTCTTATGATAAAAAGTGCTCCGAATTAAAGTCTGCTCTTGAGGAACTGGATTCGCTGAAAGACCAAAATGCGCAGCTTTTGGAAAAGGCCGGCTTTGCGGATCCCCAGTTTGCCGAAAATATTGCGGGGGAAAACAGACAGCTTAAAAGCAAACTTGAAGCGGCAATCGCTGAATTGAGTGCGGCGCAAAAGAAAAAAAGCGATCTGGAAGATGCGCTGTCCGGGCTGAAAACAGACGAAACAAAATTGACAAATGAATTGGCAAAACTCAGAGATGAAAATAAAAGGATGGAAGGCGAAGCCGCGGAATTAAACGCGGCATATGCCAAGCTTTCCGATGAATGTTCGGCTTTGAAAGGCAGCAACAAAAGGCAGGAAAATGAAATTTCCGGTTTAAAGGCTGAAAACAAAGCGCAGGAAATTGCTTTTGCGGAGTTCAGGAACGAAAAAACAAAGCAGGCGAATGAATTAAATTCTTATAAGGATTTGAACGCAAGGCAGGCAAACGAAATCACTCAGCTCAGGGAATCCAATGAAAAGCAGGTGGCTGAATATGCCCGGCAGAAAAATGAAGTGGAAGAACTGTTCGACAAAGAACAGCTCCGCCTGAATGATGAAATCAGGCAGTTGAAACTTAAGATATCCGACCTTGAATCGGGGCTGAAATCGGCTGAACAGACAAAAAATAAGATGGCTGAAGAGATTGCGGCTCTGCGGGAAGAAAACTCAAAGCAGGCATACAGCTTTGCCGCGCAGAAAAAAGAAATAGAAATGCAGATTTCCCTGGAACGCCTGAATCGTTCGGAAATATTACAGGTGCATTCCTATAATATTCAAAAGTCTGAGGAATTGCTTGGCGAAGTTGCCAAACAAATATCTCAGGCCAAAGCTTCGCTCGACCAGCTGAATGCGAAAAAATAATTTGATGTGTTAATTTTGCCGGAAAGGGGAGATTTGCGTGAAATGCAGGGCTGATGTTAAAAAGTTATTCAAGCATTTCAAAAAAGAAGAAGACGGCGTAGTCATTATCGTAGTCGCGCTTTCTATGGTGATCCTTTTTACGTTGGCTGCTTATGCGGTTGACCTTGGTATTTATGATTATCAAAAAGCGCGCCTACAAACGGCTTGCGATGCCGCTGCCTTGGCAGCTATGGAGGATTTACCCGGAAACACGGAGGCCGCCGAAGCGACAGCTTTGGAATACATTCAAAAGAACGGTTTCAGTTCAAGTGATGTTGTAGTAAGTTTCCCGACAGATCCGGATTATCCGGATTATTACAATAAAATAACGGTTGCCAGCGCGCAGCAGCAAAAAACATATTTTGCCAATATTTTAGGGATTAAACATTTGAATTATAATTGTAGAGCAACGGCTTATTATGATGCGAAGCCGGCCGGCGGTGCGTTCGATTATCTGCTTTTTTCGGGTTCGAAGACTGTTCCGCTGAACATGAAAACAAATTACTATATTATGGGCAGCATACATACTAATAATAATTTTAGTGACGGAAAAAACAAAAATTATTATGTTATGGGTGCTATTGAAGCATGCGGTACGATTTCAACAAAAGGAGGTTCTGGTTGCTATGGTAAGCTTGTCCCCGGAGCGTCCTATATTGACATATTGTCACCGAGTTTTGATTCGGTTGTTGAACAGCTGGAACCGAAATATCCGTGGGGATATAATGTTATTTGGACTGCTGCTGAGGTTAATAACTGGATTTCCGCTCATGGTACATTCACAGTGCCTACAGGTAAAAACTATATAATAATCGGCAGTGTGAATTTTGCGTCAGGCCTTATTAACAGAGGTAAATTGGTTGTCTATGGTGATATAACGGTTTCAGGTAAAATCCCCTCTTCTTACGGTTATGGCAATACCGGTATCTATATGGATGGAAACGGTTTGCTGTTTGCGAAAAGGCGCTTTGATAATTCGGGCGGTTCAATAATCTGTGATTATCATATGACTACTTCCGGTTGCTTCTTTGCGGAATCCAACATAACGTTTGTTAATGGGTATGTTCATGTTTTGTCAAATAAAACATTAAGTATTTATGCGAAATATGGCAATGTTGACCTGAACTTCGGCGGTACGGACGGCTACGGAATCATATATGCGCCCAGAGGGCAAGTTACGATAGGCCAGGGCAATACTACTTGGCACGGCAGTATTATCGGTAACACAATAAGCACAATTCCTGCAAATGTAACCGTTGCTATGAACGACCGGATGTTGCCGTATATCATCGGCGCCAAGCATGCTGTTTTAATTGAATGACGGTTTCGTATCGATTTTATTGTGCCCGCGGAATAAAATGTTCCGCGGGCACAACTGTTGCCGAAATTATTTTAGATATTATAAAAAATGGGAATATTAAATAAAATAACTTGATATAAAATAGCAGATATGGTAATGTTTATAAAGTTACTGATTTTAATCTAAACGGAGGTGCGTCAATGGCAGCAACTGTCACCAAAACAGCCGAGCAAATTGAGTTGGATAAAATCGCTTATGCGGCACAGGGCAGGCGATATGTCGGTACCAAAGAAATTTTTGGGTATACTTTATTTAAAGCATCGCAGGAATTTAATATCAACAAATACTCGGACCGTTTTATCTTCGATGTGTTGAAAATAGATTTTTCATATCTGGCTATTATCAGCACGATCGGCGGTATTTGGGATGTTATTAACGATATTCTGTTTGGTACGATTGTTGACAAAACAAGGACACGCTGGGGCAAGTTTAAGCCATACCTCATAATTTTCGCGATTCCCGGCACAATCGGCACTTGCTTGTATTGGATGATGCCGATTATGTTCCCGAACAAGTCCGCAATGGATTTGACAAAGTTTTTGGTTTATTTTGCTTTGGCAATTGCGAGGGAAACAGCAGGCACGTTCAGCGGCATTGCTCAAACCGGTATGCTTGCCACCATTACACCGGACCCGCTTGACCGGACAAAGCTGATCACAGTTTCAAATGTTTTAGCCGGTTTTTTAGGGGACCAGATACCGGAATTTTTAATGACGCTCCTCATTGATGCCATTAATATGAAGAAAATAGCGCTTAAAATGCAGAGCACCTATGTTTTTATGGGTATGTTCACAACAATTGTCAGCGGCGTGGCGGCGTTTTACTTCTTTATAATCGCGCATGAAAGGGTTATGCAGTCAATCGAAAGGCCGAGTATTCTTCAAGGAATCAAGTCGATTATAAACAACAAACCGATTTTATTGATGACTCTTTCTGATTTTCTGGGTTCATTCTCTATCAGTACAGGGATGTCGAATTATTACATTGATGTTCTCGGTATGGCGTCCATCAAGCTTATTGTCGGTATTCCGGGTGGCTTTGTTTCAACGCCCAGTTTTGCCTGGGTGCCATGGGCCAGGCGGCATTTTTCAACAAAAGCGCTTTGGCTGGTCGGCAGTTATACGGGTGACTTTTTAATGGTGCTGGTGTTCCTTTTTGGCTCAATCGGCGGTATGAAAAACGGTCTGTATAAACGGAAACTGCCCATGATACTTGCCATTATGACGCAGGAAACCTTATTTATGTTTGTTTACGGTATCAGAAGGGTTATCCCGCAGGAAATGTATAACGAAGCGATGGATTACTGCGAATGGAAAAACGGCTACCGTACGGAAGGAATGACGAGTGTCGCGAGGGGCCTTGCCTCAAAGCTTGTTTCTGTTGTAGGTTCGGTGCTTCGGTCGGTTTTGATGAAAGCGTTCGGCTATGAGCAGGGCGCAGGGTATCTCAACCAAACAGACAGGACCAAATATTTCCTGTTCGCGATGTCAACCGTTATACCATTTGTAACCGGTTCCCTCGGTATTATCCCGAAATTGTTTTATGACCTTACGGGTAAACGGAAAGAGCGCATGTACGAGGACTTGCTTTCAAGGCGAAGCCAAGTGTCAAAAGAAGTTTCCGGCGGTGATGCCGAGTCAATGGCAAAAGCGTCCGAATCCCAAAAAAATATCGGCAGCAATCAGGATTAACATACTTTTTATGGCAGGGCAGACAGAGAGTCTGCCCTGCTTTTATAATATATTGTCGGCAGTACATTGCAAATTTGAAATATTGTGTTATAATTATTTTAATTATATAAAGGAGCTGGTTAAAATGAAAAAATTGTTATCGGTTCTTCTATCGTTGGCTTTTGTGCTGTCTGTAGTTCCTTTGCAGATTTCAAAAGCCTTGGATTATACAGAAGGCTATTATACCTATACTTTATCCGGAACCGCACCGAATATCGTCGCGAGTATAACCGCATACAGCGGCCTTGACGCGGTTGTCACCGTGCCCGATACGCTCGGCGGATATCCTGTAACCGTTATTAAAGGTACGGGTACTACCGTTAAAGGCGCTTTTGAAGGGCATGAAGAGATAACAAGCATCACACTTCCGGCAGCGCTGGCTTCAATATCAACCGACGCGTTTCGGGCTTGTACCGGCATTACCGAAATCACATTGCCGGATACTTTAACGTCAATCGGTACTACTTCTTTTTACGGTTGTACGGGTTTGCTGAAGATTAAAACCGGCGCCGCGGCAACACTCGCTTCAATTGGGCAGGAGGCATTTCGAAATTGCACGCATATTACGGAAATTGCTGTGCCGGACAGTGTCAAAACCCTTGGAATAAGCGTGTTTAACGGTTGCACCGGTATCGTCAATGCATCAATAGGCGCAGGAATTACTGCGGTTCCTGCAAATGCTTTTACCGGCTGTACCGGGCTGACAAAAGTAATCATTGGCAAAAGCGTAAGCAGTATTGACCTTTCTGCGTTTAAAACCTGTACCGGGCTTAAAGAAATTGTGGTGGATGCCGAAAATATGAATTTCTCAACTATATATGATGATACAACGCATACTTACGGCTGCGTATTGTTTAACAAGGAACAAACAAAACTGATTCAATATCTTGTTAATGAAACTGCCGGGTATACCGTTCCGAACGGTGTGACTGAAATAGGAACAAAAGCGTTTGAAAATTGGACGCGGCTTACAGCGATATCTATGCCGGACACCGTCGAAGTTATCGGCACAAGCGCTTTTTCCGGTTGCACCGGAATTCAAAGCGTTATTATCCCGGGCGGTGACTATATAGAAAACGCTGTCAGGTATTATTTCGGCGTTACCGACATCAACGAGAAAACATTCTATGGTTGTACAGGCTTAAAGAGCGTAACTTTTCCGAGCAGCGTTGAATCAATAGGCACCAGTGCGTTTTCCGGTTGTATTGCTCTCGAATCTGTAGTTATTGGAAGCCGTGTTGCAAGCATCGGAACAAGTGCTTTCAGCGGCTGCAGTGGTATGATCTCACTTACTCTTTCGGATGGTGTCGTTTCAATCGGATCCAGTGCATTTTTAAACTGTACAGGCCTTACCGGAGTCACAATTCCAAATTATGTTACCTCAATTGGTACGAGCGCTTTTTCAGGCTGTTTAAAAATAGTAGAAGTAAATATCGGCAGCAGCGTTGTAAGTATTGGTTCAAGCGCTTTTTCAGGCTGTTTAAAAATAGTGGAATTAAATATCGGCAGCAGTGTTGAAACCATAGGCGCAAGCGCCTTTGCAAACTGCAAAGCATTGTTAAGCGTGACAGTACCGGACAGTGTAAAAACCATCGGTGTCAGTGCTTTCAGCGGTTGTACTGCGCTTGCCGAAGCGACGGTTGGCGACGGTGTGGCAATTATTCCGGAAAAACTTTTCAACGGGTGTTCCTCACTCGCCGTGGCAACTCTTGGTTCAGGTTTCAATTTTTTTAATTTTAATGCTTTCAACGGAACCGTGCTGGTTGAGCTTTATATAGATGAAAATAATCCATACTTTTCGAGTCAGGACTGTGTTGTCTTTAACAAGGATAAAACAATTCTCCTGCATTATCTGTATAGCCAGTTGCGCAGCTATACGATTCCGGGAAGTGTTTTAAGAATATATGAGGATGCCTTTTATACCTGCCCGCAGCTGACCGGAATAACGATTCCTTCAAGTGTAACCGTTATTGAAAAAGAAGCTTTTTACGGCTGCACCGGACTTAGCGAAGTTTCATTACCTAACGGCGTTACCGTCATAAATGATTCGTTGTTTTACGGTTGTACCGGGCTGACAAGCGTTACATTCCCGAATGCGTTGGTTTCTGTCGGGGTATCTGCATTCAGCGGATGTTCGAAATTGACGGGTATTATTTTCCCGGAAACGCTGTCGGTCATTAACGCAAAAGCGTTTCTTAATTGCACGGCTTTAACTTCATTGGTAATCCCGAATAATGTCACTTCTATCGGTTCGGAAGCGTTTAGCGGCTGTAAATTGCTTGCAGGCGTTGTACTTTCTAACATATTGACGAATATTGCCGATAAAACGTTTTATAAATGCACCGCTTTGGCAACGATTGCCATTCCGGACAGTGTGACAAATATCGGCGCAAGCGCTTTCTATGGGTGTACCGGCCTTTCTGCTTTAAATATTTCAAAAGGCGCGACAAACATCGGCGCAAGCGCTTTCTATGGCTGTACAAAGCTTACTTCACTGAGAATCCCGAATAAAGTCACGATTATCGGTGACAATGCTTTTTACGGCTGCACAGGGCTCACAAGGCTTGTGCTTGGCAGTGTGGTGTCTGATATCGGTGTCAGCGCTTTCAAAGGCTGTACCGCGCTTACGGCAGTTGCTGTACCAAACAATGTATCCAGCCTTGGCGATACGGCTTTCCAGAGCTGCACAAAATTGAAAAGTGTGTATTTTTACGGTAGTGCGCCCCTTATGGGGACGACTGTTTTCGGCAGCTGCGCATCAGGATTTACGGTTTATTACTTGAGTTCGGCTGCGGGTTTTTCAAATCCATGGAATGGTTACCCGGCCGCTGTTTTTACCCCTGCGTCCGAAATTGTTATTACGCCCTCAACATCGGCGCCGACAAATAAAGATATTACGGTTTCGATAGACTATTTGCTTGACGCCGATTTGCGAGAATTTAAAATTGACAACGGTATTTGGTCGGATTATTTATCCCCGTTAACTGTTTCGGCAAACTGTACGGTTTGGGCAAGGTGTACTGATTTGTTCGGCAATATTACCAGTACAGTCCATCTGGATATAACCAATGTCGACCAAATAGCGCCGGAAGCTCCGGTTCTTCAAGCCTCACCGCTGACGCCAACCGGCGGCAATGTGACTGTTGCGATTACATTTTCGGCCGATGCGGCTGTTAAAGAATATAAAATCGGCACAGGCAATTGGACAGCTTACACGGGCCCGGTGAATGTTTCTGATAATACTGTTGTCTATGCAAGATGTGCCGATGCCGCAGGCAATGTCAGTTCGATCAGCTCTGTTACCATAAGCAATATTGATAAAACGGTGCCTTCAACACCGGTATTGTCGGCATCGCCTTTAACGCCGACAAACGGCAATGTCAATGTAACCGTTGTCTACCCGGTTGATGCGACGGTAAAACAATATAAAATCGGCAGCGGTGATTGGACCGATTATACCGGTGCAATTGTTTTAACTTCTAATAATACGGTTTATGCAAGGTGTCAAAACGCACTCGGCAACACAAGCGCTTCCGGTTCGCTTGTTGTTGCAAATATTGATAAAACCGCGCCGGCGGTTCCGGGCCTTTCAGCGGCACCGCAAGTGCCGACAAACGGGAATGTTGCGGTTACGATTACTTACCCGGCGGATGCGGCGGTGAAACAATATAAAATCGGCAACAGCACATGGACAGCATATACTGCCGCCGTTGTGTTGTCCGCGAATAATACTGTTTATGCGCGATGTGCGGATGCGGTCGGCAATTTCAGCAGTGAGGGTTCGGTTGTTGTTGCAAATATTGACAAGACACCGCCGGATATGCCTGCCATTTCTGCCAATCCGTCAACTGTAACAAACGGAAATGTTGCGGTCACAATAACTTATCCGGCGGATGCTGTAACGAAACAGTATAAAATCGGAACCGGCGGCGCATGGACAATTTATACAACCGCGCTTAATTTGTCTGCGAACAACACTGTATACGCAAGATGTATGGATGCTGCCGGCAACAGCAGCAGCGAAAGCTCAGTCATTGTCAGCAATATTGACAAAACCGCGCCCGGATTGCCTGTTTTTGTTTCAGCACCTGCTGTTCCCACAAACGGCAATGTCAACGTTACAATAACTTATCCGGATGATGCTGTTGTAAAAGAGTATAAAATAGGGGAG
>CAYOAW010000046.1:0-1480 GCA_964402095.1 uncultured Eubacteriales bacterium | reverse complement strand
CGTTACAATAACTTATCCGGATGATGCTGTTGTAAAAGAGTATAAAATAGGGGAGGATGTATGGTCTGCTTACACAGAGCCTGTAATTTTATCCGTTAACGGCACTGTGTATGCAAGATGCGCAGATGCGGCGGGCAATGTGAGCGCGGTCGGTTCAACAGTTGTTAATTATATTGACAGGACATCACCCGATATGCCGGTGATATCTGCATCGCCGACAGAACCTACCAACGGAAGTGTCACGGTCACAATAACTTATCCGGCCGATGCGGCTGTTAAAGAATATAAAATCGGCGAAGGCGAATGGATTGCCTACAATTCGCCTTTGGACTTAACGGCGAATGGTACAGTATATGCCCGGTGCAAAGACGCTGCCGGCAATTTAAGCGGTATAGCGTCTGCGGCGGTGAACAATATAGCCGCTTTTGTGAGAATAACCGACAGCAATGGCGTTCCGGCAGACGATGTGCTGCCTGTCAAGGTTGCCTGGTATAAGTCCTATAAAAAAATAACATTGCAGATGGGCTTTATTACGAATGACAGCAAATATACAAAAGTTGAGTGGCTTTCCGATAATTCGAAGGTTATTGTTGACCAAAATGGCTTTATTACCAACATAAAAACTGGCGCGCGCGCTGCTGTTATAACGGTCAAATTAACTGACAGCAACGGGATTACGGTTACCGGCACCGTCAGGGTTATATTCTATAAGTTCAAGTATCAACTTAAAAATTTGCAGTCTCAATCGATTAATGAAGGGGAGAATATATCAGCCGGTGCCTATATGCAGGATCAAACAAATCAGGATGTTGCTGCCTTGACGGATATGGCAGATACCCGGAATGCAGGCTCCGATTCAAAACTGACCTTTCTGATAAAGTTTATGGAAAATATTTATTCGCTTATCATCGAGGCCTTCTTTTAATAAATTGCTGTATTCTTATTGCATTATAGAAAAATAAAAACAAGCGGTGAAAGCATTAAGCTTAAGCCGCTTGTTTTTGCTAAATTATTTCTTCTTAATTCCCTATTCGCTTGATTTGGAATGCGGCTTGTGATAAAGTTATAAAAGTAAAATTAAAATTAAAATAGATTCCGGAGGAACATGGATGGCAAAGCCGAACACAGAAATTGTCGAAAAAAACGAAACTGAAAAGTCCGGATACGCTGCACAAGGCAGACGTTATCTCGGCAATAAAGAAACCTTCGCTTACGCTCTGTTTAATGTCTCGGGAAGTTTTAATATTAATAAATATGCCGAGCGCTTTATTTTTGATATCCTGCATATTGATTTCACATATCTTGCTATAGTCAACTTTGTCGGCGGCATTTGGGATGTTGTTAACGATACGATAATCGGCGCTCTTGTTGACAAAACGCGGACACGCTGGGGAAAGTTTAAACCATATTTGATTGTATTCGCTATACCGGGAACGATCGGGACATGTCTATATTGGATGATGCCGATATTTTTTCCGAA
>CAYOAW010000045.1:9144-17260 GCA_964402095.1 uncultured Eubacteriales bacterium | reverse complement strand
GACAATAAGGGCGGTAAATAGTTATGAATATTAGCAGAAATGAAAACAATAAACTTCGAGAATGGTTCACAATAACGGCTCACGCCGGCGCGATGTCTTTGCCAGACAATTCAATTGAAGCTATTGAACAGGCGATTTATGCAGGTGCTGATATTGTGGAGATGGATGTATCGCTTCGACCTGATGGAACCCCCGTTATTATACACAGCGAAAAGCCTAATCAAGACGAAGGTATTTTGCTTGATGATGCGTTTTCTGTTGTGTCCGAAAGTAAGACGGTTAAAATAAATTTAGATCTCAAGCGGTTTGATAATATCCATGAAGTTCAGAAACTTGCAGAAAAACACGATTTGTTAAATAGAATATTTTTTACAGGCGTCGATGAGAAATATGCCAAGTCTGTTCAATTACAATGTCCTTTAATTCCTTCTTTATTAAATGTATCTATTAAATTACCATTTTTTAAAAGCAGCGAATATGCACAATATTTAGCTGATAAAATAATCTCTTTAAATTGCATTGGCCTTAATTGTTCATATAAGGGAATCAGCAGTGAATTGGTCGAAATTATGCATAACAATGATTTGATAGTTTCGGTATGGACAGTTAATAAAGAAAAAGACATGCTGAAAATGCTTTCGCTTTCAGTGGATAATATTACAACAAGGGATATTCTGAAACTCAAAGATATTGTTTTAAAATATTAATAATATTTATTGATAAAATGAGAGGCAGATGTTTTCAAACATTTGCTTCTTATTTTTATAGGATATTATATTTCAAAACAAAATATTCAGCACAACTTTATAAACACAAAATATAGTAAACATTTCATCGAAAATAAAAAAAATATCAATATCTTGCGTTTATATCTTGACAGCAACACCTTTACAATGTAAATTATTATTAATTTATAATTTTGAGGAGGCCCATCATGCTGAAAAACGAAAAAACAATTGGCTACCTGCCGGATGAAACCCCGCCGATATGGAAACTGTTTCTGTATGCAATACAGCAGGTTATTGTTATGTTCCCTGCGACTGTTGCTGTAGCTTTATTAACGGGATTCCATGTTTCAACAACAATTTTTGCCAGCGGTCTTGCAACAATATGTTTTATTTTAGTAACCGGCAGAAAAATACCCCTTTATTACGGGTCAAGCTTTTCCTATCTCACTGCAATAACAGCTTTAATGGCGCAACAGTCAATTGAAGCTACATTGGATGAAAAAATCGCTATAGCACAATTCGGAATTGTTATGTCCGGCTTTGTTTCTATTGCTGCCGGGATTATTGTAAAGTTTTTTGGACGCAAAGCAATCGAAAAGGTTTTACCTGCTACAGTAACAGGACCAATTGCTATGATTATCGGTCTTACTCTTGCGGGGAATGCACTTGGTGATTCAGGAACATTTTCAGATGCAGGTGATGCATTTGGTCTTAAAATGGTCTGGATTGTTTCTCTTGTTACATTATTTGCGACTATCTTTTTCTCGGTTTATTTAAAAGGGGTATGGGGTCAGCTGCCATTGCTGTTTGGCCCTATGGTTGGTTGTTTAACTGCCTTTATTGTTATGAAAGCTACTGGCTACAATTTGTTCAGAGAACTTACCGAGACTTCCGGAAGCGGTTTTTTTGCCTTGCCGATCTTCACTTTGCCTAAACCGAACGCCGCTGCGATTTTGGCAATTATGCCAATTGCCATTGCAACAATTCCGGAATCTACTGCGCATGTTTTTCAGCTTGATATTTATGTTAATGATCTCGCCAAGAAAAAAAATACCGGTAAAAAATATGATATAGCAGACAGGCTTGGATCAAATCTGATAGGTGATGGCCTCGGGGACATTATTTCCGGTTTTGTTGGCGGACCGGCAGGTACAAATTATGGCGAAAACATAAGCGCAATGGCAATAACGAAAGTATTTTCGGTACCTGTTCTAATAGCGGCATCGTTAATCGCAATGGTTATTTCATGTTTTACACCGTTAATTAATTCAATTTATGCTATACCGACGGCAGTTATCGGCGGACTTGAGATATATCTTTTCGGCGCAATTGCCGCACAGGGAATTGCAATAATGCTTGAAAAAAAGGTTGACTTGTTTAGCGCAAAGAATATTGCAGTCATTGCGACAATAATGGTAATTGGTATAGGCGGTAACTACAAATTTGGCGGCAGCATACCATTTTTCGGAATTAATGTTCCGTGTATTGCAGGAGCTGCAATTTTTGGAATAATTCTTAACCTGTTACTTAGTATTGGTGATAAAAAGAAAGTTACGGCAGACGAAACGAATGATACTGCTGTTGAAGCAGCAGCCGATTAAAAATTATTGCTTTAAAGCCGTCAGTTGAACAACTGACGGCTTCTTCTGTTTTATATAAAATATAGTATTTTATCTTTATTTTTTAGTTATTTTGAGTTATACTTATTATATTATGTTATATAAAAATTTGAGAGGATGTCTAAAATGGGTAATAAAACTTTAAAGGTTGTTGTGTTTTCAGCATTGACAGCAGGCGCAGCCGCTTTGGGCTTGTCAATAAAAAATAAGAAAGTGGATCCTATAAGCTTAGCAAAAAAATCATTGAGAGCGACAAAATTAACTTTACCGGTTGATGAAAGCTATTCAAACGGAGTTGCTTTAACTCCGCCGATGGGCTGGTCAAGCTGGAATACTTTCCGAAATAGTATTGATGAAAATTTAATTATTGAAACAGCAGAAGCAATGAAAAAAAGCGGTCTTGCCGATGCCGGTTATATCTATATAAATATCGATGACTGCTGGCAGTCTTCGATAAGAGATGAAAATAACAGGCTTCAAGGTGATTTTGTTCATTTCAGCCGCGGAATAAAAAATTTGGTCGAACAAGTAAATTTGCTTGGTATGAAACTTGGAATATATACATCAAACGGAACTTTAACTTGCGAAGATCTTCCGGCAAGCCTTGGATATGAAGCGATTGATGCAAAAACTTTTGCTGAATGGGGAATTGAATACTTTAAGTATGATTTTTGCCACAACGTTCCGATCCCTATGCGTGCCCCATATATTGAGAAAATTTCAATCAGCAAAAGCGGAAATGAAAACGAGATTGAACGTTGTGCAGAAGAGGCTATATTGATCGGTGAAGCGCGTATTGTGCATGACAATAAATTGAATTCGGGTGAATACATTGCCGGTCTTTCAGCCAGCGGCGGATCAATCGAATATGACAACATCGAAGTGGATCAGCCGGGTGAATACATTTTAACTCTTAGTATAAGGAAAAAAAGCAACAGCTTTAAATATATAGAAATACTTGTTAACGGTGTTGATAAATATTCCTCATTAATACCCCCTACAAGGGGATTCAGCGCCCAAGGAAGGCACCAAATAATAATTAACCTCGAACATGGTAAAAATACTGTAAAAATATTTAATCCGGTTGCTTCCAGGCAGGACAGCGCTGCTATACAGTATACAAATATGGGTAAGGAACTAAAAAAAGCAACAAAGGAGTTTGCCGAAACAACAGGACAGCCTGAAAAACCAATAGTTTATTCAATCTGTGAATGGGGATTGAATTTCCCATGGAAATGGGGCCGTCAAGCTGGGAATCTGTGGCGCACAACTCCTGATATAAAAGCGTTTTGGGCATCTATATTGGGTATATATGAGATTAATGTATTGCTTTATAAACATGCAGGCCCGGGAGGCTGGAATGATCCTGATATGCTTGAAGTTGGGAACGGGAACCTTACATTCGATGAAAATGTTTCTCACTTTACTTTATGGTGTATGATGGCTGCTCCATTAGTTTTGGGAAATGATGTAAGAAAGTTTATTAAAGAGGATGGGACGATAGATGCTGATAATGAAACTTTGAAAATCGTATCGGATAAAGATATGATAGCAATTGACCAGGACATTCTGGGTATGCAATGTCATAGACTGAAAACAAATGGAATTTGTGATACTCTTATTAAGCCATTATCTGGTAACGAATTGGCCGTATGCTTCTTTAATAAAAGCGGAGAAGAAAAGTTCTTTGAACAGAGTATACAGGAACTTGTCTGCCAAATGTATGTTGATTTGCCTTACGCCGATAAGTATGAGGTTTTTGATATTTGGGATAAAAGCACCGAAATTCTCGGCACCGCGATATATGCTAACGTTCCGAGCCATGGTGTGAAAGCTTTTAGAATTAAAGCTGTCTAAAAAAGTTCGGGGGCAGTTTAATTGCTGCCCCCGTTAAATAAATTCAAAGGAAATTGAAATGCATTATATAATTATGGATCTGGAATGGAACAATACATATGGGAAAAAAATTAATGGTTTTATCAACGAAGTTATAGAAATCGGTGCCGTAAAACTTGATGATAAACTAAATATATCCGATACTTTCTCGTTATTTATCAGGTCTCAAATCGGTAAAAAGCTCCGCAGCAGTGTTAAACGCTTAACTAATATAACGAACGAAGACTTGGATGGGGGAATCCCTTTTTCACAAGCCTTTAGCGAATTCCGCCAATGGGTAGGATCGCCGGAGAATATTATTATGACCTGGGGAGACGGGGACATAAGAGTACTTATTGATAATTACCGTTATCTTAACGGGATAAACAGAATCCCGTTTTTATCAAATTATACCGATTTACAAAAATTATTCCAGAATGTTTATAAGACTTCCTCTTCAAAACAAATTGGGTTGGCGTCAGCAGCGCAAATACTCGGCATAAAATGTGAAAATTATGCATCTCACCGTGCCCTTGATGACAGCTTGCTTAGCGCGGAATGTTTTAAGAAATGTTTTGATCAGGAACAGTTAAAGAAATTAATAAAACCATGCGATACCGAATTTTATGAAAGATTGTCTTTTAAAGCGCATGCCATTACAAACATTAACAATCCCTTGGTCGATAAATCTAAATTATCCTATATATGTGCCTTTTGCGAAAGAGAAACAATTCAGACAACAGACTGGAAGAGTGCCAACCAATATTTCCGTGCTCAATTTTACTGCCGAGACTGTGCAAGAAAATATAATGTAGGTGTCCGTTTTAAAAAATATTATGACAGGATTGATATTAGAAAAGTTGCTTCTGTAGTTGAAGACCAGGAATGCGTTTGTGATGAAGATCCTGATGATAGCTTGAATAATGTTAAATTAAACCAAATACAATAATATCATTTTGTGAATTATAATCGAAATATAAATTTACAGAAAATAAATGTTGTTTTTCCCGGAGGTATTGATGTCAACAAAAATTAAAAAAGTGTATATTACTATATCGGCATTATTTCTGTTTGCCGCATCTCTTTTTATCGGTGTTCTTCTAAGCGGTAATTTGGGCAATGTTATTGGCGCCTTCAGCAACAGTAAAGAAACTGTTTCTGAAACGTTTACCGATCAGTCGGTTGAATCTACCTCAATCAAATCCAAAACAGAGCAGCCGGAAAGTGTTAGAGGCATTTGGTTAACGGCGGGAATTGATTATTTAGTTGATAATTCTGATTCTGCCGAAGTGAAAAAAAATGAAATCGATAATATAACAGCAGAAATTAAGAAGATGGGGTTCAACACAGTATTTCTTGATTATACGAGCGAAGCCGAAAGCCGTATGTATCTTAGCCTTGGCAATTATAATGAACTGGAATATTTGATAAGTACCGCCCGAAAAAATGGGCTGTTCATTGTCTCAAATTTATCTGTCAGTGATTTTATTAATTCATCAGATAAAACTGAAGTTGATGATAAAATATTATGTGATTATTGTAAAAAATATAACTCTGATGCATTAATGATATCAGGGTTTGAAACATTAAATTCAAATATAAGTGAAAAATTGGAATTCGATGGACTTATTCCCATGATAAAAAATATAGCACAGGATGTACTTAAATCGGATGAATATCTTTTATTCGGTATTCAAATAGAGCCTGATAACAAAATGCAAAATATTGCAAATGAATTGTTTGCGGATTCATCTGTTGATTTTATTTATTTGGAGCCTGAAGCTTCACATAATGATGATGATTCATATGTTGATATTATAGAGAGATGGAATAAATCATTAATCAATTCCGGCGGAAAATGTATTTTGGGCCAAAAAGCAGATTTATTGTTTAAAAGTGATAGTTGGAGTGATCCAAATGAAATAATTATCCAATCAACTCAAGCAGAAAAGCTGGAGAGCTGCTGCGGTACAGCCTTTCGCTCATATCATATCATTAAGAATAATGAAAAGGGGATTGGCACAGCGTTTTGTGAATATTTAAAAAATGTAAATAACAATATTAAGGAAAGAGAATTTGAAATTACTAATCAAAAAGGCCGAGAGATAACAACAAATGAATCAAAAATAAGTTTTACGGGAGGATGCAATCCTTTATATACATTAACATGCAACTCAAAAAATATAAAATTTACAAAGGCGGGGGACTTTTCTGTTGAATATGAGCTGAAAGCAGGAAAAAATACTTTCGTTTTTCAACAAAACGGAAAAAGTTATAAGTATGATGTAATTTATGAAATTGATCTGTTAAAAAGTGTTTCGCCAAAAGGTGAATTAACAGCACCGGGCGGGACTGAAATAGAAATATCGGCAATAGCTTTACGAAAAGCAAAGGTTTACGCCGTAGTTAACGGAAAGAAAGTTACGATGACATCCGGCAACTATGTAGATTACGATGAAGATCAGCAAACGCTTGACTCTGATTCTGATTATGTTACATATTATGGTAAATACACATTTCCGAAAGGCAAAACAACCGAACAGAATTTGGGCAGAATTATGGTATACTCACAATATAATGGCCTTAATAAATCTATCAGCGGAGCGATGGCAATTGTTTCATCAAATTTTCAGCCTACTACCGCTCAACAGACAACAAAAGCATCAACAACTTCAAGCAATACAACAAAAGAAAGTACAACCTTTAATCATACTACAACAAAAATTGATTCATCAGCATTTATTACTACAAGAGAAAGCTCTGAAAATACAACAAATATAATTAACACAACATTAACAAGCTCTACATTATTTCCATCAACCTATCCTGTAACAACGACATTAATACCTGTTACAACAGCACCGGTTCAAGGCAAACAACTGACACCCTATAATTATGCCGGTGTTTCGGGAATATCAAGAATGTGTGAAATTAACGTAGATAATTGCGAAACAATGCCTATTTCACCGCTAAATGACTACTCGTACCCATTGACAACACCGTTGTTAAAAGGAATGTTTGATTATATTACCGGTGAGTCAAGTTATGACGATTGTTTATATTATAATTTGGCTTCAGGAAAAAGAGTTTATCGCAAAGATGTTAAAGTAATAGAAAAAGGGTATAATCTTCCTTCTAATAAAATTAATGTCATTAGTTCCAATACTGCGAATGATACTGTTATTAATTTATCAATGACTTGGAAAGTGCCTGTAAATACCGAAATAAAAGGCCAAAATTACGCTAAGATTTATAATAGCAGAGAATTTGGTGTCTGGGATTTTACAGGTAATTGTATTGAATTTAAATTTTATCATACTTCAAGCGCTTCCGGAAAAATAGATGTTACTGGCAGCAATGTTATAAAAAATGCAGAATGGGTTACCGACATCAGCAACAATTATGTTTTGCTAAGACTGAATTTTAACAGTAATGGCGTTTATTACGGATACAGTATCTCCTATAACAGCGATGGCAGCCTTAAAATTTCGATAAAAAATAAGCCGGCTAATGAGCTTGCCGGGTACACAATTATGCTTGATGCCGGCCATGGAGGAAATGATTCGGGAGCTGTTTGCAGTTCAACATCTCCCAGCAATATGAAATATGAAAAACAGATTAACCTTGCAATTGCGAAAAAAATACAGCAAAGGCTGCTTTTAAATGGTGCCATTGTACTTATGACGCGTGATGATGATTCGAATCCGCTTTTAGATTCGCGGCGTAATTCAGTTTATTCGAATAGACCGGACCTCTTTTTAAGCATTCATTGCGATTCGGTTGTAAGTTCAACATCAATTGGAACAACTGCATATTATTATTATGCGCAATCATTTCCTCTTGCTGATGCCATTCATAAACAGCTTGTAACATGTTATAAAGAAGACATTTACG
>CAYOAW010000045.1:0-9044 GCA_964402095.1 uncultured Eubacteriales bacterium | reverse complement strand
CTCTTCGCGACTAATTTTCTTATGATTATTATTCCAATATTAATAGTATTGATGATTACAGGCATACTTATGCCGGCATGGATATATTTTGTAAACGGTATGAACCCTGAAGCGAGGCTTTCAGATTCTTTGGGGTTCATTTCTGTTTATCAGCTTCAAAGAAATGTCAGTACACTTGAAAAATATATAACCGTACAATCAACCGTTAACAGTATTGGGCAAAGCACATCTTCTGTTTATAAGGATACAACAGAAGACAAAACACCTGTATTCAATAAAGACGGTACAAACATATTGCTGACAACACAGGCGCTTAATATATGTAAAAGTATTGACAAGTCCGGCGCTATGTTAGCTATTTTAGTAGACAATAAAACAATTTACTTGTCAAAAGGTTCATCTCTTTCCGATATATCACAAATTTTTGCAGAAGTAAACCAAAACGCTGACATATACAAAGATTCGATGATTAATGCAAGTCAAACAGGCACTGTACTCACCGATGTATCAAAACTTAATACCGGAGAAACATTGCGTATCATCGTTGCAGATCCTACTATGACCGGAATCGTTGGCGGTTCTGACGAAAGTCCCACAGCGAATCTGATTACATATGGGAATAAGCTCATTATAATTCTTTTTATTATAGCAATTATTGCAGTCCTGCTTACAAACGGTCTTATTGCATTGTTTTTAGCCAAAAGCATACTAAATCCTTTGAATAAACTTCGAAACGCGACCCATGAAATTAGAGATGGCAATTTGGATTCAGAAATAGGGTATAAATCAAATAATGAAATTGGTCAGGTATGTTCTGATTTTGATGAAATGAGATTACGATTAAAAAAATCAGTTGAAGACCGGCAGCGATATGAAGAAAACCGTATCCAGATGATTGCGGGAATCTCACATGATTTAAGCACACCGTTAACTTCTATAAAAGGTTACACATCCGGTCTTATTGACGGTATAGCGGATACGCCTGAAAAGCGTGAACATTATCTGAAAATAATATACAACACAGCAAATGATATGGAAAAACTTGTTGATGAACTATCTTTGTCTTCTAAACTTGACCTCGATATAATACCGTTTTATTTCAGTAAATTTAATATTTCATTGTATTTTAAAGATTGTATTGACGAACTTATTACTACTCTTGCCAGAAATAAGATTGAATTGATATTTATCAATAATATAGAAAATGAAGTTTACATTACAATTGATTCAGCACAGTTTAGACGTGCTATAATGAATGTAATTGAGAATTGTATAAAGTATAAGACAAAAGATTCTGATAATTGCAAAGTAAAAATATCACTTGATTTAGAGGAAAATTACAGGAATGTTGTTATTACAGTTGAAGATAACGGAATTGGCGTACCGGAAAGTGAATTGGAAAAAATATTCAGTAGATTTTACAGAAGTGATAAGGCACGTTCAAATTCAGGAAAAGGAAGCGGTTTAGGCCTTGCGATAACCCGGCAGATTATAACAAGACTTCAGGGTAGAATAGATGCGCAAATAAGTGATATGGGGGGGCTTTCAATCATTATAATTCTTCCGATTGTTGAAAGCCATACTGCACTATGAAAAATAAAGTATTAATTGTTGAAGATGAAAAAAACATAGCTGAGCTGGAAAGGGACTATCTGGAAGCTAACGGATATGATGTTGACATATCCTGCAACAATATATCCGCTATAAATTATTTGTCTAATTTCACATATTCATTAATTCTGCTTGATGTTATGCTGCCTGGTGTGGACGGCTTTGAATTATGCCGTCAAATCCGAAAAAAATACGATATCCCCATTATTTTTGTTTCTGCAAAAAAAGAGGATATCGATAAAATCAGAGGCCTTATGCTGGGTGCTGACGATTATATTGTAAAGCCTTTCAGCCCGTCTGAACTTGTAGCAAGGGTACATGCACACATAACAAGATTTGAGCGTTTAACAGACCGGGGAGAAAGTAATGCACAAAATATAATTAAAGTCGGAAAGCTTTGCATCGATGTTAATGCACGTCGTGTTTTTGTAAACAACGTTGAAATCATATTAACCAATAAAGAGTTTGATCTTTTACAATTATTGGCATCGAATCCTAATATTGTTTTTAATAAGGAAAAAATATTCAGTAAAATATGGGGATTTGATGCTTTTGGCGAAACATCAACAGTTACGGTTCATATAAATCGTGTACGTGAAAAAATCGAGGATGATTCATCAAATCCGGAATATATAGAAACTGTATGGGGTATAGGTTATAGATTCAAAGTTTGATCTGTTATCTTTATCATGTAAAATTATTCTATTATTTGTGCTGCCCATGAAAATTCGAAGCTTTCGAAGCTGTTTAATTTTTGGATACCTCTTTTTTCGGAGATGTCACGCTTAACAGAATAATCATCATTAATACCATACCATGGTTCAATGCAAACATATGGCGCGGCTGGTTTAGCCCATATACCCAAAAATGGTGCTTTGCCAAAGTCAAAGCGTACTTCTCTTGTATTATGCACACTTTTCAACGAAACCATTGTTGATTTCATTCCCGATAAAAACAGGGCATCATTATTGAAAATATCGGAAGTTATAGATATTTTTTTATCATTGTTCAGCAACGGGAATTTTTCTTCAATGATTATAGCATTATCATCAATTCTCTCTGTGTTAATTGTTTCGTTTTCGGAAAATTCTAAATAATCTCCGATTTTACAATTAAACCCCGGATGCGCTCCTATAGAAAAATATAATTCATCTTCAGATTTATTGATTACTGTATGTGATACAACTATATAATTATCAGTAAGTTTAAAATGTATATTTAAATCAAATTTAAAAGGATAGCATTGAAGTGTTGATTCGTTATACTTTAACAAAAAAACAGCCGAATCTTCATCAATGTTCACCAATTCAAAATAACTGCTTCTTGCGAAACCGTGTTTTGGCAAAGAATAATCTTTGCCTTTATAATTGAATTTATCATCAAGCAAGCGGCCAATGATAGGGAAAAGAATAGGAGAACGGCCACTCCAGATTGAAGGGTCGCCCTGCCATAAATATTCGGTTGAACTTTTTTTTGAACGGATCGAGTGTAATTCACAGCCATAATCATTGATCTCTGCACTTAAATACTCGTTTTCAATTTTATAAATCATATTTACCCCTTTATTTAGTAAAAATTTTTTAAATTATATCACTTAATAAAGAGAGTGTAAACTGTTAATACTAATTATATTAAACAGATATACTGCGGAGGGATAAGAGTTGGTTAAGAAATCTATTATCAAATTAAAAACGACGAAACCATTCAGGTATGCTGTCGGTATGTTTGGTACTTCATTACCGATTAATATGTTTAAAACATATGCCTTAACTTTTTATGTTGATATGCTGGGACTTGATATAAAAAAATATTCGGTTGTTATTATGCTGTATGCATTTGTTGATGCCGTAGATAATCCCGTATATGGTTTTTTATCCGATAGAACAAGAACAAAGTGGGGCAGAAGGAGACCATGGATGGTTGTCGGCACGCCTTTACTCATTATATTCTTTTTACTGTTTTATAATGTACCATCTTTAATAAGTGAAAACGGCACATATTTATTTATATATTTGCTGTTGACATATATCTTGACCGGAACATTGGATTCACTCATAAACGCGAATTATGGAGCGCTTTTTCCGGAACTCTTTCCTGACGATAAAGTTAGGGCAAAAACAAATGCCATGCGTCAAGCTTTTCAGCTTATCGCAATGGTCATTAGTATTGGTCTTACTCCGATGATTACAAAAATGATAGGGTTCAGCTTAACATCTCTTATTTATGGTATTCTTGCTCTTACGGTAATTTTATATTGTTCTTTAGGTTGTCATGAAAAGCTTGAACTGATTAATTCGGAAAAGCCTCATTTTTTGCCGAGTTTAAAAGCATTGTTTATAAATCCTAAGTTCTGGATATTTGGTTTTTCAAATGCCTTTTATGCGGCCGCCGGATCAATTATTATGCAAGTATTCCCTTTGTTTGTAAAGTACACATTAAAACTTGACTCCGGTATGACTACTGTTTTAATGGGTTCGGTTTTTGGCGCTACAATAATCAGTATAGGAATTTGGTCTTTATTGGCAAAAAGATTTAAATTACTTAACTTATGGAAAATCGCTTTGTTAATGTTTACAATAAGTTTTGTGCCAATGTATTTTGTTGCCAATTTATATGGGGCAATAATTGTAAGTATGCTTGTCGGTATATGTTATGGAGGTGTATTGGCATCAAACGATGTAATTGCAGCTAAAATTATGGATGAAGATACTGCAAAATATGGTGTTAGACGCGAAGGAATATATTCAAGCGCAATGGGGTTTATGAATCGTCTTAACGGACTTTTTGTAAGTTTTGCTCTTTTTATTGCATCAAATATGTATGGTTATGTCAGCGGTGACAACCCGGGCCCTAATCCAGGCGGCGCAGCCAGGTTTTTAATGGTTATCTGCCCGATAGTTGCACTTGTTCTCGGCAGCACATTTGCGTTGTTTATGAATTTTAAAGATAAAGAAAAAATGATAGAAGATAAAATTATTAAAGCGGAAGGTTAGGATGTGTTTACTTGAACTGCCAAAAAAATGGAAAGTATTTGATTATAAATGCAGATGATTTTGGCATTGAAAGCAGTACAAACAATGCTATATCTGAACTTTTTGAAAAAGGATTAATATCATCAGCTTCGCTTATGACCGTAGCGCCTTATTCCAAGCAGGCGATAGACATCGCTGCTGCAAATAATCTCCCTGTAGGGTTGCATCTAACAATTAATTCTGATGACAACATAAATCGCTGGCATAGCAATAGTTCCGCAAAATCACTTAATGATGATATGGGATTATATTATAGCCAAGCTAAATTAGCACTCCACGCGAAGAGCCGGGACGTTACTGATGAACTTGAAGCACAGTATCAGTTTATGGTTCAAAACGGGCTTAAGCCGGATCATGCAGACAATCATTGCGGGACACTTTGTGGAGTAAATGGCCGATTATTCTTTATTAATGCTTTTCGTTTCTGCAAAAAATATGACTTACCTTTCAGGTTCCCTAAAAAGAAAGAATTCATATCGAGACAATTTGGCGGGAAAACTCCATTACCGCTTATTATAGCGCATAATATTCTTGTCAATGCGGCAAAGCATTATGAGATAAAAATGCTTGATGATATGTTTTCAAATCCATATTCAATTAAAAAAATCAAGTCCTATGAAGTGCTGAGAGATTATTATTGTACGGAAATGAAGAATATTTCATCTGGAATTACTGAAATGTTTTTGCATCCGTCTTATTCAATTGATAATAATACGAGCGGCAATGAAAATGAATGGCTGAAAAGGGAATACGAATTAAAACTTTTACTTAGCGGAGATTTGATAGAAATTGCTGAAATGCAGAATATTTCTGTCGTATCCTGGAAAAATGCGCCATTTAAAAGTAATTGATATTGATATATTAGCAATTATTTCGTTGTATTTGTTTATATCCATATGCTTGTTTACGTAACGGAAAGGATAAAATTATGTCAAACTGTATGATAATAATTACAAAAAACGGGCCCTATATTGTAAACGGAAATATTCCGATAGAAGAGAAAATAATAATATCAGACGGGAATGAATATAAATATAAAGATGGCAGAAAATTCAAACAATCAGAAAAATATGCTCTTTGCAGATGCGGTAAGTCAAAAACGATGCCTTTCTGTGACGGAGCACATTTGCATTACAATTTTGACGGTACTGAGACGGCTTCAAAAAAGATATTTGAAGATCAAGCAAAAGTTTATGAAGGCAGTGATTTTTATTTGTTGGATGCTGAAAATCTATGCGCTTTTGCAAGATTTTGCCATAGATCGTCCAGTGAGGTTTGGTCGTTAACTGAAAACTCTGATAATTCTGCTAACCGTGAAGATGCCATAAAGGCGGCGTGTGATTGCCCTGCCGGGAGGCTGGTCGCAGTCGATAGAACAACAGGTGAATCTATTGAGCCATATTATGATCCGTCTATAATAATAATACAGGATCCTGAACGGCAATGCAGCGGTCCGATCTGGATTAGAGGGCGAATTCCAATTATTTCCTATGATGGATATAAATATGAAATTCGTAATAGAGTTACGCTATGCAGATGCGGCCATTCGAGAAACAAACCTTTTTGTGACGCATCTCATGTTATGACCGGTTTCAATAACATTTGATATTGTTATCAGATGAAATGGAGTTGTTTTATGAAAATTGATTTAGGCACGATAGCTCTTATTCTTATAATATCAAATGTTATTCTGTCAATATTTATTTTTGTGCAAGCTATATCCAATAAAAAATATAATGGTATAAAGCAATACTCAATGGGCAATATATTGTTTTCTGCCGCTTTTCTTTTTTTGTTTTTAAAAGATATTGTGCATTATGATTTAATTGCAGCATTAATAGGGAATTTACTGATATTGGTTGCTATGTCTTTCCAATATGTTGGTATAATGAAATTTATTCTCGGCAGGGTAAATTACAGCCATATTTCAATTATTTTGTTTTTCAGTGCTGTTTTACTGTCATATTTTACTTATAAAGATAATATAGAAGTCCGGCTTGCTGTCATTGCATGTTCCGTAAGCACAATTTCTTTTTTATTTTCTTTTGGGCTACTTAAGAAAAATATTAACAAATCGATTTTTCAAACGAAATCATTAGGGTTATTCTATTTATTTGTTGGATTTCTGTCATTACTATATGCTGTTTACTCACTTTTTTATGAGCATTCCGATGATATAACGCTTCCCCAAATATTTAAAATTTTATCTTTTACGATTTTTTTTATTGTTACATTTATAACAGCATTAGGTTTCAACTCAATAATAAACATGCGGCTTAGATCGGATATTAATGAAAGCAAGGGGAAGTTTGAAGAGATTTTTAATTTAAGCCCCGACGCAGCAGTCATTACAAGTTATCCTGATGGGAAGATCGTTAATTATAACAGAAGATTTCTTGATTATTATGGCTTTAACGACAATGAAGTGGCAGGCAGGGACATTAACGATTTAAACATTTATGAAGACAGAAACGCATATAGAAATATTTTACAGACATTGAAAGAAAATGGATATATAGTTAATTATGAGACGACATTTGTCAGAAAAGACGGGGAAAAAATTGTATGTATTATATCATTTGAAAAAATAACAATTAATAATTTGCCGCATATAATTGGATTTGCGCATGATATTACCGAAAGAAAAAATACAGAAAACAATCTTAAAAACAGCGAAGAAAAATATAAATTTTTAACTGAATTCGCTTCTGACGTTACTTGGGTATATGATTTATCGAATAACAGGTACAACTATGTAAGTCCTTCTGTTTTTGAATTGAGAGGCTTTACATCTGAAGAAGCAGTAATGGAAAGTTTTGAAGACTCTTTTACGCCTGAAACATTTCCGATATTGAAAGAATTAATTGCTAAGAATATAAAAACAATCTCTCAAAATCATAATTCCAGTGAATATTTTATATCCGAGGTTCAGCAACCATGCAAAAACGGAAATAATATCTGGACTGAAATTTCATTAAAGTACAATATTACCGATAATGGTGACATAGAGATATTCGGTGTAAGCAGAAATATTGAAAAAAGGAAGAGATTCGAGAAGCAGGTTGTTTATTTAAGCTATCATGATCA
This sequence comes from uncultured Eubacteriales bacterium, assembly GCA_964402095.1. Classification (GTDB taxonomy): domain Bacteria; phylum Bacillota; class Clostridia; order Oscillospirales; family Acutalibacteraceae; genus UBA1447. Next base: position 1,314 of record CAYOAW010000045.1, on the reverse strand, counting down.
GTTAACAGGGTTATATAATCGACGTTTTTATGAAGAAGAACTTAAAAGAATAAATGTGACTGAAAATTTGCCTATTGCTTTTATAATGATTGATGTTAATGGGTTAAAACTGATTAATGATGCTTTCGGCCACATATCCGGTGACATACTGTTGGAAAAAGTAGCAAATGTATTTAAAGCAGAATACCGTGATAATGAGATTTTTGCAAGAATTGGCGGAGATGAATTTATCGCTATTTTATTGAAAACAAGTGTTGAAGCAGCTAAATATTTTATTATAAGAATTCGGAATGCTGTTGCAAAAGAAAAAATATATGACATTTCTCTGTCAATTTCAATTGGCTTTGCCATAAAGAATGATATTATTGAAGATATAAACAAAGTTATAAACAAAGCTGAAAACGATATGTATAGAAACAAACTCTCCGAAAGGTTATATTTAAGAAACACAAGTATTACTACGATACTGAATTTAGTCTACAAAAAAAACAGCTTCGAGAAAAATCATTCGATTAGAGTGCAGGAATTATGCGGCAGAATTGCAAAAGAACTCAATTGGAATGAAGAAGATGTCAATGAAATAAGATTGGCAGGACTCATGCATGATATCGGAAAAATCGGTGTTGACGACTCAATCATCAATAAGCCCAGTAAGCTTACTGATTTTGAATACAGCGAAATTAAAAAACATTCTGAAACAGGCTTCAGGATATTGAGTTCATCAAGTGAATTTGAAAGAATTGCTGAATATGTTTTGGAACATCATGAACGATGGGATGGAAAAGGATATCCGAGAGGATTAAGAGGTGAAGAAATTTCAATTCAGGCAAGAATCATAACTTTAGCTGATTCATATGATGTTATGAAATCCGAAAGATCTTACTGCAATAATCGAAGTGATAATGAAGCTGTAATTGAAATAAAAAAATGTGCCGGAGCGCAATTTGATCCAAATCTGTCAAAACTGTTTGTTGAAAAAATATTAAAAAAAATCTGGTAATTTAAATAAGCGAAGCGGCCAAAAAAAATTAAATAAGTTGATTGCCGTGTATTTTTTATCAGGAGGTTAATGCTTTTGCGTTCAAGTAAAATTATTTTTTTATATTTTAAAAGACATTGGGTTCGTTATGCTATTGGGATCATACTTGTATTTGTGTCAACATACTTGAATACTATGATTCCAAGATATTTAGGTTATGCAATTGATGGGTTGAATATTAATAATGTAATTGTTAAGGAAGTTCAGAATATTGCATTTAAACTTGCTTTGATATCAATATTTGCTTTTTTAACAAGATTTATTTGGAGATATCT
>CAYOAW010000044.1:0-17263 GCA_964402095.1 uncultured Eubacteriales bacterium | reverse complement strand
TATTATTTTAATGTTGTCATTACCAAAAATCGTTTAAATTCCGAAAGGATTACCATTCATGCATTACCTTTGGATTCGCAAAAATTTTATCCAGTTTTTCAAGAAAAGGAACAAGAGCATCAAAATCATAAGCTCTGTGGTCAAAAGCAATACAGATGGGCATATACAATCTTGGCTTTATAACCTTCTCGCCGTTTTCAACAACAATTCCCGGTTTTTCGGTCGCAGATGTAATTGCTATGGCTAAAACTTGAGGTGGTACAATTTCAATCAAAGATACTGCCAAAGGGCTGTTTCTGACAATGGATCCCATATTGGTAACAACTAATGTCCCCTGCCTGACATCTTTAATTGTAAGCCTGTCACTTTCGGATATGCTGTCATATTCTGCCTTAGCTTTGCCGGTTAAAGGGTGCACTTTATCCTTACCGAACCTGCCCGCAAAAAGCCTGCGGATCACTGTTATAATCTTGAGTTTTCTCAAGTCTTCCATGGACTGTTTGAAAGCTACTCTGTAATACAACTCATCTAAATTCGTATTAGCTGCTCTGCGCCGGACATCGGCAACATAAGTATTGATTTCAGTGAGGCTTTTTTTATCCATGTTCTGCACATTGATTGTAATGGTATTTTCCGAATCAACCTTGCAAGGCATTGAAATATTTATTTCCTCTATCACATCAACTGTCCCGCGTGAATTGCTGCGGTTATATTTCACATAGGCGTTCAGATGCGGAGCAGCTTTTAACCCTTCAACAATAACTTTCAGCATAACTGAATTCAATGTAATATTTTGATCAGGCAAATAATTGTTTTTGAGGATTTTATACTCTTCTATAAAATCTGTGACATCCGGTTCATATATAGAAGAACAATGCGGAACATTATCCCAGCTTTCAGACGTTATATGCGCAACAATTTTACGCATTATTTTGAATCTTTCTCTTCTAAAGTGTAAGCCTTCCCAAAGACCGCCTTTGCCTGCAACGGTTTCTTTACTCATTGAATCCTCCAAAAGATTAATGATATTTGGGCATCCAATCGCCATGTGCTTCAATCAAATCATCGCACATTGCAACGATTTCATCAATAGTCAGTTCACTTGAAGCATGAGGATCAAGCATGACAGCCTGATAAATATGTTCTTTTTTCAGTGTTACTGCAGCTTCAATCGTAAGAAGCTGAACATTGATATTCGTCATATTCATCGCTGCAAGCTGAACCGGAAGCGATCCCTGAACACAAGGCTGAACGCCATATTTATTTACAAGGCAAGCAACCTCAACACAAGCTTCCTTCGGAAGATTGTCAATCAGGCCTTTATTAAGCACATTCCCGCCGATTTTGTAGGGTACATCGGTAACCATTGCTTCCATAATGTATGATGCATACTCGCCGGTTCTTCTGTGTTTCACATCGCCGGCAACGTATTTTTGCTTATCTTTTTCCCAGTTGGCGATTTGATTGATACAGCGGCGCGGATATTCGTCCAATGGAATATTATAACGGGTTATCAGTTCAGGATGCTTGTCTTTGATAAAGAAATTGTTATATTCTGCATTGTGTTCGCTGGATTCTGTACAATAATATCCAAAACGGCGGATATATTCATATCTGACAAGATCATGGTGATCAGTGATTCCGCTTTCAAGAATTTCAGTTGCCCTTTTACGAATTTCAGGATACAAGTCGGTTCCGTCAGCATTATAAATTTCCAGAAGCCAACCCATATGATTCACACCTGCTATTTTCTCTTTTATCGGTTCATCATAGTCGATGTCCAAATTATTAAGCAAGCCGCGGGAACAGCCTTGAACACTGTGGCATAACCCAACTGTTTTAATCCCAGTATATCTTTGCATAAAACCGGAAAGCATAGCCATGGGGTTTGTATAATTCAAAAACCAGGCATCTGGGCAAACTTCTTCCATATCATTTGCGAAATCCTTCAGCACAGGAATAGTGCGCAAAGCACGGAAAATGCCGCCAACACCATAACTGTCCCCTATTGTCTGGCGAAAGCCATATTTTTTCGGTACTTCAAAATCGGTAATTGTGCACGGGTCATAGCGGCCGATTTGAATAGCATCTACCACGAAGTCTGCGTTTCTCAGCGCATCTTTACGATTTGGAATGCCTAAATATTTTGTTATCTTTGCCCTGTTTTCATTAATATTTTTGTTGAGTGATGAAATCATTACAAACGAATCTTCAAGACGTTCCCCATCAATGTCATAAAGCGCAATTTCACTTTCGCGAAGTGCCTGCGAACACATAGAATCCCCGAGAACATTCTTTGCAAAAACCGAGCTTCCCGCTCCCATAAAGGTAATTTTCATGATAAGACTCCTTTTTTTATTTTACAGGCTTAGCCTGTATTATGTAATTTTGTTCAATCTGGAAAAAACAAATAATGACAACAGCATCAGGCATAAAACCGAAACCGGCATCAGAATCAAGGTAAACGGTTTTGCCAGGTAACCGATTGCAACAGGAACCACCGCTACCCCAAATCCGGCCATGCCGACTTGATAGCCCACAATTGCCGTATGGGTCCCATTTTTAAAACGCATCACAGATTCATGCATCATACAGGGATAAATCGGTGCAAAACCAAAACCGGTTATTGCAGACGCGCATAAACTTATAAAGCCATTATTGGAAAATATCAGAACAGCCGCGCCTGATAACGCAACAAGCATTCCAATTTTCACCAGCGAACGGTTTCCAATCTTTCCGACAGCCATACCGCTTATAAATCTACCACCAGTTATACCAAAAAACAATAAGGATTGCGCAAGCCCGGACATAGCAATTGTTAATTCTCTGTATTCCCGGAGATAGCTGACCACCCAAATAATCATGCTGTATTCAGCTCCGCAATAAAAAAAGAACAGTAACATTGAACTGAATGCGCCTTTTGTGCGCCACGGTTTTGAAATATGAACTTTTTCAATTGACGGTTTTGTCGTTTGATTATTTTCAGCTTCAACTATTTTCCAAATAGGCAGCATAACAAGCAGTATTGATGCAATAGTTAATTGAATAACCGCTACACATTTGAAACCCGTTCGCCAAGTATAACCGTTAATCAAGAGCTTCGTAACAAGTAACGGTGCTAAAATCGCTCCAAATCCCCAAAAGCCATGAAGCCAGTTCATAAAGCGCGGTCGATAATGTTCCGCAACATAATTATTAAGTGCCGCATCTACTGAACCGGCACCAAGCCCCAACGGAATGGCTAATGCATAAAAGAAAATGATGTGATGGATAAATGACAATCCCAACAGGCTCGTACCGGTCATTACGCAACAAAGCAGCGTCAATTTACCTGTGCCGATTTTGCGAACAAGCCATCCTGTTAAAAAACTTGAAATGATTGTGCCTGCCACAACAACAAGTTCTACAGAACTTAATATTTCAATCGATTGACCCAAGTCAATACGCATTTGTGGCCACAAAACACCCAGAACGCTATCCGGCAGGCCAAGACTGATAAAGGATAAGAAAATAACAACCAAGAGCAGAGAAGACATTTGTGCCTCCGGCTAAATTATGAAAATTTTTTCTGTTATAATTTACCAGTTTATGCTTATAAAACATCACGCAAACACTTGATCAGCAATTGAAACACTTGCCATAGCATCGGCCGCATAAAAATCAGCATGAATTTGTTTTGCATATTCAGCAGTAACCACTGCGCCACCGACCATTACTTTGCATTCGATTTTTTTTGAGTTGAGTATTTTTATAATATTTTCCATTGCCGGTACTGTTGTAGTCATCAAAGCACTCAAACCGACAAGTTTAATATTCTGTTCTTTAACCATTTGAACAATCAGTTCGCTGTCAACATTGCGGCCCAGGTCAACAACCTCATAACCGTAATTCTCAAGCATAACCTTGACAATATTTTTGCCGATATCATGAATATCACCTTTAACGGTTGCAAGAAGTATTTTTCCTCTCGGTTGATGTTCTGCACCGGAAAGAGAAAGTTTTTCCTTGATAGCAGTGAATGCATTCTGTGCAGCCTCCGCACTTTTAATAAGTTGCGGTAAAAACAGCGTTTTGTTTTCAAAACCTTTACCGACCTCATCAAGAGCCGGCACAAGAATATCCTCAACCACACTTTGAGGTTCGGCTGAATTTAATTCAGCCATCGTCAAGTCATAAGTTCTTTGAGCAAGACCGCCTTTGATGGCAGCGTAAAGAGCAATCTGCTTTTCTGCAGGGGCGATTACAGCTTCATGTTCAGTCAAAGCTTCGATATAATTTCCATATTCGGCACACAGATAGTCAAGCCCGTTTAAAGCATTGTGAGAGTAATAGGTGTTCATCATCGCATCTGACAAAGGATTTATAATACCGGCATCCAAGCCTCTGCAAAGAGCCTCCGCAAAAAATGTCGCATTAATGACATCCCTTTGCGGCAAACCAAATGAAACATTAGAAACACCGAGAACCGTTTTAACGCCAAGTTCGTTTTTTATCAAAGCAAGCGCGTCAAGTGTCACTTTTGCAGCATCAGCCGAAGCGCCGACAGTCATTGTTAACGCATCAACGATAATATTTTTCTTTTCTATGCCAAACTTCGCAGCGGTTTCGACAATTTTACGTGCAATATCCAGCCGTCCCTGCGCAGTTTCCGGTATACCGTCTTCATCAAGGGTTAATGCAACCAAAACACCTCCGTATTTTTTTGCAATAGGAAATATTTTTTGCATATCCTCCATTTTACCGTTGACGGAATTAATCAGAGCTTTACCATTATATATTCTTAAACTTTTTTCAATTACCTCCGGATCCGAAGAATCAATCTGCAACGGTAAAGTCAAAGACATCTGCAAATCTTTAACAGCACGAACCATTGTTTCGCATTCGTTAATTCCCGGCATACCTACATTGACATCAAGTATATGCGCGCCTGCTTCCTGCTGTTCAATACCTTTTTCAACTATATAGTCGAAATCACCTTTTAAAAGAGCTTCCTTAAATGCTTTTTTCCCTGTCGGGTTGATTCTCTCCCCGATTAAAACAGGTTTATCACCGATAGCGCATATCTTTGAATAAGAGGATATGACTGTCATATTTTTATTGCTTGGAATTTTAGGCTCAATTCCGCTGCAAAGCTCGATAGTCTTCTTAATATGAGCAGGTGTTGTACCGCAGCATCCACCAAGAATTTGCACACCGCTTAATGCGATCTCAAGCATGTCTGCGGCAAAGTCGTCAGGATTCACTTCAAAAACAGTTTTTCCGTTTTGTAAAACAGGCATGCCGGCATTTGGAGTGATTATCACCGGCAGCGATGAAATCTCCACAAGACTTTTCACAAACTTTTTCATGATTTTGGGGCCAAGTCCGCAGTTGATACCCAACGCATCAACTCCCAGCCCTTCAAGAAGAGCAACGGCGCAGGCGATATCTCCACCAGTTAACAGTTTTCCTCTTTCATCAAAAGAAAAAGTTGCTAAAACAGGCAAATCCGTATTTTCCTTAACTGCCAATATCGCCGCTTTCATCTCATATGTATCCGTCATGGTCTCGATTATGGCCAAATCTGCGCCATAGGTCTCACCTGCTGTCGCCTGCTCAGCAAAGACAGAATAAGCGCTTTCAAAAGAAAGTTCTCCGAAAGGCTCAAGAAGTTTGCCTGTCGGTCCCATATCAAGTGCAATATAATGCTTTTGTACGCCGTCAGCTGATTCAACAGCAACTTTGGCATTAAGCAAAGCAGCCGAAACAATCTCCTCGACGCCATAACCGGTACCTTCAAGTTTAATACGATTTGCGCCAAAGGTATTAGCGGTAATTACATCACAGCCTGAAGTTAAATACGCTTTATGAATTTCAGTAACAAGGTCAGGATTCCTTATATTCATACTTTCAGGAAGTTCACCGGGTTTCAACCCGTTTTCCTGAAGAAAAGTACCCATAGCACCGTCTATAAAAATCATTTTTTTCCCGAGATGTTTAACAAAACCCATTATTTCACCTGCTCACTTTCAAAATATCCGAAAGATTTGAGATTATTTTTAAAGCAACATCGGGTTTGTTCATCGTGTAGATATGAACACCTTTTACTCCGTTCGCGACCAAATCAATGATTTGATCTGTCGCATAGGCAATGCCTGCCTGTTTGAGGGCCTCAGGACTATTGCCGAACTTATCAACAATCGTTTTAAATTTAGGTGTTAATGATGTTCCCGCCATTTGACAAATACGTACTATTTGACGACTGTTAATAACCGGCATCACACCGACAGTTACCGGAATATCAATGCCTTTACGCAGAGCATTATACAGAAAACTGTAGAGCACATTATTATCAAAAAACATCTGAGTAACTAAAAAATCACATCCGCTATCCACTTTCGCTTTCAGATAGTCCAAATCATCGGCTTTATTCACACATTCGATATGTCCTTCCGGATAACATGCGGCTCCGATACAAAAATTTCCTCTGCTTTTTATTTCCTCAACCAGCTGATATGCGTATTTATAGTATCCCGCTTCAGGAAAAACCATTCCGTCAGGAATATCGCCGCGCAAGGCAAGAATATTCTCAATACCGGCGGAACGCAGTTTTTCAATCAGTTCCGATATTTCATCTCTTGAGGAAGAAACACAGCTTAAATGAGCAAGCGATGTTATATTCAGTTTATTCTGAATATAAGATGCTATTCCCAAAGTGTTTTTTGAAGTCCCTCCTCCTGCTCCATAGGTGACGCTTATATAATCCGGATTGCATGCAGAAAGTTTTTCGACTGCGTCAATAACCGGTTGATAAGAAGAATCGACTTTTGGCGGGAAAACTTCAAGGGACACAGTTATATCGTTATTTTGAAACATTTTGTCAATGCGCATGATTATACCTCTTAAGTTTGGATTAATTAAAAATTATTATACCGTTAAAATTTATAAATTACAAGAAAAAAAACGGCCGTTCAAGTAATAAACGGCCGCATAACATATGATTAAATCAATCTTTAAACCCGGCAAAGATACTTTCATCATAGAAATTATTCTCATCTTTATCATGGAGGGGATACCAAACTTGTGCAAAGAACGGATTGATTTTCGCTTCTTTATCATAATCCCAAGGCCAAGGCAGCTCCTCCGGGCACCAATGACCGCCTTTAAGTACTAAGTTCGGAGTCATTTCAAACTCATTGCCGCGGGCACTCTTCCATTTTAAAGGGGTATGGAGATCGCCCTTTTTCATCTCAGCCGAAAGGCATTCGCCGCCCCTGAAAGCCGCCGCCTTTTTCATGTCTTCCAAGTCAAGCTCACCGGCAGGTTTGCTCTCGTCGTACCCATGGTCAAGCAATGAAACATCCTCTGTCGGGCGTTCGATTTTAAACGTATCCCATGTACCGATTTTCTCCCAATTTTCCTTTTTCCCGTAATATGCGCTGATCCTATCCTTGTCGTTGTCTTTTATCCAACCCATTGTACCGTAAACCGGTACTTTCGTCAGTCTCTGCATTCCGAGCTTTTTAATAATAAATGGCGGGCAAAGTTTTGACAACTTATAATATGACGGAAGTGTTGCTGACATTCTTTTAAAATATTCTTTTATGCCGATGTTTTCCCTGAAATGAAGATAACTCTCCAGCAAATCGGAATCCGCATACCACTGGCCGTGGAAATTACGAAGAATAAACCAGTTGCAATCAAATATTTTCCTCGGATCACCAAGACCGATTGCACCTAAAAGATATTGTTCAAACTCAAAATTCGTAATCCTGAACTCTTTACCGCTGCCGATATTATAAAAACGCCTCCAGAAATTTTCCGGTACATCATCGCCGCATACATTCAGAAGCAGCCTGCCTGAATCTTCGACAGTCGCCCATTCCAAAACACCATTTATCGGGACATGGTACATGATCGGATCATAATTTTTCAATATCTCCGGATACAGAATTCCGGACTGACGAAGGGACACCCAATACTTGAGGCCGGATTCAGCAAAAGTTCTTTCCGCGATAACCTTGCTGATAGCATAGTGATCATAAATACTGATTTTTATTGGGTCACCGGTTCTTGCCCAATGGATAGGCGGATTTCGATCACCTGTTTCGGCCACGGTACCGATATAAACTACTTTAACAGCATCCGGATCCGGCTGAGCTTTTACCGCATCAACAATATATTTCGCTGCTGTGGTATTTGTTTTAATAGTCTTTTTCGGGTAGTAGTCAGCTGCCGGGGAAACCATACCGCCGACATGAAGAACATAGTCGGCTCCATTAACACATTTAAGGACATCATCATATTTTAAAAGGTCACCCCAAACGATTTTTACGCAGGGATCATTCATGTAACTGTCAAACATTTTTCTGTTCTTATCACTATCTCTAAGCAGAACAACAATATTGAACTTATCCCTTTTCGAATAGAGATTTTTAAAGCCTTCCCAGCCCATTGTCCCCGAAGCGCCTGTTAAAAACACTGTTTTTTTCTGTGCCATCAGTTAAATCCCCCTTAATTTCAGACAGTTTTTATAAGTTTACCATTTATTACTGCCATGTTCAATAATTATTTTAGGGTATATTTTGCTGCCTGTTTATTTATTGCTGTTTATTGTATACCCATCTCTTCCTTAAACCTGAGAGTTGCTCCGTGCATTTGATCTATCTCCATTTTACGTGCATTAATAAACAGTGAAGCATCCCTTGCACGGCTGGTATAACCCATTTGAATTCCTTCAAGCCCAAGGTAATATTTTGCATTAACAGGATACATCTGCCATTCAGCCATAGATGCAAACCCGATGAAATTTTGAATGTGAACAGCCTTTTCGGGTTCAGTTTTAAAGTTCTTACACAGCCACGAATATATTTCGGGATGGAAATTGGCCATAACACCCGAATAACCGGAACAACCCATTTTTAAAGATTCCAAGAGAGTGCCGGCATGGGCGTTAAAGATTTTCAAACCTGTACCATCAACAGAGGAAAGCTTGTTTTTAATCAAGTCTAAATCGCCGCAGGTATCTTTTAAAAATTGAAATTTTCCGGTTGAAGCAAGTTCATGCAACGTTGCGGGCATCATTAATCTTTTATACGGGTAGGGGCATTCATATATACCGAGACCGATATCATCTATTGAACTGACAGCCTTTTCCATGTTGCGCAAAAATACGCTGTCATCCTCATGTTCTTTTGCAAATCGGTTTGATATAAAAACATAACCGTCTATACCGGTTTGTATATATTGATTTGCCTCATAAATCTGTGTGTCAAGATCATCCGAAGTGTTCCCTGAAGCGATTATTGCAATGCCTTTCGGAACATTTTTCATAATAAAACTAATCAGTTCAAGCTTTTCCTCAAATGAAAGAAAAAATATTTCGCTGGACTGACAGATAGCAAAAATGCCGTCAACACCTCTTTTCGCATACCATTCCAACATATTAAAAACGGCATCATAGTCTATTTTATTGTCAGCTGTGTAAGGTGTTACCATTGTTGGGTATACACCATTTGGAATTGTTTTAATCATTATTGCATACTCCTTTCACATAACCCATTTCTTGCAGTAATTCGCCCAGAACCGAAAGACGCTCACTTAAAAGCTCATCATCATTCGAAAGCGTATTCATAAACAGTTTAATATCCTCATCGATCTTTTCATTTTCGGTGCAAACAGAAATATTCATCGCGCCGCCTTGCAGACCGACCCTGTCAATCTGAGGATTTTCCGGATCATAATATTTTTTATAACGATAAGCCGACTCTCTGAAATAAAGCTGTGAACGGCAAATAAGAATAGCTAAATCAAGCACTTTATGCAACGGGAGCTCTTCCGACTGCCTTGACCATTTTTCACCTGTATAGCGCCATACCTTTGCGGAAATATCCACTTTCCCTCTGTCATTCCACTGGGCAAGTCCCAAGGATAGACCTTTGGTATCGGAGTTATTTGCATTTCTGCCATCGATTTTGTCATATTCATCACTGACAATAACCGGCTTGTGTTTAAGAATTGTCGGAATTTTCATTAATATCACCTCGCAAATTATTAGTAATTTACTAAATTACTACACAATTCTATCCTATATTTTCTGTCATGTCAATACAAAAAAATACAAATCCCCTGTCATGTAATATGATAAGGGATTTTAATAATCCGACGAGTCTTGAACCGGCCTCTGATAAGCCGGCGCATCCATCATAACCCCCAGTATGCTATTATTTTATTGATGACGTCAATAACACTTGCGCCTGAAGCGATATAAATAAGCATTTGTTCAATAAATCCAAAAATGACATCCATTGATAACACCACCTTTCCGAATAAACTGAAAATTAGCATATGGCTCATTTTCTGCTATATATTAATATCATATTCTATCACGGAACCGCAATTGTTTAATTTACTATTCTCAATATAATTATTGACATTTTAGATTAAATATTATTTAATACTGTTTTTCTAAGTTCAGACGCTAAATAAAAAGAACCGCAAATGATAATTACCCCGTCCCCCGCAGTGAGTTTTACGGCCTTTTGAAACGCATCCTGTGAATTTACAGATGCATATGAATCCTTGCAGTACTTCTTTGCCGCTTCGGCAAGTATTTCAGCGTCTAACGACCTTTGATTAACCGGTTTCACTGCTATCAGTGTTTTAAAGTAAGGTGCGGTGATTTTTAAATATGTATTATAATCCTTATCAGCCATCATTCCGCAAACTGCGATTATTTCACGACCTAACAAAAATTTTTCGATACACTCGGCCAAAGCCTTGGCGCACCCTTCATTATGCCCTCCATCCATGATAATCAAATTTTTCCGGCCGAAAATTTCCATTCTGGCAGGCATTTTTGCCTTTGCTATGCCTTGTACAATATTTTCATTGCTGATATTCAAACCGTTATCGGCAAGAACCTTAGCAGCGGTAACCGCTACCGCAGCGTTTAAAACCATATGCCTGCCCATAAACGGCACATAAATGTCTAAACCGTTAATCGATACGTTTGTGCCCTCAATTTTTTCATCTTTTATCTGTATATCTTTTATAGAAGGTACAAATAATGTATTTTTTTTGTTTCTTGCCGACTCCCTTATAATATCCATTGCTTCCGCCGGCTGTTCCGGATAACTAACAGTTGCAGTGTTTTGTTTAATAATCCCGCACTTTTCAGCAGCTATTTTTTTAATTGTATCGCCAAGCAATGCCATATGATCAAGTGATATTGAGGTGATAACACTTGCTATTGGCTGTTTGATAATATTTGTCGCATCATATCGACCGCCTAAACCCGTTTCGAGAACAACGATATCACAATTCTTTCGAGAGAAATAAAGAAATGCGGCAGCAGTTATTACTTCAAATTCAGTCGGTTGAGTTTTCTTTTCCGCGTAGCCGGTTATAATTGGTTCCATTTCTGTTATAATTGCCGCTATATCATCATGTGAAATCATCCGGCTGTTAATTTGTATCCGTTCGCAAAAATCAATAACATATGGTGATGTATAAAGTCCGGTCTTAAGCCCTGCCTCCTGCAGTATTTCCGATATCATGGTTGAAGTTGATCCCTTCCCGTTTGTGCCTGCGACATGAATATATTTCAGTTTATCCTGCGGGTTACCAAGCAAGCCGCAAAGATCCGAGATACGTTCAAGCCCCGGATTGATACCGAATTTTTCAAGAGAGTGTATGTAGGCAAGTGCTTCTGAGTAAGTCATAACATAACCTCGATATAAATAATAAGTATCGGGCGGACATAACTGCCCGCCCGAATAATTATGAAAGCGACAATAAACTCTCTTTTAACATTTCAATTTTATCCTTCAGCTTTTCCCCGTTTTCTTTTTGCACTTCGACAACAGCAGCCGGAGCCTTTGAAACAAAGCCTTCATTTGCAAGCATACTTAAAATATTTTCCAGATTCTTTTCGGCAGCAGCAAGTTCCTTGTTAAGTCTTGCCCGTTCCGCCTCAAAATCAACAAGGTCACCCATCGGAATAAAAATTTTCGCATCCGCGGTAATAATGCTTACCGCGTTATTACCGTTAAAACCGCTGCCTACCTCAACTTCGGACGCCCATGCAAGCTTTTTCATGAATATTCCTGCCGAATTGAATGTATTCTTATATGCGGTTTCAATGAAAACTTTTGCTTTCCTTGACGGGGGAACATTCATCTCGGCCCTGCGGTTGCGGACAGCTCTGATAGCTTCCATAATACGTTCCATTTCGAGATCTTCTGCCTCAAAAGTAAGCGTTTTATCATAAACCGGCCAGTCTGAAATCATGATGGATTCACCTTCATGCGGAAGCGTTTGCCATATCTCTTCCGTAATGAAAGGCATGAACGGATGCAGAAGCTTTAATGTGTTTGTCATAACATACACTAAAACTGCTTTCGCGTGTTCCGCAGGCTTACCGCCCAGTTGCAGACGGATCTTGGCAATTTCAATGTACCAGTCACAAAAGATATCCCAAATAAAGTCATAGAGTTTCTGTACAGCCAAGCCAAGTTCAAATTTCTCAAGATTTTCAGTTACTTCTTTAATTACAACAGACAAGCGGTTCAGTACCCATTTATCTTCCAGCTCAAGTTCTTCAGGCACATGCGGAACAGGTTCGTTTTCGCCAAGGTTCATAAGAATAAAACGAGCGGCATTCCAAAGCTTGTTGGCGAAATTCCGGCTGGATTCCACCTTTTCATCCGAGAAGCGCATATCATTGCCCGGGCTGTTGCCCGTTGCAAGTGCAAAGCGAAGAGCATCAGCGCCATATTTATCGATTATCAGCAATGGATCAATACCGTTGCCGAGGGATTTTGACATTTTTCTGCCTTGCGCATCCCTGATGATGCCATGAATAAACACTGTGTCAAACGGCTGCTTACCGGTTTGTTCACAGGCAGAGAATATCATACGGGCTACCCAGAAAAATATTATATCATAGCCTGTAACAAGAGTGCTTGTCGGATAATAATGTTTAAACTCCGGCGTTTCATCCGGCCAGCCAAGGGTTGAAAATGGCCAAAGTGCCGAGGAAAACCAAGTGTCAAGAGTATCTGGATCTTGTTCAAGATTTGAATTGCCGCATTTTGTGCAACGATCCGGGACCTCCTTGCTGACAATAATTTCACCGCAAGTCCGGCAATACCATGCAGGTATTCTATGCCCCCACCAAAGCTGACGGGAAATACACCAGTCTTTAATATTTTCCATCCAATGGAAGTATATTTTATCAAACCGTTCAGGAATAAACTTAACGGTTTCATTTTTCACGATATCAATAGCCGGTTTGGCAAGCGGTTTCATATCCACAAACCACTGCATAGAAACGCGCGGTTCAACCGTTGTATGACAACGATAGCAAGCACCGACATTGTGTTTTACCGGTTCTATCTTAACAAGATAATTGCCTTCATCAAGTTCCTTGACAATCGCTTTGCGGCATTCATATCTATCCATACCTTCAAACCGTCCGGCGTTTTCGTTCATCCGGCCGTCGTCAGTCATAACATTGAGAATAGGCAGCGAGTGCCTTGCGCCAACCTCAAAGTCGTTAGGGTCATGAGCAGGTGTGATTTTAACAACACCTGTACCAAAATCCGGTTCCACATAACTGTCGGCGATAATCGGTATTTCTTTGTTGACAATCGGCAAAATAACCGATTTGCCGACAAGGTGCGCATATCTTTCATCCTCAGGATGAACCGCAACAGCAGTATCCCCCAGCATTGTCTCGGGCCTGGTAGTGGCAAGTTCAACAAAACCGTTCCCATCCGATAAAGGATAGCGGATATGCCAGAAGAAGCTGTCTTTTTCCTCGAATTCAACCTCAGCGTCCGAAATTGAGGTCAGGCACTGCGGGCACCAGTTAATAATACGTTCGCCCCTGTAAATCAGTCCCTTTTCGTATAATCTGACAAATACTTCCTTAACAGCCTTGCTGCAGCCTTCATCTAAAGTAAATCGTTCCCTCTCCCAATCGCATGAGGAGCCCATTTTTTTGAGTTGATTAATTATTGTCCCGCCGTATTTTTCTTTCCATTCCCAAGCTCTTTCAAGAAAGCCGTCTCTGCCAACATCGCTTTTGGACAGGCCTTCGGCTTTCAGAGCTTCCACAAGCTTTGCTTCGGTTGCGATTGAAGCGTGGTCTGTACCGGGCAGCCACAGAGTATCATAACCCTGCATCCTGCGCCAACGGATTATTATATCCTGCAAAGTGTTGTCCAAAGCATGGCCCATGTGAAGCTGACCGGTTATGTTTGGAGGCGGAATGACTATGGTGTATGGTTTTTTATCTGTTTCAACCTTCGCGTGAAAGAAATTTCCGTCCTGCCAGAATTGATAGGTACGATCTTCCACATTCTTGGGATCATATTGTTTTGCAAGATCCTTTGCCATTATATTTCCTCCTTGAGAAGCGCTTGATTTGTTTTTTTGCATGGTTATATTGCTGACTTCCCGTTTGCGAATTAAAAAATATTATCGCATCAATAGTCCTGTTTGTCAAGGTTTTGGATGACAGAACCGACAGTCTGACCAAAAATCAGATAAAAAGACCAAAGGGTGCGAAAACATAAGCATCATTCCATCGTTTATTCAGCCCGCCTCTCCAAATCGGCGAATTGTGAAAGAAGCTGCCGGGGCTGACACTATAACTGTCTTCATGCAAATGGTGCGGTCCGAGTAAATTCCTTAATGAACCGATAAGCTCCACTTCGATAATATTCACACCTTCATGCAGCAAACCTTTAAGGCTTATTTCATACGGCTGCCAAAGCACCATCCCTGCCTGTATACCGTTCACTTTAACTTTTGTGACAACAGCACATCGTCTTTCGAAGGAAATACTGCGGTTTTCAATTTCGCCCGCTTTCAAAGTTACAGTATTTTTAAGCACCATTCTTCCGTTAAAGAAAGGGTACCCTTGTGAGACAACATTTCCGGGTAAAACAGCGTCAGGCGCTTCGGCTATTTCAAAATCGCCGGCAATTTCTTCACCGTTATGGCCAACAGTAACCGGTTTATGCGGAGAGAACACACCAAAATCTCCAATAAGATAGATTGCTTCGATTTCCATATCATAAGAAAGTTTGTTTTTTTCAGACTCAAACGCAAAACACCGTTCAATATAATCATAGGTTTTCTGTGACTGACAAAAAGCAGTTTTAAGTGTCAGCACATGATCACCTGCAAACAACAAACCGGATATATCCAGTTTAATAAATGTCTTGTCCCTGTACCAGCCGGCAGGCTTTTGTTCAATATACTTTCCGTCTAACAAAATATCATAATTCCCCGGATTTTCGACGGCAAGGCAAAGCTGCCCTTTGGGTGCGGTTTTTACCGAAATATGGAAATCCATACTGATATTGACCTTACGTTTATAGGCAATTGCAATTTCCTGTATATCATTAACAGGTATGTTTTTACCGATTAGTTCACCGTCAATCATACAATCACAAAAGTCAAGTGTCAGCGCATTTTCATCCCGTTCGGCAATTTGCCAAAGACAAGATATTTTTGTGTTAACCGGTACAAGTCCATCGCATATATCTAAAACCGATTTTGCGCGGAAATCATTGTAAACAAAATATACAACAGAACTCTTTTCATAAAAATGATGTTTAATTATTATCCTGTCATCTGACGTTTCATAGTATATACCCTTTACTGTTCCGTTATCATAATTGAATTCTTCAACAGATTTTCCAATAAATGATATGTCAGCATCACACTCTTGACCTCTTGTATTTGCAAAATATAACATCGTGAAATCATCAAAATAACGGACAGTTGAAGCAATTCCGTTTGCCGATTTACCGTTTTTAACCATTATTTGAACTTTTTTAAACTGATCGGGAATAATATCGGCTACATTCTCTGTCTCAACATTTGGGCAATCCTTTGCAAGCAGCCCTATTTCGCCGGAAACGACACCATCAATCATTGTAGGAATTTCACCTGCAAAAATCAAATTTCCTCCATTTGCTTTAAAAGTTTTCAATTTTTCAAACGTTGTCCCCGCCAGTGTCAGGCAAGGCGGAACGATAATAACGCTGTAACTTTGCGAGCCGACATCAAATTTCGCCGCATTCACATTGCCATAACGGTCAATAATTCTATCATCGCCCAAATGAAGCTGAATTTGTGCAGTTTCCAAAGTATTGATAAGATTTAATAAGCCCATATTGATCATGCCTATGTTGGTGCTTCTTTCAATATCGTCATCATTATAAAGAAGCCAGGCCGAACTTTGCGGATGCAGTACCAAAACATCAAATCTTGTTTCTCCTTCGGCGAGAAGCATACCAATCCTGCTCAAAGAATTAAGCAGTTTTTCATATTCACGCCACCATGGCTGCTGGTAAAAATGACTTGGAGGATAATCCCTTTTGCGGATACCCTCAAGCGTGTAGCCTTCCAAATGCTCGCATAACAGATTGATTCCGCGCACTGACTGCATTTCAAAAATCCATTTCAGTTCCTCAAAACTTACATCCCAACCACAAAGAGCAAAGCTCTCGGTAAGCACTTGTTTTTTTCCAAGCTGACTGCAAACGGATGACAACTGCAACGGTGTCAGGCTGTCCTGGACATGACGCCCCAGCCAATCCATACCCGGGATATCAAAAAATTCATAGTTCGGCATGCAGGCTCCATTTGAGGTCAGCTGACTCTCCAATGTTTCCTCCAAAACCATATGGCCTGTCAGCTTAACGCCGTTCTCCTGGCACCAGGCATATATTCTGCCCATAAAATTGTCGGCAAACAAATCCGTGACCAGCTTCCAAAAACGATAACGTGTTTTTTCACAGCCCGCAATGTCATAAAATAAATTCGGCAGCAAGGGAAGAAGTTCCTCACCGTAAGCTTCAGCATACTTATCAGGCATTGTAAACGACCATGGAATACCGTCACGTGAAACCTGCGGTTCATCAGTGAAAAAGCCTGCCAATTTATTAAAATCACCGCCAAGTTCTCTTTTATAGCGTTCATGTACTGCCTCGATGAATTGATCAGTTACCTGAGCGTCAAGAGTATCAACATAAAATTCGTTGACATCATAATAAAAGCACGCGATCTTATCATTATACGGTAAATTAATGATTGTCCGGTTATCATCTCTTGGCTGCTCGAGCAGTTCGCAACGCAGATATTTTTGCTGATTTGTTATTCCCATTCCACTGACAAGTCCGTCGCCGAAACCGCTCGGCCAACCGTTTTCGTCATAACCCCAGGAACTCATTCCCCTCTTATTTCCCTCATACAAAGCCGCCCG
>CAYOAW010000043.1:13064-17358 GCA_964402095.1 uncultured Eubacteriales bacterium | reverse complement strand
ACATTAGGTATAAGGGCGCACAACTCTTTTATTGTTGCCGCACCCTTTTCTTCAACGTATAATTGAATTTTTTCTCGTCTAAGACTGTTTATTTTATCACCTTCAATATAATAATGTTATGATTTGTTAAATATAACATTTTATAACATTCGTGTCAAGATAAAATTAAATACCGTGTTAAAAAAGTGTTAACACGGTAATAATTATTGCTGCGTTTTATTCAAATATTAAAATGAATATTATTGTTTGCCGGATATTTTATCATAAAAAGTTATGCAACTGTCTTGTTACTGATTTTCATATTGTCTTAACAATTTAACAAATAACTCGGGCACCTTCATCATAATATCAGGTGCTTCAACAAATGAAATCCTGAATTGTGTGTTTCCGGGATTAATCTCACCGGGCTGATTATTATAGAATCCTTTTAACGGCGTCAGCAGAAGGGTAGTCATAACCCCGTCACATTCAACAGCGCCTTTCTGTGCACAGTATAATACAAAATCGACAGAGTCAAATCCAGGGTTTACAACACGCCGGACATCTATAACTGTGTAGATCGAGGCATCAGGGCTGGATACTATCAAATTGGGTTCAAGATCTAATAAAGTGTTGTGAACTTTAAATATAATATCTTTGTAATAACCGCGAAGATTCGAACACCAATCAGTAATATTTTCTTTTGTTTCATGAGCAAGTGCGCCGAATATATATTGGCCAATAATGTTGGGGCAAAGATTTGTTGTGTATTCTGCTATTGAACGATTATTGAACACAGCGTTATCAGTAATAACAGCACCGATTCTTAACCCGCAGGCATTCCATACTTTTGATGATGTTTCAATGCTGATTCTTCTTCCTTCAATTCCCGAGACATCGGAATCGGAAAGACCCCAGATACTTACAAGATTGTTGTCACCGGTATAATATAATTCGCGATATGCCTCATCGCTTACCATCCACATGTTATACTTAACACAAAGCAATGCAAGCTCTTTTAACTGCCCATAGTTATAAAGCTGTCCGGTGGGGTTGTCGTAAGGTATAATAAGAAGCGCTCCCGGATTGTTCGCTTTTATCTTTTCTTCTATTTCTTCTAAAGATGGAAGACTGAATTTTCCGTTTTCATTTAAATGGCGCTTTACTGTTATTGTTTTGCGGCCTAATCTTTTTGCAAAGGAAATGTAGTTTGTATAAACAGGTTCTATCATCATGAGCGGTTTTTCATCAGTTCCGGCAGGCCCGCAAACGCCGAGAATCATTAATTCCATACCGGCAGACCCGCCGTCTGTGATTTGGACATATATTTTATCGGTATCAAAACCTTCACATGATAGGATGTTTTTGAACGCATCCTGGCATTCTTTGCGGCCTCCGGCTTCGGAATATCGTATTGCGCCATTTTTGAAGGGACTGTCCGGCGCATCTAAATGGAAAAGTCTTTTCTGCAAAGCAGGATTTGTTGGGAGCGGAACATTTCCCTGTCCAACATTTATTACAGCATCAGGTTTTATTGCACGTTCTTCATATTTCATTTGCGCAAGCCTGACACCGGAAGGTGTTTTTGATTCATAATATGCAGATAAAACCGGTTTATTCATGAAATATCCTCCCTAATTTAAATTATCATATATTCCGAAATAAGAAATTATTTGGCTGATGCCTGCGCGTTTGCAGTGGAATTTATTTTATCCGATGTAAGTTCGTCGATATTTTTAACATGAAGCCTTGCTGCGCCTTTATAATTATTTTTTGTTGGCAGTAAATTGCCCTTGGCAAAAAGTTCTTTAGCGGCTTCAATTGCACCGGTATATTGAGGCAGCCACTCTTCCTGAGCAATAAGCATTTCATCAACCATTTGCCAGATCTCGGGCGGATTGCAAACTGCGCCTGTCAATGGGTCCATAAGAACTGCTTGTTTTAACAGCTTAACATCACCCCGAACCGCTGCTTCAACCGCAAGCCTTTGAACCCAGACACTTTGCGCGCAAACAGCAGCGCAGCCAAGCGGAAGATCACCGACTCTGGGAACGGAAATTCCGTTGCCGTCGACATAACAGGGTACCTCAACTATGCAATCGTCTGCTAAATTAGATATACAATTGTTATTTACTACATTGAAATGGCCTCTGTAACGCCTGCCTGTCTCAAGGCTTTCTATTATATACGAACCATGTTCTTCACTGCGGTCCGTACCGTCATATTTTTTTGCGGGGGCCTTTAACCAGTTCGGAAAATCGGTTTCAAACCAATTTCTGCCCTCAAGGCAAACTCTTAAATAACCGCCGGTTTCACCCATGCTCCAACTTTCAAGGTCAATCCAATCGATGATTTCATCCGGTCTTTTACGGTACCATGCCAAATATTCGGAAAGATGGCCATTGGATTCTGTGGAGTAGCAGCCAAATCGGCGAAGCATATCAATTCTGACTTTTTCCTGACGTTTGAGTTTTTCATTTGCCTCATATGCCGCTAAAAGTTCATCTCCGCCAATAACTCTGCCGTGATGCTTGATTTGAATATACCAAGTCTGATGATTAATCCCGGCGCAAATAAAGTCGAGTTCGTTGCGTGGTATTTTAAGAGCTTCGGCAATCTGCCGCTCACCGCCCATAACTCCGTGACAAAGCCCGATAGTTGAAACATTTCCATACTTATTTGCCGCCCATGTCATCATGGCATTTGGATTTGAGTAGTTAAGCAGAAGTACATCAGGCTTTGAAACTTCCCGCATATCCTTGCAAAAATCGAGCATTTGTGCGATACCGCGTTGGCCGTACATAATTCCGCCAATACAAAGCGTATCACCGACACACTGGTCTACGCCGTATTTTAGTGGGATTTCTATATCGGTTATAAAACCTTCAAGGCAACCGATTCTTGCGCAGCAAATAACATATTTTGCATCTTTCAGTGCTTCACGCCGGTCAAGCGTTGCACTGATTTTGCAGTTTAAACCGTTTTCAGCCATATCTTTTTGACAAAGCTGAGTGACCATTTCTAAATTTTGAGGGTTAATATCCATGAACCATATATCAAGATTTCCTTTAAATTCAGGCACACTCATTAGATCTGTGACAAGCCTTCTTGTAAAACCGATTGAACCTGCTCCAATAAAAGCTATTTTAAAATCCATAAAGTTCACTCCCTTAATTTTAAAAAATGCAATTGCTATAATTTACACTTTTCTAAGTCTTATAACATTCCAGGATAAGGGCGGCAAGATAACTGATAAATGTTTGTTGTTAAGAAGAGGCAGGGGAGCTGTTGAGGGAATAACTGGAGAGGAAGTATTTGTATTAATCTCATTTAAATCATGACCGGCCATAATTATGTATTCAAAAGGCTTGTATCCTTGAAAATCCGAAAGATTAATATCCATTTCATTATTATCAACAAAATCACGGTTAACAGCAAAAATAGTCAACTCGTCATTTGAACTGTTTAACACACACATCGCATCTATATCAGGCACATCACTAAAATCTTTTGTATCGTGCTTGGTTGTTTCAATAATTGGTATGAGAGCGGTACCTCTGCCGAAATTCGAAACATGCATGAAAGGATAGAAAATTGTTTGTGCCCATGCAGATCCGCCGTTATCCGTCATTATAGGCGCAATCACGTTTACTAATTGAGCAATGCAAGCAACCTTTAACCGGTCACAATGCCTCAGCATAGTGATTAGCATTAACCCAACCAAAAGCGCATCCGCAAAATTATATACATCTTCTAAAATGCGGGGAGCCTTAGACCATTTCTCAAAATCTGCGCCATGAGAATGGTACCAAACATTCCACTCGTCAAGAGAAAGATTTATAAGATGCTTTGAATGCTTTTTCCCTTTAATATAATCGCAAATGCAAATAACGGTTTTTATATAATCATCAAGCTCAACTGAACGCGCAAGGAAATTTTCAAACTGTAATATCTCGTCACCGCTGCCATTGTTGCCAAAATATTGATGAAGTGAAATATAGTCAACTTTTTCATATGAAAGGTCAAGAGCGGTTGCTTCCCAGTCGCCAAAGGTAGACATTCTGCTGTTTGAAGAACCGCAAAGAACAAGCTCAATGGAATTGTCTGTCATTTTCATAACTTTTGCTGTTTCGTTTGCTATTCTTCCATATTCATATGCGGTTTTTGCGCCTATTTGCCAGGGCCCATCCATTTCGTTGCCAAGGCACCATAATTTTATATCATGCGGTTTATAAGCTCCATGAGAACGGCGCAAATCACTCCAATAAGTTCCGCCGGAATGGTTGCAATATTCAACCAGATTTCTTGCTTCATC
>CAYOAW010000043.1:0-12964 GCA_964402095.1 uncultured Eubacteriales bacterium | reverse complement strand
AAATTCCGCCATATACTGCTCTGCCTAAATGTTCAATAAAAGAACCGAATAATCTTTTATCAACTTCGCCGATTTTAAACTCTTTCGCAATCGTCATTTTTGATTTTTTCAAAAGAATCACCTGTATTTAATAATTTTTTGAGCGTCATATATAGTGTTATAAAAATTAGTTGCGGTTAAGGCGAACAACGCTGTTCCAAATGCCGCTTCTTCATTGTGAGATGGAATTTTCATTTCAACCCCGAAGCTTTGTGAAAAAAGTTTTTGAAGCGCATGATTCTTTCTCAAGCCGTTGCCGGAACCAATAATAACATTATGGTTGTTATTGCCTGAGACCTTATACATTGCCAGCAATTCCTCAACCATACCGTTTAAGACACCAAAAATGAAGTGCTGAGGAGTAAAATTATCAAGCCCGATATTTTTAATCATACCTCTTTCATCCGGATTGTTACGAGTTCCGCAAAATCTGGTGGAAATTTCCAGGGGATTTGAAGGCTGTATACTGTCGGAAAGGAACAAATCTATTGCCGGATAAAGACTGTCTATTTTGTTACCGGTGCAAAATAAGACGGTTTTTCTGAGAAATTCTTCGAGCAAAGCGAATGCTCTCCCGCCGCAAAGTGAGGATCCGACGCAAAGAAAATTATTGCCGAAACAAGGGCGTATTTCTAAATCTGATGTTGAAGTTAAATCATCTGTGAGATATGAAATCTGACTGCCTGTACCGACATTGATGAGAAGGGCATTTTTCATATCACATACGGAGCCGAGAAAACTGGCTTGATTGTCGCCGATGGCAACGGAAACGGGAATTATATCTTTGTAATACCCGGCAATATCAAAATCTTTTGTTACTTGTGGGAAAAAATTATAATCAAGTCCGGATATTTCAATAGCGCTTTTATCAAAATTAAGCTTAGATAAATCAAATAAACCGAAACTTGCGGCATCGGTTGTATGGACAAGCGGCTTTTTATTACCGCAAAGTTTCATGACAATATAGTCATGTATTGTGCAAAAACCAACTGCTTTTAACGGGACTTTACTTTTTTTTGTATGATAAAAATAAGTTGTGCATCCAAAACCGGTTGACATTTTATGACCGGTAATTTCCGATAAGTATTCAGCATAGCTTTGATGGTCATTATAAGGTTCATTGCCGCTTTCATCCTGCCAGAAATACAGTGGGCTGACAGAATTGCCTGATTTATCGAAATATACAATTCCGTGCATTTGGCCTGTAACTCCAATACAGGCAACCGGCGCAAAAGAGTCGGTAAGGTCTTTTATAATTGTTTCACATTTTGAGAGAATAAGGTCTGGATTTTGTATTTTTTCAAAATTATCGGAACCTTGATATTGAGTATTATTGTTTGCGGTAACAGTTTTTAAAACTTCGCCGCTTATTGTTTCAATAACAATTGCACATATTGTGGTCGTCCCGATGTCGAGACCGATTACCTTCATTTGTTGATGCTCCTTTAAAGTGATGTTGACTCTAAGTCAAGCCTCTTGATAATATCTTGCTGAATAGCCGGAGAAAGATCAAGGAAGTTAACAAATGTTCCGTGAATTCGCATAATGTATACACCGCTTGGCGCGTATTTATGCGGATCTGCAAGGACTTTGCGAAGCGTTTCGGGTGTTGTGACATTGACATAAAGATAGAAAGGGCATAACATATGATTCCTTTTATTAAAGAAAAGGGGAGTAATAACCTTTTTTGCAAATTCGATGCCCTTTCCTTCATAATCCTTTGCTTTGAAAAACTTAGGATCAATACCGAAGTGGGATGCATATCCGCCACAGAATTTATCAAAAGGAAGTTTCATGTTCGAAAGCATACGGAATCCCATGCCTGAACCTGCCTCGCCGAAAAGAGGATCAACTCCGTAATTCAGTTCTTCTCGAGCTTTTCTGCCATCCGGTGTAGCGCCAACCCAATAACCGTAAAGAAGGTGAGTTGAAGGGCTGCTCCAGTCAGGCCTGAAAGAGTTGCCAAGATAATTCTTTTGGCTCGCAACTATGTCAGAGACTTTTGCGGCGATTTTAGCAGCTTCATTGTCCACTTCTTCAATATTGTTGCCGAATTTTGGGCTTTTTAACAGATATTGACGAAGTTCCTCGTCGCCATTAAAATTAGAACGGAGTGCATCAAGCAGTCTGCCGGCGTCTTCTGGGCGCTCAGATATTAAGTGATCAATAGCGATTATTGAATCAGCGATTACTGAGAGGCCATGTATTAAACAACCGCTTCCGTTATATTTTGTGCCTTGTCTTTTATGATCCCGGGCATCAATCCCGGTATAAGCTCCCCCCATGAATGCCGATAGGAAAGGAACCGGTAAATTCGACAAAGCTATTGAAGCGCCATTTGCAGCCTGTGCCATCTTTACGGTGAAATGCTCTACATTTTTATAAAATTCCTCACGAATATTTTTTAACAAAGACAGAGGTTCAACTTCTTTTGTAACGCTGTCAATTTTTTTACCGGTGATGGTAGAACATCCGTTGTTTAATACCAATTCAAGTATTTTGGGCAAATTCAGCCAACTGTTTGTTGTATTGGCATTATCTTTTCCCATAATGAGCGGCTCTTGGCATCCTGCAACTGAATAATCCTCCAAATCAGCACTATCAACGCCGTTATTTGACAGCGCTATAAATACGGAATCGTCATTGAACAGTGAAGGTGTTAAACAGCCCGGTGTAAAGAAAAATCTACCCATTTCGCTGTAAAGTTCAGCGGGTGTATTTTTGTGAAGTTTGATAGATAATATCGGCTGCGGCAGATTCATATCATAATAAGCATCCATAATAGCAAATGTCGTAACACTCGTTAAATCTTCGCCGCTGTTTGATTTTCCGCCTAAAAGAACATTCTGGGAAATTGCCCAGCTTCTGTCACCGACATTGTAAAAAGTTAGGAAATGTTTAAAAAGTGCTGCGGTTTCATCTCTGCTTTCACCGCTCATCATACGGTATGGTTCAAAAATCCTGTCAGCGTTGCCGACAGAAAATGCAAAGGGATTCGGAGCTTGCTCAAGACACATAACTTGCCAAAGCAATAAATAAGACTGCATAGCTTCATAGAGAGTAGCCGATGCTTTTGCGGGTACTTTTCGAAGAGTAGCTTCCATCTGTTCAAGCTGAACAGCACGTTCGCCCTTTGCCGTTATTCTTTGTTCAGCAACAATATCCGCATATCTTTCGGCAAGGCGTAATACACCCCCAAGCGAAATTTCGATTGAATTAAATACATCTTTTTTCTCTTCATCATCTTCGTCTAACATTCGGGAATGAACTTCGCTGCGGATAGCATCAATTCCGTATTTTAATGCGGGACGGAAATCAGGAATTAAATGCCCTGTTACCTGCTCAATAAAGAAGGCAACCTCACTGGTATAATTCGAATATTCATCATAAACAGCAGAGAGCGTTTTTACATATTCGCTTTGTTTTGTGTATTCACGTAAATTATTTATTCTTTCTGCAGTAACTTCTTCATTCGGTACGATATCGTTGAAAACTGCAGTTGGGTCACAATAACCGCTGAAGGTCTCGACTTCAAATGCAGGATTAATCAGCGCATAACTGCGCGCGAAGGCATCTCTTTGAGTACCGGCAAATATAGCATTGCTGCTTATTGAAAGCGGTAAGTCTTCAATTATTGCGCGTAGTTCAAAGGCTGCCGCAAGCTCTTTTGATTGCTTGCCGATATTTTTTGTGACTTTTACCGCCGATTCTCTGGCAAAAAACCATCCATCAAGACGTTTAAGGCTTCTTTCTTCTTTAAAAAGAAGTTTTGCCATTTCAGTTAATTTTTGGGTTTCTCCAAGTGCGTTTTTCATTTTTATGCCTCCAAAGATATAATGTTATTATGTTTTTATCAGGTTTAAATTATGTGATATAAAAATGTTTCTGAACTTTTCAAATGCGTCATCGCTTACTTCGGCGTCTTTAGGCTCATAAATCATACCGCATTGTTCCCATTTGTCTTTACCGTATTCATGATACCTCAAAAGCTCAAATGAGCAGTTTACGGTGTTCATACTGCCAAAAAACGCTGCAAATTCTTCAGCGTCTTTAACCGAAGAATTGAAATGGTTAATTAAAGGTATCCTTACAAGCAGCTGCGAACGTGTTTCAGCAGCTATACGAATATTATCTAAAATGATTTTATTCCCAACACCTGTGACTCTTTTGTGGATATCGCTTCTGTAATGTTTGCAGTCAATTATTAAATAGTCTATGAACTGGTAAAGATCAGCCAAACGAATGTGAGTTCCGTTTGTTTCAACAGCAGTATTTATATTGGATTTTTTCAGACGTATGAGCAATTCCTGCAGGCTCTCAAATTGCAGAGTCGGTTCACCGCCTGTGAAAGTAACACCTCCGCCGTCAAAATACATCAATGAACTTCGAATGATTTCATTAAAGACTTCATCGATATCCACAACAGTACAACTAAGGCAAAGATTGCTCCCGGGAATATATGTACATTCTTTGGTTAAACAGTTTGCACAAATCTGTCTGTTAAGAAAATTATTTTCTATAGCGCCGTATGGGCAGGATTTGTCTGCCGGGTTACCTTTTACCAAAAGGCTGCCGTTTTCCTGCATGCTTTCGGGATTGGAACACCAGGGGCAATGCAGATTGCAGCCTTGCAGATGATATACAAGGCGGTTTCCGGGCCCGTCTTGTGAATAATTAAAACCCTTTTGAAGAATCTTCATATCCATTGCAATTCAAAAAGAGACTTTGGTGCACCGCAAAGGGGACAAAGCCAGTCGTCCGGAAGGTCCTCAAATGAAGTGTCGCCATTATAAACATATCCGCAGACCGTGCAAACCCATTGCTTTGTCTTACCGTTGTTTGACGGTTCGGCATTGGCAGCCGGCTCTGCGATTGAAAATTTTATCCTTGGTGCTTTGCCGGTAGCTTTAAACTCGGCAAAAGCTTTAGCTGCGGACTCCTTAAGGTTTTTGAAATAATAATCGTATAATAAGGGTTCTCCGCTGCCCAGCCAAGCATCTTCAACCGAGGCAGTAAAAATATTATGTGTCGACATAATTCTTATATTTTCAACTTTGCAGCGAAAAAATGCTGCTGCTTCAATTAAGACAGGCAGTCCGTCTTTTAATTGATAATCAACATTTTCCCATTTATTAACTGTTCTGCTTGATTGGTAACCAAAATTCGCAATGATAAACGGATCAATATCCCGGTTTAAAACAGAAACTGTAAATTCACCATTTTCCTTAATCAGAGCAGTTGTGCGGTTACCGTTCATACTGCATAAAATTATATGCGGAGGGTTGCTGCTGGTAGCTTGGATAAAAGCATCAACAACTGAGCCGCCAAAATCATTTCCGTTTTTGACTCCAATAATATAAAGACCGCTTGAAATTTTAAAAAGTGATGAAACGTCCATTAAATAAACCTCCAAAATTCTACTATGAATTTTCGGTTGTTTCCTTTTCGGAATCTGCTGTATATAAAAAATCTTTTAACATTTGTTGATTTTCACCTATATCGGCAAGTAAAACAGATTGACCGTCTCTTGTTGCATTCTCCCAGGTGTTTTCAGCAGGAACTCTGGCTTGTTCAATATCAAAACGAATATATCTAAAAGCTGCTCCGATTGATAGTTTAGTTAAATCATACGCATTTATATCAGTCTCGATGCCGGGAAGTATGTCTTTTACAATATTTAAAAGATCAATTAAGCTTGTTTCTTTTGCTTCTTTGATGATTGAAGAAACGACTTTCCTTTGCCTGAAGGTACGCATAAAATCAGAATCAAGATAACGAATACGGCAATACCATAAAGCCTCGTTTCCGTTAAGATGAATATTGTTGCCTGCATTAATATCGAGATGGACCTTATTGCGCATATATTCAGCTTCAGATTCGCTTATTTCAACGGAAACACCGCCAAGTTTGTTTACAATATCTGCAAAAGTGTCAAAGTCAACCAAAAGATAACTGTTAATATGAATATTAAAATTATATTCAATCGTGTCCATGACCAGTTGAGCTCCGCCATAAGTGCAGGCGGCATTAAGTTTTGCATATCCATGATCAGGTATGTCGACCCAGGTATCCCTCATAAAAGATGTAAGTTTAATCTTTTTATTGTTTTTGTCAATTGAAAATAATATCATTGAATCTGAACGGGATGCGATGTCTTCTGCTCGGCGGTCAACACCAATAAAAAGAATATTAACAACATTTTTATTTTGCATTAACTCATCGGAATCAACATAAACATTCTCAGAGTGGCCGGAAGGATTATAATCGGTTGTTCGCATCAAATTATATATATATGCAAATATTAACGAAAATGCAATTGACGCAATAAGAAAAAATATAAACAGCGTTTTAATTAACCTGAATTTCTTTTTTGCTTTTTTAACTTGCTTCGGAGGTTTTTGCTGATTTGATTGTGGGGGGGAAGTGTTTGATCCGCTTTTATAACTGGAAAAGTAAACATCATCCATGAGGACAGACTCCTTAACATTGCAATATTAAATTTATTCTACATTATATTAATACAATAAACAATCCATAAAATGAAAATTAGTATATGATTTTATTAAATATTTCTATTTCATTTGACATGCCGATGTATTTGAATTAGAATAAATAAAGCGAGCAGGCTGTGCAGCCGCGTGTGCGGAATATTTTCGCACACGAGGAAAGTCCGAGCTCCGCAGAGCGGGATAACGGCTAACGGCCGCCGAGGGTGACCTTAGGGAAAGTGCAACAGAGATATACCGCCCGCCCCAAAAGCGGGCAAGGGTGGAAAGGCGAGGTAAGAGCTCACCGGCGCGCGGGAGACCGTGCGGCCCTGCAAACCCTATCCGGAGCAACACCAAATTGAGAAATCGGCAGAAATGCCGGTTAACGCTTGCTCGGCGTATTCTCAGAAAGGTGGCTAAAGCTGTATGGCAACATACAGCATAGATAGATGGCTGCAATAAACGACAGAACTCGGCTTACAGGCCTGCTCGCTGATTTTTGATAATTATTCTGAGGTGGAAATGAATAGAATTAAATATATTATATCACGCTTAAAAAGAATAAAAACCGCAGATATGCTTGACACTGTCAAGCGTGTCAGTTTTCGTTGCGGCAAAGCGAAGATTATTGTGCTGATAGATATTATATGGTGCGGTTTGCGTTATTCTGCGGGTTTTACTGATTATGATGTTTTTCAAATGGAAAGGACAAATTCGAAACAACGAAGGACTTTTATAACCAGGGGTGTAAACGACGATTATGTAAAATTATTAAATATTAAAGAATATCGGCATTTTTTTGAAAATAAGGATGAGTTTAATACTGAATTTTCAAAATATCTTCATAGGCAATGGATGATTATAAACGGCGATAAGGCTGATGAATTCAAATCATGGATTTCCGGGAAGGAAGTGCTGATAGCGAAACCAAAAGCGGAAATGTGCGGGAAGGGAATACAGAAACTTTATGTAAAAGATTTTTCAGATATTAATGCATTGTTTCAATATTTATTAAAAAGCAATTGCGACCTTGTTGAGGAATGTCTGCAGCAGCATGAAAAACTAAATAAAATGTATCCGGGCAGTATTAATACAATAAGACTTGTGACTGTTTACAAAAACGGAAACGCTAAAGCAGTTGTGTCTTATTTCAGAATGGGCAAATCCGAAAACTTCGTTGATAATTTTATCAGTGGCGGTTTATTAACAAGAGTAGATATAGAAACCGGAAAATTAATGTTTGATGCTGTTGATCATGAAGGGAAAATTTACGCTGAACATCCCGATACAAAAATAAATATTAAAGGTTTTACAATACCGATGTGGGATGATTGCATTGAGATGGCGCTTAACGCAGCTGCGGTTATTCCGCAGGTAGGGTATGTTGGCTGGGACATCGCCGTTACACCTGATGGCCCTGCACTTGTCGAAGGAAATGAATTTCCGGGGCATGTTATGTATCAGCTGCCGGCACACACACCGGATAATTACGGCCTTTTGCCTTTATTTAATAAAATTATATTCGGATAATTGGATAAAATTTTTGAAGATGCAAAAGGAAAATATAATGGAAAATATATTGGAACAAATTGAATTAGCAGGTACTGTTGAAAATATTACCTATCGCCGTGAGGATACAGGCTTTACTGTGCTGGATATCAGCAGCGAAGAAGAACTTGTAACAGTTGTGGGTATTATGCCGCAGGTTTCGGCTGGGGAAAAACTCCGAATAAGAGGGCATTGGGACTTTCACGCTTCTTTTGGCAGACAGTTTCGTGCAGAATTATGCGAACATAGTTTGCCTGCGAACTCTGCTGATTTGTTGAAGTATCTTTCTTCCGGAATTATAAAAGGAATAGGCCCGGCAACTGCTGTAAAAATTGTTGAATCATTCGGTGAAAACGCTTTTAATATTCTGGAAAATGATCCTCGCCGGTTATCTTCCGTTAAAGGAATATCATTTGCAAAGGCAGAAAAGATCTGTTCGGATTTTAAGGCTCAGTTTGCTGTACGTGAGGTTATGATTGCGCTTGAGGGGCTTGGCATGTCCCCCACAGAATGCCTTAACGCATATCGGGTATTTGGCGTAAATGCAGTGGATATGATAAAAAACAATCCATATATTTTATGCAATGAGTCAATTGGCATAGGCTTTGAAAGAGCCGATTCCATTGCATATTCTTTGCCGGAAAAGACTTTTGAGTCATATAGGATAACCGCCGGAATTATTCATGTTGTCCGTCACAATCTTTCAAACGGTCACACATGTGTGCCGCGTGAAAAACTCTTTGAGCCTTGTTTTGAACTTTTAAATTCAGAAAGAGACAAGACTGATATTAATATCGATTCAGCTTTACAGAATGGCCAATTGGTACAAAAAGTGATTAACGGAAAAGCATATATTTTTTTGCCGCATATTTATATGGCGGAAAAAAGTGCTGCTGATCACATAAAATTGATTTTGCGTTTTCCGCCCGCCGGAAAGGAAACCTTGGATGATGAAATTCATAAAATTGAAAATGAGCAGGGCATAAAATACGAAGAAAAGCAGCGCTTGGCAATTATTACGGCGATTCAAAAAGGTATATTAATATTGACTGGCGGCCCCGGTACAGGAAAAACGACTACTATTAACGGTATACTGAAACTTTTTGAAGTCAGTGGTCTTGATGTTGTTCTCGCAGCCCCGACCGGAAGAGCCGCAAAAAGGATGAGTGAAGTAACCGGAAAAGAGGCGAAAACGATTCATCGTCTGTTGGAAGTTGAATGGGATAAAAATGACCATCCTGTATTTGCGAGAAATGAGAAAAATCCAATTCCTGCCAATGCGATAATAATTGATGAACTGTCAATGGTTGATATTTCTCTTTTTTCAAGTTTGTTGAAAGCATTGCCGATCGGATGCCGTTTAGTTATGGTTGGTGATTCTGATCAATTGCCGCCGATTGGTGCGGGGAATGTATTGCATGATTTAATCGCATCAAATCTTCTCCCAGTTATTGAACTGAAGGAAATATTCAGACAGGCTTTAAAAAGTCTGATTGTTATCAATTCACATAAAATTGTAAAAGGTGAAATGCCTGAATTAAACAGCAGGGACAACGATTTCTTTTTTATGGAGAGAAATTCTTCTGTTTTGGCATCAAAGACAATTGGCGAGCTTTGTTCATCCAGACTTCCATCCGCATATGGATATTCACCGATTACAGACATTCAGGTTTTATGCCCTTCAAGGAAAGGCGAAACTGGGACAAACAGTCTTAATAAGCAGCTTCAAGCTTTATTAAATCCTCCGCGGAAAGACAAAAAAGAGATTATTATTCGAATGAATACGCTGCGCGAAGGCGATAAAGTCATGCAGGTTAAAAATAATTATGATATTAATTGGGAAAGAGATGGCGAAAAGGGCACAGGGATTTTTAACGGTGATGTTGGCATTTTAGAAAAAATTGATATCTCATCCACTGTTTTAAAGATTGTTTTTGATGACAGAATTGCTATATATACATTTGAACAGGCGGGTGATCTGGAACTTGCGTATGCGGTAACTGTTCATAAAAGCCAGGGGAATGAGTTTGAGGCGGTAGTAATGCCTGTTATCGGTGTTATTCCTCAGCTGGCTTATCGTAATCTTTTATATACAGCAGTTACAAGAGCTAAGAAAATTATGGTCATTGTTGGAAATTCCGAACAAATAAGAAAAATGGTTGAAAATGATAAAAAATCAAAACGGTACTCTGCTTTGAAATATTTTTTGTTGGAGGAATAACTGTGGCGGAAATAAAAAGCATATTATCAACGCTTATATATGCTTTTTTCCCAAAGCGCTGCAGTTTTTGCAACAATGTTATTTCACCTTCGGTTGATATATGCAATGTTTGTAAAAAGAGTATTCCATACGTTAAACCGCCAATATGTATGACATGCGGCCGCGGAAAAGAAGAATGCTTGTGTAAAGGGAAACAAATCTTTTACACCTGCCTGTCTGCTCCGTTTTATTATGAAAATGAAGTTAAAAAGTGTATTTTGAATTTTAAATTTTACAGTAAAATAAGTAATGCTAAAATTCTTGCGAACGAAATGGCCAAAACAGCAAGGTGTAATTATGGTCAAAAAGCATTCGATATTATTACTTACGTTCCCCTGACAAATGAAAGTTTAAAGATAAGGGGTTATAATCAAAGCTTATTGCTTGCTTTGGAAGTCGGAAAAATATTAAAATTGAAACCGCCGATGAATATTATATCAAAAATTTATGACACTCCCGCTCAGCATACGATGAACTCATCAATGCGCAAAGGAAATCTTGCGGGTGTATTTGAAATTACAGATCCTGAATCGGTTAAGGATAAAACAATATTGCTATGCGATGATATCGCTACGACAGGCGCAACTTTGAATGAGTGCGCAAAAATGCTTGTTCTTTCAGGAGCAAAGGAAGTATGCTGCTTGACTGCAGCGGTCACACGAAAAAATAGTATTGCATAAAATGTTGGTGAAATAATGCTTGGTATTAATA
The DNA here is from genome assembly GCA_964402095.1 of uncultured Eubacteriales bacterium. GTDB lineage: Bacteria > Bacillota > Clostridia > Oscillospirales > Acutalibacteraceae > UBA1447. The sequence goes on along the minus strand of CAYOAW010000043.1, from coordinate 1,918 downwards.
TTGGCGTAGATTTGGGTACAACCTCAACAATAATTTTTGTTGAGGGTAAGGGAATTGTTTTGTCTGAACCTACTGCGGCCGCCTATGAAAAAGCAACAGGCAAAATGTTTGCGACAGGGAAAAAAGCCTATGGAATGGTTGGGAGAACTCCGGACTCAATCAAAGTAGTTTTACCGATGAAAGACGGGGTAGTATCTGACTTTACCGTTACTCAGAACATTCTTCGCTATTACCTTCAGAAGATTTGCGGCAACATGGTATTTAAACCGAATATAATCATTTGTTTGCCATGCAGCGTGACAAATCTTGAAAAACGTACAATTCTTGATTTGGCAACTTCGTCCGGAGCAGCGCGTGCTTGCCTTATAGAGGAACCTCTTGCTGCGGCAATAGGCGCTGGTGTTGAAATCAATCATCCGAAGGGGGTTTTAGTTGTAGATATCGGCGGAGGTACTGCTGATATCGCTGTTATAACAATGGGCAGTATAGCGGTTTCCAATTCAATAAAAGTTGCTGGCAATGCTTTTGACGATGCGATAGTGCGATATTTCAGGCGTGAACGGGATATTCTTATAGGTGTGAGAACAGCCGAGAAAATAAAAAGTAAGATTGGATGCGCATATTTGCGGGAAGCGGAGCTCGCTATAGAGGTTAAAGGTAAAAATTATATTACCGGTATGCCTGCAAGGGCTGAAATTACTTCAACAGATGTATATCTTGCGATTCGCGAACAGCTTGAATATATCGGCGAAGCTGTAAGAACTGTATTGGAGGCAACCCCGCCGGAGCTTGGAGCCGATATTTCTGAGAGCGGTATATTGTTAACCGGTGGCGGAGCTTTGCTTAAGGGCATGGATATTATGATAGAACGAAAAACCGGTATAAAAACAAAAATTGCTGATGATCCAATGAACTGTGTTGCCAATGGTATTGGCAAAGTGTTAAAGAATCTGGATATTCTCGCTGACTCCGGTTATTTATTTAAAACAGGTGAGGAAGTCAGAGGTTATAGGGAATAAAGATAAATAATAAAAGGAGAATAATAATGACAAATGTTATCGCGCACAGAGGCGCAAGAGAAAAAGCTCCGCAAAACACAATACCGGCATTTCAACTTGCAATTGAGATGGGAGCGGATGGATTTGAAAATGATGTTCATCTCACAAAAGACGGTTTTTTAGTTGTTTGTCATAATCATACGATTGATGAAACATCGAACGGAACAGGAGCGATTAGTGATTATACTTTGGAGGAACTTCGAAAATTTGATTTCGGTTCATATTTTTCGGATGAATATGCCGGCACTAAAATCCCAACGCTTGATGAATTTTTAGATCTTTGCGGTGGGTTGAAAGTTATCAATATTGAAATTAAAACCCCGCGAGAAAAAGGAACAAATATCGTTCGGAAAACAATTCAAAAAGTAAAAGAATTCGGACTCTTTGACAATCTTATCATTTCATGCTTTACACCGGATATACTTATCGAGTGCAAGGAAATTGAACCAAAAACAAAAACGGGCATATTGTATAATCCGAATGTAAGTTTCATCGATGAAATATCTGAAGATTATGTCGGATTTGCAAAAAAAATTAAAGCGGACGCGCTTCATCCTAATATTGTTTTTGTTGATGACGAATATGTTTCAAATTGTCATAAGGCCGGCTTGATAGTCAATCCTTGGACTGTAAATAAACCATATGTCATTGAATCTGTACGTGATTGTGAATGCGATGGAGTTATTACGGATGTGCCGGATTTGGCAAGAAGCATTATAGGATAAAAAACGCGCGTTAAACCGCGAATTGGCCAAAAAAAGTATGACGAGAAAAAGAAAATAAAGGTAGCGCGTAAAATTTTGTATAAACTCCAAATATCATAGTAATCAGAAGAAGTTAAAATTGAACTTTAACACGCT
>CAYOAW010000042.1:0-17424 GCA_964402095.1 uncultured Eubacteriales bacterium | reverse complement strand
GCGCTGGCAATTCTTTTCGGCCCTTATAGGGCTTGTGCAAGCCACCCCATTTTGGAGTGGTCTTGACTGTTTGATACATAAAAATGATTGCCGCTTCGACATATAAAAATATCTTTTTTGCATATTATATTGACAGAAATAAAATCTCGTTATATAATTTATTTGCTGAAAAAATCCCGAGGCAGACTTTTATAAAAGGCTTAAGTTCTTGATTACTCAAAAAGTACAAATTTAAATTGGAGAACAGCCGATAGAGTAAAGTTATGATAATTGAAAGATAAAGGTTTATCTTTCCGTTAAAGCAGCCTTTTAACGAGATTTTTTTTGAATTGGAAGAAAACTGCAGAACGAATGAGAGACTTCCAATTAAGTGGTTTTGTTGTATAAGTTAATTTTTAGCAGGAGGAAAATATAAATGAAAAAGGCAGTTTATAAACTTACCGCAATAATTCTTGCGCTACTAATGGTTATTGGTACAGCCCCGTTGTCTGAATTGGCAAATTTTAATTTTTGTTTGCCGGCGTGGATAAGCAACGGAATGTTTTCCGTTAAGACGAGTGCGGCAACATGGGGTGATTATGAATACACGGTCAGTGACGGAAAAGCAACCATAACAAAATATATAGGGGCTGGAGGCGCGGTAAGTATACCCGATATAATTGAAGGTTATTCTGTTATGAGCATAGGGACCGAAGCCTTTAAGGGTTGCGCCGGATTGACCGGCGTTGTAATCCCGGACAGTGTAACGAGCATCGGGATGTATGCATTTTCTGAATGTATGGGATTATCAAGCCTCACGATCGGCAATGGTGTAACAAATATAGAGATGTTTGCGTTTTATTATTGCAGCGGCTTAACAGACGTCACTATCCCTAAAAATGTTGCAAGTATTGCTGAGCATGCTTTTGATAACTGCGACGGTTTGGAAACGATATATTTTAACGCTGTCAACTGTTTATTTACAGGGGCTGTTAACGAACGTGCGTTTTATGGTTGCAACACTATCAAGGCTGTGAACATCGGCAGCGAGGTACAAGTTATTAACGCTTACGCATTCAGGAACCTTTCCGGTCTAACAAGTGTCATTATCCCGGATAGTGTTACAAGCATCGGGGAGGGTGCGTTTTATGATTGTATAAGATTAACGGATGTTACCATCCCAAGCAGCGTGACAAGCATTGGAATAGGCGCGTTTTATGGTTGTATAAGATTAACCAATGTCACTATCCCGAGCAGCGTGACAAGCATCGGATTAGGCGCGTTTGAAATATGTACCGGCTTAACGAGTATTACAATCGGCAGCGGCGTGACAAGTATCGGGAACGGCGCATTTAATGGTTGTACTAAATTAAAGAGCATCACTATTCCGGACAGCGTTACAAGCATCGGTAGCAGTGCGTTTCAAGGCTGCACCGATTTGACCGGAGTTGTTGTTCCGGGTACTGTGACGAGCATTAAAGAGAGTGCATTTAAGGACTGTACCGGCATTACGAGCGTTGCCATCGGCAATGGCACAGCAAGTATTGGAGTTAGCGCGTTTGAGGGCTGCACTGTGCTGACCAGCATCACTGTACCGGACACGTTGAGACGGTAGTATTGATGTCAAGGGTGGATAAGTGAGAGTGTAGAAAAGCCTTGAAATAAAGGCTTTTCGAGATTTGAGAGTGAAAATCTGTTGCGCGAAAATCGGAGAATTATCGCTCCGTGGGAATATGTCCACGAAGGCAGATTTGATAGTTAATTGGTCAGGGTAGATGTCATAGTCAGGTGACAGAGCAGGTTAGATGTTTAGCTCTCAAGACAGAACGGATTAGATGTTTTTTTCAGCGAGAGAGAAGATTGAATATCGGTACAAGCATATTTATTTAGCATTGTTTCGAGGTAGACAAATTGGAAAGACGTTTAAAAATATGGAATTGGTTTATTTTTATTACCCTAACTTTTTTATGTGGGGGAATTGTAGGGGCGGTTACTGCTTCGTTTTTACAAATAATGAGATTTGCTATTAATGCATTATGGATAGAAATTCCGCAGTCCATTTTTTGTATTATTGTATTTGGAATAAAAATAAATCTCTATTATGTGATTGCCTGCGTAGTGGGCGGCATTCTTATAGGTGTTTGGCAGCGCAGATATGGCGATTATCCAATTTTGTTGGATGATATTCTTAAAATTTATAAAAGGGATAAGAATATTCCTTATAACAATTTGGGAATTATTATAGTCGCTGCGCTGATGCCGCTTATTTTCGGCGGAAGCGTAGGACCGGAGGCCGGACTTGCCGGAATTATAGCGATGCTGTTTTGCTGGGTACGGGATAAATACAAATCCAGTATCGTTAGTATTTTGGAGAACCAAGAAAAAAATAAGCTTACAAGATTATTTAAATTAATTAAAAATCCTATTAATACGTTCATTGGCGTTGATATAAAATATAACGATAAAACTTATTCTGTTTCGAAAACTAAGCGATGGTCAGCTTATGTATCATCTGGGGCAGGTGGAGTCTTGGCTTTTCGTATTATCGCTAAAATATTAGCGCAGGGCGGTATAGAAATTGCTAGATTTGAAAAATTTATCTACACATCACATGAAATACTTTATTTTTTTCCAATTGTGATTTTAGGTATATTGACAGGATTGATTTTTCTATTTTCAAAAAAGCTTTTTGAATACTTATTTAAACCATTGCAAAATAAAAAAATTATTCGTGCTGTTATAACAGGGTTGACATTAAGTCTTGCGGGAATGTTTTTACCATATACTATGTTTTCTGGCGAAGAACAAATGGTTGACATGGTTAAAGATTGGCAAAGTTGGACTGCCCCTTTGCTGTTTGCTACCGGCTTTATTAAAATCCTTATGATAAATTGCTGCGTTTCCGGAGGCTGGCGCGGAGGTAGCTTTTTCCCTTGTTTATTCTGCGCTACAGCTATAGGCTATGGTTTATCAACTTTTATTTCGGCAAATCAATCTTTCATTATCTTAACATTTATGGCTTCTTATACCGCTATGGCTTTGGGTCAGCCGTTGATTATTATTGCGTTATGTATGCTTTTTGCTCCTTTTTCAGCTATATTGCCTATTATAATAGCAGCGTATATAGGGGGATGGTTTAATAAAAAAAGTATTGTTTATATTTTAGAGTCGGGGAAGATGTCACTTTAGGAGCCTCCCCGCAGATAAACGCTTATATCGGCAATCCGTTTTCGAATATTTAGCCCTAAATCGTTTGTGTCGACTTGTTTCCGCAAAGGGACAAAAGCCGTAAAATACCGTGGATATGTTTTCGCGCACGGAAAATTCGATAAAACACCTATCGACCTATTCTCACGTACGAAAAAAAGTATAACTACAGCTCCGACGTCAAAACGAGCCTATCGTGCCAGCGTGACTAGTATCGGAATTAACGCTTTTAACAAAACGGCTTGGTATAATAATCAACCGGATGGTCTGGTGTACGCAGGTAAAATTGCTTACAAATACAAGGGAATTATGCCTGCAAGCACAAGCCTAACGCTGCTGCCTGAGACAAAAGGAATAAGCGACACTGCGTTTTGCGGATTCTTTAGCTTGAAACATATTATTATCCCAGACAGTGTGATGAGTATTGGGGCGAGTGCGTTTGAGAATTGCCGCGCTTTGGTTAGCGTTAATATACCGGACAGTGTAAACGGTATCGGCAATTATGCGTTTTCCGGTTGCACAGGCTTGGCAAGTGTCAATATAGGCAATGGTGTGACAAGCATTAGGGATCGTGTGTTTTCCGGCTGTTATGGTTTGACCAGTGTCACCTTTTCGGACAGTGTGAAGAGCATTGGCAAGTATGCTTTCTATGGTTGCACAGGCTGGAAAAATATTATTATCGGCAAAGGTGTCACGAGCATCGCGGAGCAGGCGTTTTCCGGCTGTACAGGCTTGATCGGTGTCATTATCCCAGACAGCGTGACTAGTATCGGGCGTTCTGCGTTTCTAGGCTGCTCAGGCATGAAGAGTTTAACAATTTCGAAGAATGTTACAGTCATCGGCGAAATCGCTTTCGCCAATTGCACTGGTTTGGAAACGGTTTATTTTAACGCTACCAATTGTTTAAGTATGGGTACAACCGACTATCAAGTGTTTTCCGGATGCAACGCAATAACCACTGTATACATAAGCGATGAGGTGAAAATTATCCCCGCGATTGCATTTATCTCCCTTCCCGGGCTAATAAGCGTAAATATTGGAAAGGGAGTAACCGATATCGGGAGCTCTGCATTTAACTGTTGCGGAAAATTAACAAGCGTCACTATCCCGGATAATGTGACAAACATCGGGATTGGCGCATTTAACAACTGCAAAGGACTCATTAATGTAAGAATCGGTAATGGTGTGACGAGTATTGGTAATTTTGTGTTTGATGATTGTGATGGATTGACTGACATAAAAATTCCCGACAGCGTAAAGAGTATCGGGACTTGTGCGTTTCAGGATTGCGATGGATTGACTAACGTCAACATTCCTGACAGTGTAACGAGTATCGGGGATTATGCGTTTCGCAAGTGCGCCGGATTGACCGGTATCAGTATTCCGGTCAGCGTGACAAGTATCGGCAATATGACGTTTTACGGCTGTGACAGTTTAAAAATCCACGGAATTACCGGGTCCTATGCGCAGAGTTACGCAAATAGCCACAGTATTCCTTTTATTTCGATATTGCTTTCTTCTGTTCAGGGTTCCGACTGTGTGGTTGATAATTCACGGGGCATAATTTCCGGCTTGCCAGCCGGACTATCAATTGAACAATTTGAAGAATTGGTTCAGGTCAACGGAGATTATACCATCGAGTATTCTATCGAAACGCTTGGCACGGGCACACAAGTATATTTAATGGCGAATGCTGCCAAATCAACAGGTACTATCATTGCCACATTTACCATTATCATCCTTGGCGATATTAACGGTGATAGTAAGATATCAGTGCTCGATGCTCTGATGACCTTGCAGAACGCGAGCGGTATGCTGGATTTTAGCGACATCAAACTGTTTGCGGGTGATGTAAACAATAATGGCAATATCACTTCAATTGATGCTTTGAAAATACTTCAATTTTCCTCTGGGATTATTGGGGAGCTTTAACAATAAACTGATAGAAATAAAAAACACCGTGTGCCGAATATAAGTGACACACGGTGCTTTTTTATATAATTCAATTTACTCTTTACAGTAGATATTCAGCGCATCCCGAAGGAACTCAGCGGCGCCGAGAGCAATTTTGTCATAATAGGCCTTGAATCGTTCATCCGCAACATACATTTCACCAAGCCCTTTATGCGCTTGCTTTGTATACATACCATCCGGCCAAAATATACAAATCCATTGCTTATGAAGTTCGCACACTTTATGCGCCAACTCACCGGCAGGGTTTCCTGTTGCCATTGCCGCCGGCAAAGATTCGTTGATTTCCCGGGAAAGCCTCTCACTTTCGGCATACTGTTCTTCGCTCATTCCTTTTACCTTGGCATTGGAGGCGTCAACGGTTGCGTCGCCGAACTTGCCCCTTATTTCCTTGCCGTAGCTTTTTTCGTTTTCGTCCACGAGTTTTTGTTTAAATCCTTCAAATTTTTCTTTGTCACTCATAATAATGCCACCTTTCATAGAATCAATAGTTTTACCGACATTGAAGATCAGCGCTTCAAGCCGGTCTTTTTTTTGCAGGAGTGCTGTCAAATGGCTTTGCAGAGCTTTTTGCATGTCAAATTCAGGCGCGCCGAGAATCGCTTTGATTTCATCGAGGGCTACGTCCATTTCACGGTAAAAGAGGATTTGCTGCAGCTTATCCACTTCGCTTTGACCGTAAATGCGGTACCCGTTTGAGCTGATCCGTGCCGGCTGGAGCAGCCCGATACTGTCGTAATACCGTAATGTGCGTGTGCTGATGCCCGACAGCCGTGCTAATTTATTTACCGTGTATTCCATTATCCTCACCTCGCAGTATCAGTATAAACTATGACGCAGCGTCAATGTCAAGCGCTATTTTAATATTTTATCTTCCGTTTATTTGATTATACTGTTTTGCCTGCCGGCCTAATGTTCCGGTTATACTGACTGCAATTATAAGCTGTTTGTTTGCGCCGGATCGTCCGGCTGGGTTTAACAAGGAATTCGCATTAAATTAAATGGTATGCGAAGATTAAAAAAATACCGGACAGCTCCTTTTTTGAAAAACTGTCCGGTATTTCCTTTAATGATTATGATTATTCTGCCGGAAGTTCAAACCAAAAGACACTGCCTTGGCCGACGGTGCTTTCGACACCGAAATCCGCGTTATGCTTAATTAATATTTCTTTGACTATCGAGAGCCCGAGCCCTGTGCCGATCTGAGCGCGTTTGTGTGATTTGTCCACCTTGTAATACCTGTTCCAAATGTCATTGAGTTTGTCGGCGGGAATACCTTCGCCGGTGTCAACAACTTCAATCCTAACCTTGCCCTGCGACTCGGTTTGTTTAACGGTTACCGATTTATCATTGCCGGTGTAAGTGATAGCGTTGTTGACAAGATTATATACTACCTGTGATATTTTTAATTCGTCGGCTTTCACAAAAACATCGCGGCTGCATATGAATTTTATTTTGTAGCCTTCCTGTTCGGTTAATTTCCCGTACCGTTTCAAGATTTCGCTGATGCTCTCTGTCAGGTTGAAAGTTTCCAAACGGATACTTTCCGTCTCGGCCTGCAGTTTTGAAATGTCCAGAATATCATTGACAAGGGTGGTGAGCCTCTTCGCTTCGTCTATAACGATCTGAACATTTTCCTGTGTATTTTCTCCCGGCAAGTCGCGCATGGCTTCGGCATATCCCGCAATCATCGTCAGCGGGGTGCGCAGGTCATGGGAAACATTCGCAATTAATTCGCGCTGCAGCGCCTCTGTTTTGGAAAGCTCATGAGCGGCAATGTTCAGCGTGCCGCCAAGCTCGGCAATTTCCTTGTATCCGTTTTCGCTGAAACGGACATTATAGTGCCCTTGTGACAGTTCTTTAGCCGAGGTGTTTATTTGGATGATCGGTTTTGAAATCCTTTTTGAAATGAAGAGCGCAAGAAGAAACGCAAAAATAATCATAACGGCCGTTACGTAAATCAGTTGAATCCTGATTGTAAGCACAGTCGCGTCTACCGGCGATATATTGGCATTTAAAATGATGGCAACCTGTGTTCCGTCGGCTTTGGTCACAATTTTTGTGTACAGCATACTTTCAGCCATTTTATTCCCGACCGGTTTTGGCAGGTGATCCGGGAAATTATCTTTGTTGATTTGGTCAAAAATGACTCCGCCTCTGTCATAACGGTTGAGATATGCCCCGTTATTGCTCTGCGCGTTTTTAATTAAGCTGAACAAGCCTTGCTCGGACATGTGCTGTATAACGCTGTTTGGAGAAAACCCTTCCGAATAGATTGTGTTGCCTTCAATATCGGTAACAACAATCGAAAAATCTTTTTTCTGAACTATGGTTTTTATATAGGTTTGCAAATCGGCCGAATCAATGTTTTTTGATATACTGTTCGCGGCAGACTTGATATCGTTTACTTTGATAGCTTTATAGAAATTCTGAAGAAATACAACCTGCATAAACCACAGCAGAATCAAAGTCGCTGCGGCAAAAATAGAAAGATAAATAAATAAACGCCATTTTACGCTTATTTTTTCAAACTTAATCCGTTTCAAAACGGTATCCTACTCCTCTCAAGGTAACAATAAATCTTGAATAAGCACCGAGATTTTTTCTCAGCAGTTTTATATGTGTGTCAAGGGTCCTGTCGTCGCCGTAATAATCATAACCCCAAACCTCTGTGATAAGCTTTTCTCTTGTAAGCGCGCGGCCTTGGTTTTTTACCATATAAAAGAAGAGATCATACTCTTTTGGGGACATTTTAACCCTTTGTTCATCAACATATACTATTCGCGCGGTAAAATCAACGGTTAACCCCTCAAAAGCGAAGACATCTTTTGTTTCACCACCGCTCTGCGTTTTTGCCCGCCTGATGATTGCGTCAATGCGCAGCATCAGTTCTTTGGGCGAGAAGGGCTTGACCACATAATCGTCCACACCAAGCTCAAAACCGTGAATACGGTCATATTCTTCACCCCTTGCCGACAGCATGATGACAGGGGTGGATTTTGTTTTACGTATTTCTCTGCAGGCGGAAAATCCGTCAAGCTCCGGCATCATAATATCCAGGACAATAATATCAAAATCCTTGGTTTTGCATATTTCAACAGCTTCCATGCCGTCTCCGGCCTCGGTTACCTCATGGCCTTCAAATACGGCATATTTTTTAACAAGTTCCCTGATTTTTTCTTCATCATCAACCACAAGAATCTTATACAAACCAAGCACCTCTTCTTTCGGCTTATTTTCTTAATTATACTACTTCCATTGTAAATAGGCAATGTGACGGATATATGAAGGTTATCTGATTGTTTATGCTGATTTATCTGTGTGTTTATTTTATTAATAAGTTCAGCTTAATTACATTATCAATCATCCGCAAGATGCAAAGCCGGCCCGGCAATTAAAAATCATCAAAATATATCCAAAATATCACCTTACCTTCAAATGATTTTCACATTGAGCCTTTATACTGTGACTGCAAGCTTAAAAAAGAAAGGCAGATTGTCATGATCACAAATAAAAAATATAAAATCACCAAGATAACAGCAGCTGTTCTCTCCGTTCTTATCTGTGCCTCGTTTTTATCATCCTGCAGCGGCGCGGATACAAGCGGGATCATCGAAAGCGAAACCGCCGCCGCAGACAGCGTTACATTAAGCAGTACAAACAAATCCGTAACCGTGTCGGAACTGACAGCCGAAGGCACATCAATCAACAGCTCGGAAGTTTTTAAGAATGAGAATGAAATCACTACGGCCGAAATATCATCCGCGTCAAAGATCATTCTGAACGAAACTTCAATTGAATTTGACGGCAGTGGGGCAAAGGTCAGCGGCAGCACGATTACAATTACCGCTGCGGGTGTTTATAACATCAGCGGGACCCTGAATGACGGACAAATAATTGTCAATGCGGGAAGCAAAGCGGATGTTACATTGCTTTTGAACGGTGCAGACATAACCTGCAAATCAAGCGCTCCCATTTATATTAAAAGCGCCGGTAAAACATATATTACATTGGCATCCGGGATGAAAAACCAGCTGAATGATACAGCGGTATTTACATCCGGAGACTCATCGGAAGACGAACCGAACGCGGTCATATTCTGCAAAAGCGATCTCACCATTAACGGCACCGGTTCACTGATTGTGACGGCTAAATACAATAATGCTGTCAATTGTAAGGATAAGCTGAAAATAACCGGCGGCAGCATTACCGTTACATCTGCCAAGGACGGCATTAAGGGCAAAGACTGTGTCGCGATTACCGGCGCGAATATAACCGTGAATGCTCAAGGCGACGGCATCCAGTCAAGCAATACCGAAAACGCCGCGTTGGGATATATTCTTATTGAGGGCAAAACTGTTAAAATAACAGCCGGGAATGACGCGATTCAAGCCGAAACAAGTGTTTTGATAAGCGGAGGAAATATCGATATAACTTCCGGCGGCGGCAGTGCCAACAGCATCAACAAGGACCAAAACCAATTTGGAGGCGGATATTCATCAAGCAGTGATACAACCTCCGTCAGTATGAAAGGCATAAAAGCAGCCGGCGATATTACCGTCAAAGGCGGAACAATAAACATCGATTCAGCCGATGACGCGCTGCATTCGAACAACAGTCTTACAATTAGCGGCGGTGGGATAGTGATTTCTGCCGGTGATGACGGAATACACGCCGATACGCTTGCAACAATCAGCGGCGGAAATATAACCATTACAAAATCCTATGAGGGTATCGAAAGCGCGGATATTGTGATTAACGCAGGGAATATCAATGTCACATCAAGCGATGACGGAATAAACGCCGCGGGAGGAAACGACAATTCATCGGTTAACGGCCGCCCCGGGCAAAACAGTTTTTCAACAGGCGGCGATTACAGCCTCAGTATAAACGGCGGATATATTACAGTTAACGGCAACGGTGACGGCGTAGACATAAACGGCGCAATTACCATGACGGCAGGAACATTGATTATAAACGGGCCGACTTCGGATGGCAACGGAGCATTGGACTATGACAGCGGATGCAAAGTTACCGGCGGTACTATCCTGGCTGTGGGAAGCTCCGGCATGGCACTTGCTCCGGACGAAACATCAACCGTATACTCGGTTAAAATTAATTTTGACAGTACTTTATCGGCCGGCACAATGGTCCATATCGAAACTCAGAGCGGTGAAAATGTGCTTACATTTGTACCGGTGAAAAATTATCAGTCGGTTGTTCTGTGCTCTTCAACACTCAAGCAAGGTACAACATACAAGGTGTTTACAGGCGGCAGCTCGTCTGGTACGGCAAAGGATGGCCTTTATACCGCCGGGAGTTATACGGGCGGAACGCAATATACTGATTTTACGGTTGCCTCTGTTGTCACATCACTGGGTTCAAACAGCGGTATGGGCGGCGGGAAAGGCGGATTCGGAAGACCGTAAACCCAGCTGTAATTGTGCGGATATTTTTAAATTTTCACATTATGTTCAAGCAGTTTTCACATTGCGCTTTTATACTGTAATCTGCAGATTGAAAAATGAAAGGCAAACTCAGCATATAATACAACCGAAACAAAGGGATGAAAAAATGAAAAAGAAACGATATAAAAATAAATTACTTGCGATTTCATTGATGATGTGTTTTGTGATGACTGCTTCAACAGGATATATTTCGGCAGACAGATGTACCGTTGAGCACGCAGAAATTTCTCAGCAGACAACCCCTGCTCTGCCTTTGCAGCCGTCAATCACATAAACAGGCTGAACCATATGGCCTGACATGAAAAGAAGGAGGCTTAATAATGGCGAAGACAACATTTCAGCGAAATGAAATGAAATTTATGCTGACAAAAGCACAAGCGGACAAACTTCTTCCAAGGCTGACGGAATATATGAAGCCGGACAGGTATTGCACAGACGGCAAATATTACAGCATTTTCAACATTTATTATGATACTCCCGACAATCATCTGATCAGAACCTCACTGCTGCAACCTTATTATAAAGAAAAACTTCGTCTGAGAAGTTACTCGGCGCCTGTTGCGCCGGACAGTGAAGTATTTTTGGAACTGAAAAAGAAAATCGGCGGCATTGTGAATAAAAGAAGAGCGGCAATGACATTGCAGCAGGCGTGCGATTTTATAGAGTCCGGAAAGAAACCGGAAACATCGGACTATATCAACGGGCAGGTTATCAACGAAATTGAATATTTTCTAAGCTGCTATAACGTTCATCCCGCTTTATTTCTGTGTTACAAACGCATGGCTTATTTCGGAATGAATGATAAAAACTTCAGAATTACCCTCGACCGGGATATCACAACCAGAAGAAATGATTTAAGTTTTCAAAAAGGCTGTTACGGAGAAAAACTTTTAGAGGACGGGAACTACTTGATGGAAGTGAAGATACCGGGCGCTGTCCCTAAATGGCTGGCAGACCTTTTTGCTGAATTTGAGATATATAAAACAAGCTTTTCCAAATATGGCTCAGAATACAAAAAATATTGTCTTAATAAAAACAAGCAGGAACCCAAGGATATTTATAAATCCGAATTTATCGTTGTCAGTCCGAAATTCTGCACCAGCAGATAGATTTAAAAGGAGTCAAAACTATGTTGGATACTATATTCGCGTCAACTATCGGGGACACTCTCAGCTTGCAGGCAATGGTTGCTGCGTTCGCTGCATCCCTTGCTTTGGGGTTATTGATTAGTTTTGTTTATATAAAAACGCATAAATCCGAAGGATATCAGTCCGGTTTTGCTGTTACGCTGATTATGCTGCCGGCAATTATATCGGTTATTATTATGCTCATCGGCAACAATGTGGCAAGGGCTTTCAGCCTTGCAGGCGCTTTCAGCCTTGTCCGTTTCAGAAGCGCGCCCGGGGATCCGAAAGATATTGCTTATGTTTTCTTCGCTCTGGGGGTCGGCCTCGCATGCGGGTTGGGTTTTATCGCCTACGCTGCTGTGTTTGCGGTTATTTTGTGCCTTGTTATGATACTTCTTACTTTTACAAATTACGCAAAACAAAAGTCAACCAGTATGCAAGTGAGAATCACTGTGCCGGAAAATCTTAACTTTCAGGGCCTCTTTGACGATATATTGAATAAATACACCGACTTCTGGAAATTGAGAAAAGTCAGGACCACGGATTTCGGCACCCTTTTTGAATTGAGCTATTTGATTGATTTGAAACAATCGGCAGATCAGAAAGTGTTTTTGGATGAATTGAGGTGCCGCAACGGAAATCTGAATATTACATTGACTCTTAAAGAGTTTGAAGAATAATTATGTTCCCCCAAAAAGCGAAAGAGCCCGTGATATATAAGCACGGGCTCTTTCGTTTGCATATAGTTTCAGACCAAACTTTTTTAGCCGGCATTACCGGTACCGGTATATTATTATTCAATCTCTTGAAAAATCGTTTCATACGGCCAATCAGCAAGGCCGCCGAAATCAATGACATCCGTGTAACCCATTTTAATCAGCAGTTTTGCCGCCGGCTTGCTTCTCCGCCCGCTTGTGCAGTAAACAAGTATTTTTGCGTTTTTATCCGGCAATACTGATTCTGCCGTGTTTTTGATTTCGCTGTTTGGCAAAAGTATGGCGTTTTCAATATGGTCTTCGTCATATTCATCCTGCGTTCTGACATCAACAACAGTCACATTTCCGGCGTCAATAATACTTTTAGCCTGTTCAGCGGTGATTATTTTATATTTTCTGTGGAACAATCAGAAGACCCCCTTGAAACTGCAACTTAAATATAATTCAAGCGGCAGGAATTTATTTTGTTTTCGGCGTCATCAATTAGCCGGTTTTTATCATCAGCTGAAACGCTGTCAACGGCTAAATGACCGATACTGCCGTTTTCAAACATTTTGATAAAAGCGTGTTCCTCAAAATTATTCAAAAAAGCGTCGCGGATAATCAGATTATCCACATGGCATTTTACTTCAAAGCCCCTTGTCTGGTTGCCGTTCTTATTTTTTACGATTTCCAACCCGTTAATCACAACGGTGCCGATATGGGACGGGCAGCCTTCATCGGTTCTATCCTCACTGGAATATGAACCGCCGATTTGCATAAATACCGCTTTATCATTAGGATTGGAAAACCTTATATTTTTTAATGTCAGCCTTTCGATTGTTCCGCCGAGGCGGAAAAGCAAAGGCGATGAATAGGTGTATTTGTGATTATTTTGTGTTAAATCAATGTTTTCAAAGACTATATTGCCGATATTGCCTTCAATATTATCCCCGCGGAACCATGGATTGATAAAAAAACCGAAACTTTTAAATTCGCCCGATACATTGCGTATTACTACTCTGTCGAGCCTGCCTTTGGACCGGCTGAGCAGGCGGATAGCCTGGTCTGCTTCCCGCAGCATCAAACCGTCAATCAGCACATCGGTGATGGAGGATTTGCAGTCACCCTCATCGGGTGCAAGCGCGATAATATCATCGCCGGAGGTACCCTTGATATTGGTCAGGGTAAGGAACCTGCCCGGGCCCCAAAAATGAAGGCCGTCCTGGTTTTGCCCGAACATAATGTTGGGCAGTTGGATGTCGATATTATCCATCGTAACATTTTCAAAGTTGGCAACCATCATGGCAAAAGTTCGCTGGTCGACCGTTGTCACATCACGCATAACCAAATTCCGGATGCCATAAATCCGGAAGCCGAAGGTCCAGTAATTGGTAAAATCGTCTATTCTCTTATCATCAAACTCACGGCCGTCGGGTTTGCCGTGATGTTCCTGATGCAGGCAGTTGAAATTGTAGGTGCCGCCGTAAAGATTGACATTCTCGGTTTTAATTTCATAAAAATCCTGATTGCTGTTTTGCAGAAGCGGAACGGTAGAGTTGTCTTTTAAATAAAATCCGCAGCTTTGATTAAGGCATTCAATAGTGGTGTTGGAATGGAAAACAAGCCCCCCGACGAGTGCGGCGCCATCCATAATCAGATGAACCGGATTCTCCGGGGCATTGTCTAAAAGTTTTTGAATTGCTTGTGTGTCATCTGTTCCGCCGCCGGTTTTTACATTGCTGTCGAGCGCTGCGTATTCGCTTGCGTAAAAGGTTATTCTGCTCATAGACTAACACGATCCTTTATCAGTTAATTTATATAGTATTTATTACGGTTTCCGAGTTTTTCGCTTTTTAATATGCCAAGCGACTCGAATTTTAATACGAAACCGCGTATGGTGGCATATGCGGCGTTGCCGAAGTCCCTTTCCAGTTGTTTGGTCGAAAACTCGTTTTTGCCGTAAGCCGAACACACAAACAAGAACAAGCTTTTTTCCTTTTCGGTAATGTTCCCGAGCGTCAGCGCTTGCTTGTATATGCCCATTGTGTCTGTTTGCGGTGTTGTGTCCTCAAGCAGGTTGTATACATTCTCAATAAAATAAAGAAGGAACGGCGTGACATCAATCAGCCCGCTGATTCCGCAGTTTTCCTCAACGAGCGTAAAAGCTTTGTAATATTTGCTCTTGCTTTTGTTGATATACGATGAAAAGGCGAAGAAGAGCGCCGCCGAATAGCCTTTTCTAACCAAGTACCATAAGTGAAGAAGCCGTGCCATCCTTCCGTTGCCGTCAAAATACGGGTGAAGGAAGGCAATATAGAAATGGATCACAGCCGCTTTCAACAGATCATTGGTGCTGCGCTCGTTTTTAATAAATGTGACAAGTTGTGCCATATAATCAGGTAATTGTTTGCAGTTCAAACCCTGATGCTCAACTTTATCACTAACAAGATAAACGCTGTCGTGGCGGTATAAATTCCCCGGCATCAGTTTCTCTTCGCCATCCAAATAATTTCCGACAGTAAGCATATAAAGTTTGAAAATATTTTCTTCGGTAATCTCGTTTGCGGTGTCGCTGATAAAATCCAGCCCTTTTTTCATGCCGAATATTCGGTTTTCAGCCTCGTCCTTTGGTGCATAGCCGCATAAGATACGGTGAATGCTTTCTCTGCTCGACCGGATATTTTCAATATTAAGCGTGGAGTGAATTTCATCCTCCATCGCTTTAAGCCCGTAGTCTGCGGTTGAATTGTTTGCAGTAAGCAATGCTTTTGAGGCTGACATGTTTATTTGCGCAAAGTTCTCAAGATATACGAGTTCTTTGCCGTTAAAGTCAAATAATGGAATATCTTTATAGGCTGTATGATTCAGAAGAACAAGCATTTCTGCAACAGCAGCGTCGGTATATTTGTGTTGCATCTTCTTTAAGTCGGTAAAGCTTTTGTCGCTGAGCATTTTTGCGTACAAACTGGCTTCCATTGTATCACCTCTGATAGTAATTGGTATCAATTACTATCAGTTTATCATATATCAATAAAAATGCAAGATATTTTTAAATTTCTAAATCGAAATAGTGTGGCAAACAAAACTTTATGTTATAATCAAACAGATAAGACGACCCTGCGCAATAACCGTATGAGGAGTAGTTATTATTATGACAAAAATAATCAAGGCTAAAGAAACCATGACGGCGAAGGAGCGGGTGCTCAAAACCTTTGCCCTGGAAAAAACGGACAGGGTGACCATCGGCTATGATACCAACGACGGGGTACATATGCGCGTGGCAAAAGCGCTGGGCATCCCGAACGGTAACCGCGAGCAGGTAAACCAAGCGCTCGGCGTGGATTACCGCGGCGTCGGCGCGCCGTATACCGGCCCGTCCCTTTTTAAAGAATTGCCGGACAGGCGCGTGAATGAAATCGAAGGCTGCTACATGCGCTGGATTGAGCACCAAACAGGCGGCTATTGGGATTTTTGCGATTTTCCGCTGAAAGATGCCGAACCGGAAATCATCGCGAATTACCCTGTGCCGGACCCCGATAACTTTGATTACAGCCGTATTGCCGACCAGTTGGAGCAGCATAAGGATAAAGCCATCTACACCGGCGGAGCGGGGACACCGGATATCATCAACTCCACCGGAAGAATCATGGGTATGGAGGATGTCCTTGTGAACCTCATGGTGGAGGACGAGGCGACCCTTCACTTCCTTGACCGCAGGATAGACATGCAGCTGAGCGTGATGGAAAGAACCCTGGCGGCAGCCAAGGGCAAAATTGATTTCATTTGGCTCGGCGAGGATTTGGGCACGCAGCATTCCCCGATGATCAGCCTTGATTTATTCCGCAGGGTTTTCCGCCCGCGGCACCAAAAATTTATTGACTTAGCGAACGCCTATAAAATTCCTGTTATCATTCATACCTGCGGCAGCTCCTCCTGGGCGTATGAGGATTTTATTGAAATGGGTGTCCGAGGTGTCGATACCCTGCAGCCGGAAGCGGCGAACATGAGCCCAAAGTATTTAAAGGAGCATTTCGGTGGCAGGCTTTGTTTCCGCGGCTGCGTTTCAACCGCGGGGCCGCTTGCATACGGCAGCGCGGAGGATACCGTGAAAGATGTAAAGGATACTTTGGAAATTATGATGGATGGCTATGGGTATCATTTTGCCCCGACCCATGCCATACAGGACAATACACCGACGGAGAATGTCATCGCGATGTACAACGCGGTGCATGAGTTCGGGGTTTACAGATGAAATGATGAAACTGATATTTCTGGATGGCAGGGAGCGGTGCGGTTGATTTATAAAAACTGGATGTCCTACATAAAAGACGATGTCAAAATAACAAAAATGGTCATGCCCGGCGCTCACAATGCCGGCAGCAGCGGCATGGCCCGCATGGGCTGCTGCCAGAGCGGCGATATGTATGAGCAGTTTGCCTGCGGGGTCCGCCATTTCTGCATCCGGCTTGATACGGATAAGAAAGGGCGTCTCATCCTCAAGCACGGGGTTGTAAAAGGAAAGCGGTTTACAATCGAACTGGAAAACATGCGAAGAATGCTTGCGGAAAATGATTCTGAATTTTTTATTTTTGATATCAGAGAATATTACACGGGAAAGTTCGGACCGTTCTATATGCTTTATAAAGCCGACGCAAAGGCGGTCGACGCCCTTGTGCGCGAATATCTATCGCCTGAAAAATATGCCTTTACCGATTTTGACGATATCTCAACGGTTACCATGGGTGACATCCGGAAATCCGGCAAGCGGTACCTGCTCTACAATTATGAAAAAGCGTATGACTACAGCGTCGCCTGCCCATACATTTTCCCGTTGGATAACCGGATTTACGGCTTGAAGGCGCCAAATATGATAAAAGAAGCGGTCACGCTCTTTGATCTGTACCAAACCGATGGCTTTTTCTGGTTCCAAACGCAGGGTACGCCGAATTTTAAGACGGAGGCCGGGATGCGGTC
>CAYOAW010000041.1:4323-17650 GCA_964402095.1 uncultured Eubacteriales bacterium | reverse complement strand
AGGCAAATTGTCCCGAGCGTGCGGCTTAAAAAAGCCATATCCTTCCCGGCCGCCAGTTTCTCTTTTACAGCCGGCTTTATATCCGCTTCA
Source organism: uncultured Eubacteriales bacterium (assembly GCA_964402095.1). Lineage (GTDB taxonomy): Bacteria > Bacillota > Clostridia > Oscillospirales > Acutalibacteraceae > UBA1447. The sequence goes on along the minus strand of CAYOAW010000041.1, from coordinate 17,560 downwards.
TTTAACTCTTCATAAAGTCTGTCAATGGTGCCGAAACGCTGAATTAAATCAGCCGCGGTTTTTTGCCCCACACCGGCTACACCCGGAATATTATCCGAACTGTCGCCCATCAGGGCTTTTATTTCAATGAGCTGCTCGGGTTTAACGCCGTACTCTTCGGCGATTTTCTGCTCGTCATACCGCACCGTAACAGGCCTGCCCATTTGTGTGGAAGCAAGCAGCACGGTAACTTTATCGTTTACAAGCTGAAGGCTGTCTCTGTCCCCTGTAGCGGCAATGCAAATATCATCATTATCGCAATTGCCGGCAAAAGTGCCCAATATATCATCTGCTTCCCAACCGGCCTTTTCAATCACTTTTATCCCGAGGGCTCCCAGCAATTCTTTTAAAACGGGCATTTGCTGTGCTAATTCTGCAGGCATTCCTTTGCGTTGGGCTTTATATCCGCCGTATAACTCATGGCGAAATGTCGGTGCTTTCACGTCAAAAGCAACCGCTATGGCATCAGGGGCGCATTCTTCTTTCAGTTTTAAAAAGATTGTCAGAAACCCGTAAATTCCATTTGTGTATCTGCCGTCTTTGGTTGTTAAAAGCTTGATCCCGTAAAAGGCTCTGTTCAGGATGCTGTTGCCGTCAATAACAAGGAGTTTCATATGTCTCACCTCATCGGATATTGTATCATAATTATTCCTGATTGTGGTGAAAAATATTCCTGATTATGATAAAATACAGATAACATTTATTTAGGATGTGGCTTATTGAACATCGGTAATGTAAAAATAACAGGCTATGCCGCTCTGGCGCCAATGGCAGGGGTTGCGGACAGAGCCTTTCGTGAATTATGTTTTGAATTCGGAGCTGCTTACGCTACCGGCGAAATGGCAAGTTCAAAAGGTATTGTCATGAACGACAGGAAGTCCGCCGGCTTACTTTCCCTTTCGCCCGCCGAACGCCCCGCTTCGGTGCAGATTTTTGGCGATAATCCCGAGATTATGGCACAGGCAGCTGCAAAATCATTAGCATATCAACCCGATGCGATTGATATCAATATGGGCTGTCCCGTACCGAAAATAGCCGGAAACGGCGGCGGTTCCGCACTGATGAAGCAGCCGTTGCTGGCACAAAAAATAATATCGGAATGCGTCAAAGCCGTTCATATACCCGTAACCGTTAAAATAAGAACGGGCTGGGACAGCGATACAATCAATGCCGCGGAAATGTCCGGCCTTTGCGAACAGGCAGGCGCAGCCTTGATAACCGTCCATGGGCGCACAAAAGTACAGATGTATGCACCGCCTGTTGATTTTGAAACAATAAAAACAGTCAAGAAAACAGTCAGCGTTCCGGTTATCGGCAACGGTGATATTGTTGATGGAATAAGTGCCGCCGCTATGTTTAATAAAACCGGCTGCGACCTTGTTATGGTCGGCAGAGGGGCCTTGGGTAAGCCGTGGGTATTCAGTCAAATCAACGCCTTCATTAAAAGCGGCATCGTTTTGCCGGATCCCCCGGTTGAGGAAAGAATGAAAATTATGCTGAAACATATTAAAAAGCTCTGCGAATACAAAGGCGTTTATATCGGGATGAGGGAAGCGAGGAAACATGCCGCCTGGTATATGAAAGGCATCAGAGGCGCGGCTCATTTCCGGCAGGAAATCGGAACCTTAACTTCATTAGAACAACTGGAAGATCTTACGGACAGAGTTATCGCCGGAGTTTAGCGCTTTATAACAATATTCGGGGCTGTGTTGAAATTTTAATTTCTTCACAGCCCTTTTGTTTGCGGTTATTACCGGCAGTTTATGATTTATCATTTGTCAGATCTCCGTCACCGCTGACCGGTATTTTATTGCCGAGGTATGTCGGATCGGGTTTGATAATGCAATAGATAAAATCTTTATCCCTGGCCAGTATCTCTCTGGCGTCCCGGTAATCCTGCCCGCCGTATGCCCTGGGGTCCGAGGCCACGCCATAAGCTTTCAATCCTAATTTTTCCGCAATATACAGCGCCCTGTACAAATGATATTTCTGGGTCACGATAATTATTTTCTTTGCTTCAAAAATATCGCGTGCGCGGTAAAGACTTTCATATGTTGAGAATCCGGCATGATCCATAAAAATGTTTTTGGACGCCACCCCTTTTGCTATCGCCGCCTGTTTCATCGCATTGACTTCGTCATAATCATCTCTGCCGTGGTCACCGCTCATAATAATTTTTCCGGATGCGCCCAGTTTGTACAGATCAACCCCTTGAAGTATGCGATCCTCCAGCATAGGGCTCGGCGTACCGTTCGCGCCGACTCCGGCGCCAAGCACGAGTATGCAGTCAGCATCTGTTTTTGACGCTTGCTCCGTTGTGATAATCCTGTCTTTCGCGGTTGTTTTGACATAATAGTTGATACCGAACAAAGTTGTAAGGCCGGCCAAAATAATAATTGCTACTGTAATCAGCAGTTTCCCCGAACGATTTCTTTTCTTCCTTTTTTTATGGTATCTCTTTTTTTTCTGCAATGTCAAAAGCAATTCCTTCTTTCCATGAGGCTTAATATCAATAATCAATCAGCAGCAGTGAATAAAGCAATCACTGCCCGAAACAGCATTTATTATGTTTCGGCACTGTCAGCCGGGGTTTTTATTGATTTGTAAATAGATTTATAATCATATTTGGAATAAACCGGCAGGTCCGTCAAACAATTTAACGCAAAAAATTCGGGCAGGCTTGTCACCTGCCCGAATTTTTTATATCATTTATTTCTTTTGTTTGATGATGTCATTAAGTATAACATAAAACTCGTCATCATCCACACCTTTTGGTTCGGCAGCTGGCGCGGCAGGTTCCGTATCACCGAATATTTGAGCCGTATCCGGCAAAGGAGCTGCAAATGACTCCGTCTGGCTTTCCGTGCCTTTGTTTCTAACAGTGTTGTCAAAACCGGTCGCAATAACGGTAATGATCATTTCATCCGCAAGCGCTGAATCGTAGGATACGCCCCATGTAATGTTCGCATCCGGATGTGCTTGGGCGGTAACAATCTCAGCCGCGTTCTCAATCTCTTCAAGATCAATATCTTCTGACGAGGTTATGCTGATGATAACGCCCCTTGCGCCGGCAATAGATGTTTCAAGCAACGGACTCTTCACTGCCGAATTCGCGGCTATGGATGATTTTTCTCTGCCGTTGGCTCTGCCAACACCCATATGCGCATAGCCTGCGTCTTTCATGACGCTTGTAACATCGGCAAAATCAAGGTTGATGAAACCGGGAATTTTGATAAGTTCGGATATACTCTTGACGCCTTGCAGCAAAACTTCATCTGCCAGGGCAAATGCTTCCGAAAGAGATAAACGGTTTTCACTTAAACCGCGAAGATGCTCATTGGGGATAACAATAAGACTGTCAACATGTTCCGCAAGGCGGGTAATACCCTCCTGTGCCTGATCCATCCGTTTTTTACCTTCAAACTTGAAAGGTTTTGTAACAACGCCTATGGTAAGCATACCCATATCTTTGGCAACTTGGGCTATTACAGGCGCGGCGCCTGTTCCTGTTCCGCCGCCCATACCTGCGGTAATGAAAACCATGTCGGTCCCTCTGAGAGCATCTGCAATCGCATCTTTGCTTTCTTCCGCAGCTTTAACGCCAACTTCGGGACGGCCTCCCGCACCTTGCCCGCGGGTCGATTTTTCGCCAATTTGAATTTTATGGGTAGCTTGTGAATGAATTAATATCTGCTTATCTGTATTGACCGCAATAAATTCAGCACCTTTTACACCGTTGATAATCATCCTGTTTACCGCGTTTCCGCCGCCGCCGCCAACACCTATTACTTTAATTTGGACCGCACTTTCGAAATCATTATCGAGTTCCAACGCCATTATTTTTACCTCCTGTTTTATATGACAATAATCCATTATATTTAGATATGTAAAGTTATAATAACATGTATTAAAACGAATTGCAATATTTTTTTCATATTTCGTGAAGAACTTCTGTCATTTTTCCTAATTTTCAGTTAAAGGTTTGAAGTATGCTTTATTAATATCCGTTAAATCAATCTCGCCTTTTTGTGTTTTAGATATTTTATTTTCGCTTGCCAAAACATCTGCGGCAAAAGCCATCCTGCTGTCAAGCTTAACAGGCGCTCCGATAATCAGCGTTATTCTGTTCTGATATACAATACTCACATCTTCCGGGTCGCTGATATCCACCGTTGTCACCGGGCTGATCTTATTGGTTTCAATCGCGGCAATAAGATTCTTATATATTTCAAGTATCTCCTGCCCGGACTTCCCGTTTTTAACGGCGGTAAACTCGATAATATTGCCGGGATTCGGATTAACCGGTTTCGTGCATGCCAACAGGGGCAGGCCGTCTGCCGCTTTACCTGTTTCCCTGGAAAGTATCTTCCCGTCGCGGTTTAATAAAAGATAACTCCCGCCGTATTTCAGAGCGCAAACCTTATAAGTTTCGGTAATCTTAATTTTTAATGTCCCCGGAATCAGACGGGTAATCTCTGCGTTTCCTATATACGGCAGTTTTTTTTCAAGTTGCTCTTCGGCGGAATTTAACCTGCTGAAAAACAAATTGTTGCCTTTTTTCAGCCCCGAATCTTTGAAAACCAGCTCCGCGGAATACGTTTTGCAGCCTTCCACCTTGTAATCCGTAATTTTAAATACAGTTAAAAAAGCCCAGACAATTCCTGCTGCAACAGCAATTATGATAAAAGAAAACGAAAATATAACAAAGCGCTTGCGGCGGATTCTTCTCTTTCTGTTTTTTTCCGCAATGCGCTGCCGCTCCCGGGGGGTTAACTGAGCGCGGGATTTTGTTGATGATTTTTTTTCTTCTGTCGAGCTCATTTTTTCCCTTTCTTTTATTTAAATAAACGCCTGTATGCTCTGCCTGAAGGCAGTTAACCTGCCAGTTCGGAAATAATTTTCAATATCCGTTCGGCGGAATCATAAACCGCCATCTTTTTTGCATTTTTCGCTATTTCCGCCATTCTCTCCGGATTGCCAATCAGATTATTTACCTCTTTTAATAAGCGTTCTCCGGTTAAATCCTTTTGTTCTATAATGACTGCCGCGTCATTATGAACAAGCGCCATAGCGTTGTGATATTGATGATTTTCCGCCACATTCGGTGACGGGATTAAAACAGACGGTTTACCCAACGCCTGAATCTCGCTGAGCGAGCTGGCCCCCGCGCGGCAAATAACCAAATCAGCGGCCGCAAGGCATCGTTCCATATCATTAATATATTCTCTGAGCATAATATGCTTTTCGCTGTCCAAATCAACGCCCTTTTCTTTAAGCAGGTCCGGCATCCAAAGCCCGTACTGCCCCATTGCATGAAGGAAATAGCAATCCGCCTGCGCATGTTTTGCGGCAATCAGTTCCGCAACGGCTTCATTGACAGCCCTGGCACCCAGACTGCCGCCCATGGATAAAATCAACGGCCGTCCGTCAAGCCCCATCTCGGCACGCGACTTCTCTCTGTCCGCCGCAACAAGCTCCCCGCGTATCGGCAAACCGGTGAGTATGCAGGGCGATGCTGTTTTCAGGTATTTTTCCGCATCCGCTACGGTCAGCATCACTCTGTCAACTTTCTTGGCAAGCGCTTTGTTTGTGACGCCCGGGTACGCATTTTGTTCATGAATGGCTGTAGGTATTTTAAGCTTTGCAGCCATCCTGAGCACCGGGCCGCTGACATAACCGCCGAGACCTACAACTACATCCGGTTTAAAATCCAAAAGTATTTTTTTTGCCTGTGAAGATGACTTCAGAAGTTTGCTTGCCGTAACAAAATTTTTTTTGATATCTTTTGCTTTAAAACTGCGTTGAAAGCCGCTGATATCAATTGTCTCCAGACGAAAACCTGCGGCGGGAACAAGGCGGGATTCCATCTTTTCCGCCGTACCGACAAAAAGAATTTCTGCGTCGGGGCAGGTGTCCCTTATCAGCCCCGCGACCGCAAGCGCGGGATTGATATGTCCGCCTGTGCCGCCTGTTGCAAAAAGAATTTTCTTATTTTCAAGCATTTTGTCACCGTCTTCCCGTATCGCTGTTATTTTCGCATTTTTGCTGTTCGTGAAACCGAAAGCACCATTCCCATTTCCGCCAATAAAATCAAAAGTGACGTGCCCCCATAACTGAAAAAGGGCAGCCCTATGCCTGTGTTCGGCACAGTATCCGTAACAACCGCCATATGGATAACCGCTTGCAGCCCGACCTGAAAAACGATGCCGAGAACCAAAAGGCTTCCAAATCTGTCCCTTGCTTTATTTGCAATAACAAAGCCGCGCCAAACCAGCAGGCTGAATAAAGCCATAACGGCAAGCGCGCCGATAAATCCAAGTTCTTCGCATACAATGGAAAATATGAAATCATTGTATGCTTCTGATAAGTAAAGATGTTTTTGAATTGAATTGCCAAGCCCTTTGCCGAAAAATCCGCCTGAACCTATTGCAATAAGAGAATTGTTTGTCTGCCAGCGCACACCCAACGGATCATAATCTTTATCAAGCCATCCGATAATGCGCAGCATTGTATAATGGGTATCGGCATTTGCCTTGCCCAGTTTCACAATGCTCTCCGGAAGAAATTTCGCCGCCTCTTCCGGTTTGTTCACAGCCATCCATAAAGCAAAAACCGTAAATACGCCAACTACAAACAGCGGAACGCCAAAAATAATGAACCATCGCAATTTGGCTCCGCTGAGGAACAGCATTGCTATTCCGATACAAAAAATCAAAATCGTTCCCGAAAGATGATTTTCTGCGATTACCAAAACGCACATAACAGCTATAACAGCTATATACGGAAGCAGGTACATAACATTTTTTTCAATTTGCTTGCGGTTCCTTTCTATCCCCCAGGCGCAAAACAGGATAAGACCCAGTTTTGCTATCTCCGAAGGTTGGAACTGCCCCAAACCGGGCAGTTGAATATACCGCTTAATTCCTCCCCTGTCCCCGCCGAGCGTGGTATGATAAAAAAGCACGACAATCAGCAGTATAACGGATACCGCCAATAAAAAAACGGAGAATTCCTTGATGAACTTATGATTGATCCGTGAAAATATCAGCATCGCCACAAGGCCGGCTGCGGCAAACAGCGCTTGCCGTTTGATAATATAATAAGTGTCATAGTTGCAGTCCGCATCATGCATCGCCAAAACATAGCTTGATGAAAAAACCATAACAAGACCAAATGCGAGTGTAAAAATGACCAAGGCTAAAAAAACCGAATCCATACTGCCCTTGACAAACCAGTTTTTGGGTTTTATTTTCAAAAATCCGAAATAATCAAAAAATTTATGTTTTGCTTCCGCGCGGATATACCGTTTCAGCTTCTCTTTTTCAGACAAACTCCTGTTTTGCATGTTATCTATCGTTTTCGCCTCCTTCCCAAGGTTCACAGCAGGTAAATATTAAAGCTTGTAACCCCCGAAATACATCAGAAGAATACCAGTTACACAGCCAAGAATATTAATAAAAGTAAATATCCCCACAATCTTCTTCTCGTTCCAGCCGCTCATTTCAAAGTGATGGTGGATAGGCGCCATTTTAAAGATTCTTTTCCCGTGCGTAGCTTTGAAATAACCGATTTGAATAACATCAGACATAGCTTCAATCACATAGATAAGACCCACCGGGAGCAGAATAACCGGGCATCCCAATGCATATACAAGGGCAACAACCATTCCGCCCAAAAAGAACGATCCGGTATCCCCCATGATAACCTTTGCGGGGTTATGGTTCCACACTAAAAATCCGGAACAGGCCCCCGCCAGCGCGGCAGCAGACAAGCTTATCCCGAAGAAACCCCGCATAGCCGCGATAACGCCGAGTGATACAGCAACGGTTACTGTCACACTTGAACACAGCCCGTCAATTCCGTCGGTAAAATTAACAGCGTTCACAGCGCCGTAAATGACACAAACACCGAATATCCAATAGAATATTCCCATGTTGACATCGCCGATAAACGGTATAAACATACGGGGCGAGCCGCCCATACCCATATACAGGCTGCTCAAATAAGCAAGGCAGATAATCAATTGCGGTATTGTTTTTTGTTTTATTGTCAGCCCAAGGTTGCGTTTTTTGATAACTTTAATGTAATCGTCGGCAAAACCGACAAAAGTGAAACTCAAAGCCATCAGAAGCCCGCTCCAGAACTTTGTCTTTATCTCAGCCGGCACCGCGCCGGAACCGGTTGCGGTAATATTGCCGCCTATCAATTTGTCGGTCAAAACGGTTACGGCAATGGCGGCAATCGTGCCAATGATAAACATAATGCCGCCCATTGTGGGCGTTCCCTGTTTTTTCTTGTGCCAGCTTGGGCCGATATCCAAAATCGTCTGCCCGAATTTAAGCTTATGCAGCCACGGAATGACCGCAAAGCCTAACAAAGCGGACACCGTAAAACCTATTGCCAGTGCCAGCACCATCGCCGCAATATTATTCATCAATTTTCAGCTCCCCGTAAACTATTTTAATGGTATCTTCCAGCCCCATGCCTCTGCTTGCTTTAAAAAGAACTGCGTCTTCCGGAAGAAGAACGGAACTTAAAAAAAGCGCAAGTTCCCGTTTATCTGTAAAGGACCGGACAGTTTTTATCCCGTTATCTCTGGCTTTATTTGCCGTTTCCACGGAACGAACGCCATAAGTCAAAAGTATGTCAATACCGTTTTCTGCCGCGCAAATACCCGATTCCGCATGAGCCTGCCCGGATAAATCGCCAAGTTCAAGCATATCACCCAGAACCGCTATCTTCCTTTGAGCGGGAAGGCCGCCAAGCACCGAAAGAGCCGCCCGCACCGAATCCGGGCTCGCGTTGTAGCAATCCTCTATAAAGGTAATCCCTTTGGCGTTTTTTATCCGCTGCCTCATGCCGGAGGGTTTATATTCGTTAAGCGCCGCGGCCACATCGAGCGGCGGAACACCCATCAGAATGCCTGCGCCAAAAGCAGCAAGGGCGTTATAAATATTATGTTTCCCGACAGCCGGGATAACTGTTTTCTGCTCTACGCCGTCATATCCTATAATGAATTCCGTTGCGCCGTTCTTTTGTTCAATACCGTAAGCCTTGAACCGGCAGGCATCGTTTTCAATCCCGAAATAGGACACCTGATGATTTCCTGTTTCTGCGTGAAATATCAAAGCATCATCGCCGTTGAGTAAAAGAGGCGCATCGTCCCGCATTCCTTCCAATATTTCCATTTTCGCTTTCAGGATGTTTTCCCTTGAGCCGAGCTTTTCCATGTGTGAAACACCTATATTGGTAATAATGCCGAGCGACGGCTCAGCAGTCCTTGAAAGGGAAGCAATTTCCCTGAAACCGCTCATGCCCATTTCAAGCACTGCTGCCTCGTAACTGCCATCAAGGTTGAAAAGTGTCAGCGGCAGCCCGATTTCATTGTTGCGGTTGCCTTCGTTTTTTAAAGTTTTATATTTGCGTGATATGACGGCTGCAGTCATTTCCTTTGTGGTGGTTTTGCCTACGCTGCCGGTTATTCCGATTACAGGGAGTTCAAACAGCCGGCGGTAGTATGCCGCCAAATGAAGAAGGGCAAGGTGTGTATCATCAACCAGAATTTCTTTATCTCCGCATCCTGTTTCTCTTTCGCAAAGAACAGCGGCGGCACCCTTTTCAAGCGCCGCCCCGGTGTATTCATGTCCGTCAAAGTTTTCTCCGCTGAGTGCAATAAAAAGGCAGCCCGGCTGCAGTTTCCGGCTGTCTGTGCAGACGCTTTCCACCATACAGTTAAGGACAGTCTGCGCCCCGACCGCTTTTGCTATATCAAGGATACTCAGCGCTTTCAAACAATCACTCCTCGCAAATCAGGATTTCTATGCAAACGGTTAATTTTTCTCCTCCAGTAATTCGGCGACCTTTTCCCGTTCATCAAAATGAATTTTACCGGTATTTAAGATCTGGTACGTTTCATGCCCTTTTCCCGCCAATAGGACAATATCATCTTTTTTTGCTGCTGCAAGCGCTTTTTTTATAGCAAGTGTTCTGTCTTCTTCAACAATAACGGGAATTTTCGCTCCATCCATACCGCTTATTATTTCTTTGATTATTTGGCCCGGCGGCTCGCTCCTCGGGTTGTCGGAGGTAACAATTGCATAATCGGAAAGCCTGGCAACCGTTTCGCCCATCAGCGGCCTTTTTGTCTTATCTCTGTCCCCGCCGCATCCGAATACGGTTATAATTCTGCCCTGCGTCAATTCTCTTAACGCATTGAGTATGTTTTCAAGCCCGTCCGGAGAATGGGCATAATCTATAATAACCGTAAACTCGGTGTTTGTCGGCACAACCTCAATCCTGCCTTTTATTCCCTTTGACTCCGAAAGCGCATCCAAAACCTGCCTGAAAGGAATACCGAGTTCCGCAGCGCAGACCGCAGCGCCCATAGAGTTATAGACCGAAAAAGTTCCGGGTACTCCGAACTGCACCCTTCCGATAACATTCTTGCCGACGAGTTCATACTCGACACCGGTTTGCTTGAGGTGTATGTTTTTCGCTGTATAATCCGACGTATCGGTTTTAGCCGAATAGGTAACACAGGGGCAGGTTAAGCCGCTCATCATATCATTTGCAGCGTCATCGTCCATGTTTATAACGGCAAGGCCGGCTTGTTCAAAAAGAATATGTTTAGCAGCTTTGTAGCTTTCGAAATCCCCATGATAATCCAAATGATCCCTTGTCAGATTGGTAAACACCGCCGCGGCAAAATAAACGCCCGCAACTCTTTGCTGTGCAAGTGCCTGGGAAGAAACTTCCATAACACAATGGGTGCAGCCCTGCTTAACCATCTCCGCAAAAAGGCCTTGCAGCTCAAAAGAATCCGGAGTTGTCAGGCTTGCCTCAAGTTCACGGTCGCCTATCACATTTTTTATGGTTCCGATAAGCCCGGTCTTAATCCCGACGCTTTCAAATATATCTTTCAGTAAAAAGCAGGTGGTTGTTTTCCCGTTTGTTCCGGTAACACCGACAAGCGTTAGCTTATCGGCAGGATTACCGAAAAATGAAGCGCAAATTAAAGAATAAGCCTCTCTGCTGTCTTTTACAAGCACCTGATTGACAGCACCGGTTTCTTTCTGCGCAATGACAGCTGCCGCTCCGGCTTCCACAGCAGCGCGCGCTGCATTGTGGCCGTCAAACTTAGCGCCCTCTATGCAAACAAAAGCGCAGCCGATTGTTACCTTGCGCGAATCGTCGGTAACACCGGTTATTTCGGTATCTGCATAGTTTGACAGAACTTTTATATTTTTCAGAAGATCGGATAGTTTCATTCAAGTTTGCCTCCTTGATATATTCTCAGCCTATTTCCGAAGAAACAGAGTTTGATTTGAAAAACACTTTTACCTCTGAACCGCAGTCCGCCTGAGTACCGGGTTCTATGCTTTGCTTGTAGGAAACCGCATCACTGCTGCTTAAAGCGCTTCCGGATATTTTTACATTGATCCCCGCTTCCAGAGCCGCTTCATAAACGCCGGTGCTTGATAGATTTGTTAAATCAGGGATTTTGATCTTTACGGGTTTATAATTTTCCTCGGTATATAAAACTACAATACCTTTTTTAGGCATACTTTGTCCGACATCGGGAACCTGCGCTATAACTTTTTTGCCTTCGCCGAAAACCCGAACATCAAAACCCGAAGCTTTCAGTTTTGATGATGCGGCATCAATTTCTTTGCCAAGCATATTGGGCGCCGATGTGTTCAGCAATTCCAATTCCTTGGCTGAATAGGTTGGCTCAACATCCAGATATTTTAATGTATTTTCAATAACCTCGGCTGCGACGGGTGCAGCGACCACACTGCCTCCGACTTGTCCGGTCGGCTCGTCAACAATGATCAGCACCGCGATTTTCGCATCATCCGCGGGCGCAAAGCAAGAAAACGAAGCAATATAGGCGCCGTCCTTGGTTAATTTTTCGGATGTTCCGGTTTTTCCGGCTACTTGAAAACCTATAACGCCGCCGTTTCTGCCGCTGCCTTCCGAAACCACTTTCCCCATCATACCGGTTATTGTCTTCGCAGTGGTTTCCGAAACAACCTGGCGCCTGACATACGGTTGAGTAACAGATACTGTTTTGCCGTTTTCATCGCGTTCCTGGGCCACAATATATGGGCGCATCAGCTTGCCTCCGTTTGCGATTGCCGCCGTCGCGGTGATGACCTGTATAGGCGTAACCTCAAAGGATTGGCCGAACGAAGAACTCGAAAGCTGAACGATACTTTTCTTTAGACTTGCCAAGGAGTGATAGGTTCCGTCTGCAACCGGCGCAGATTCATTCGGCAAATCAATGCCGGATTTCTCGGTAAATCCAAATGCTTCGAAATATTTAAAGAATCTTTCCGCTCCCAGTCTTTGTCCCACAGTGATAAAAAACGGATTGCATGAATTCACAAAAGCTTGCGAAATATTTTGAGTGCCGTGTCCGTCATGTTTATGGCAGCTGATTCTTCTGTCCGCCACTGTTTTGCTGCCTGTGCAGGTATAAGTTTCGGACATTGACCAGGCTTTTTCCTCAATTGCGGCGGAAGCGGTTACGATTTTAAAAACAGAACCCGGCTCGTATGTATAACTGACCGCAAAGTTGCGCCATTGCGATTGCTGCGCGTTGTTGAATTGAGTTTCTTTTTCTTTTTCGTCTTTTATTTTGCTGATTGCCGATGAAATTTTTTCATCGGTCAGTTTATAAGGATTATTCAAATCGTAATCGGGTTTGCCTGCCATTGCGAGGATCGCGCCTGTTTTTACATCCATCACAATACCATAGGCGCCCTGGGGATTCAAAGCGGTGTCTTTATATACACCTTCAAGAGCATCTTCCAGGTAACTTTGTATCATTTGGTCAACGGTCAATACAAGGTTAGTGCCCTGCTTTGCTTCATAGACATTTTGAAATTCATACGGGATAATATCGCTGTTTATATTTTCCGCTGTAAGTGTTCTGCCCGGCGTGCCGGCTAATATACTGTTAAAATATTGTTCAATCCCCGTACTCCCGGACCCGTCTGTTCCGGTAAAGCCGATGACGGCCGAGGCAAAATTCCCATAGGGGTAATAGCGTTTGGTATCCTCTTCTATACCGACATAAAGCTTGTACTTGATGTCCTTTTTTCTTTCGGTTATTTGTTCGTCTGTCAGTTTGTAATCGTTATCGCCTCTCAAAGTAGCCAGTTTATCTTTTTCCTCAAATTCCACACGGCTTTTC
>CAYOAW010000041.1:0-4223 GCA_964402095.1 uncultured Eubacteriales bacterium | reverse complement strand
TGAACAAATTGAATTTTTATAAGACTGAATATGCTCGCTCCGAAACCCGCAATAATAAGAAGGCCCAGAACAAAAACGGAACGCATAAGTAATTTTTGCCTTGCTGACTTTACAGCCATTACAAACCTCCGGAATCTCATCAATAGGTGTCAAATAAACAGAACCCGGCAAACGGTCTTATGTTAAAGGGGCGGGGACAAGCCCCGCCCCAGCTAAAATAAATTATTGCCGGTTATTTTATCTGACCGGTTTACCTAAATATTTCACAACAGAGTCGCATTTTAATGGGTCCAAATACACGATCTGATACCTTTCAATTTTTTTCATGCCGGCTTTTTGCGCATATTTTTCAACATTCTCAAGGGATACAAGTGAATCTAATTTTGTGTTAAGCCGCACATTTTCGCTGATTGACGCCGCAAGAACCGCTTCCCGCTTTGCCTGGTTCGATGCGTTTTTAACGATTTCGACCCTGCTTTGCAGGACTGCTCCGATTAGAGAAACCAAAACAATACTGATAATGCACATTTTTGCGATACTTCTGTTTCTGTTTCTTGCTTCTTCACGTTGTTCATGGCGGCTGAGTGTTTTTTCCCTGACCAGTTCCGGTTTTATTCCCGGTACTTTTCTGTTTGGCACTGCGGCAGCATGGCGGGTTTCAAAAAGTGAAAGGTCATAAGCCGTGTTTGTTTTGTCAGCCATTATTTCAACTCCCCCGCTAAATTTTTTCTATCGCTCTGAGCCGCGCGCTTCGGCAGCGCGGGTTTTGTTCTATTTGCAGATCTGACGGTTTTTTCGCCTTAAAAGGCAATCGTCCCTTCGGTTCCTTGCCGCATACGCAAACAGGAAATTGGGGCGGGCAGTCACAGCCTTCCGTAAGGGAAGCAAAACTTTTCTTAACAATTCTGTCTTCCAGGGAATGAAAAGTAATAATCGCCAGTCTGCCGCCGGGTTTTAATGATTGGAACATAATATCTATGGATGCCGAAAGGTTGTCAAGTTCCCTGTTCACCTCAATACGGAGCGCCTGAAAGGTTCTGCGGGCGGGATGACCGCCTTCCCTGCGGGCAGCTGCCGGTATAGCGGCTTTAATTATCTCAACAAGCTCAAAAGTTGTTTCGACAGGCTTTATTTCTCTCGCGCGAACAATACCGCGTGCGATTGCGGGAGCATACCGTTCTTCGCCGTAATCGTAAATAATTTTTTGCAATGCGTTTTGCGGCAGCGTGTTAACCAAATCAGCGGCACTGGTGCCGTCAAGGCTCATCCTCATGTCGAGCGGCGAATCGTAATGATAGGAAAAGCCGCGTTCCGCCGTATCAAGCTGATGTGAGCTTACCCCCAAATCAGCCAGTATACCATCCACCTGCTCACAGGCGTATTCGGCAAGTATCGCTTTCAGGTTGATGAAATTATCGTGCACCACGGTAACATTGTTAAAATGATGCAGCCTTTCGCGTAAAATCCCGGCTGCCTGGGGGTCGCGGTCAATTGTGATAAGGCGCCCGGCCGGTATTTTTTCGGCAATCGCCGCAGAATGTCCGCCGCCGCCGCCTGTGCAGTCAACATAAATTCCGTTCGGCTTGATGTTCAAGGCATCAATTGCCTCGTTAAAAAGCACTGGAATATGTTTGAAGTCCATGGTTGCTCCTTATAATGGCAGGTCAATGTTTGTATATTCAATATGTTCCGCGGCTTTGGCAAGCATCGCTTCATACTCTTTGCGGCTCCAAATTTCTATCCTTTGCCCGACGCCCATAATCAGCGTTTCGCCTTCAAGACCGGCAAAATTGCAGAACTCGCTGTTAATGGTAATCCTGCCCTTGGAATCCGTGCCGACATCGTCACTGTTCAAGTGAAGAAACCTTTGCTGATTGGTGAGCTGCAAACTCGGAGGCTGGTTGTTCAATTGGTCTGTCATCTGTTCCCATGTATCCATCGAATACAAGAAAAGGCATTTTTCTCCGTTAGCTGCCTTGTAAATAATAAATCTTTCTCCAAGGCCCTCTCTCATTTTGGCAGGAATAAACAGCCTGTTTTGCTGATCCAGATTGTGCCAGTTTTTGCCATAGAACCGCGGCATATTTATCCCTCCTTTTTTGATTTCAGCATTATAATTGCCCTATTAGACCCTATTTGATATCCTATTGACCCTTTTTAATACAATTATAGCAAACAATTTAATTTAATCAAGTAGTTTCTTAAAAAATATCGCGCTATTTCAATCTTTTTTTGAATAATTGCCGTATATTTCCGGATATTTACAAAATGTTTCTTCCGCTTTTCAAAAGACAGGCTTTTCTGTTAGATTATATAAATAAAAAATCCCCTCTCAATCATTCGAATGAGGGGGGATAATTCGTTTCTTTGCATAAATATAGGTTAAATATTCATTTTTTATGCCGGAATAAAATATTACCGGTGGAATCTGCTCCGAATCTCTGTCTTAAAATTCTTAGGTTCCGCCGCTCTGAGAAGCAGTATTTCCGCCAGGCCGCAAACTATCGCAATACACGGAAAAAGCGCAGACATCTGCGGAAGAACCGCGGCTGCGGCGGCAAGGAGGGTATTGATAAAAACAAGTGACAAAAGGTAAACAACCGCATTCACCCGCATTGCCTGCCAGGTAAAAATTTTAATCAGCATTGCAATCTCCGCTGCAATACACAGCGAAGGAATCGCAACAGAAAAAGCGTAAGACGCGCTCCAGAAAAGCCAAATACCGGGGCAAACAGCCAGCAGCGATAACAATACGGCAATTAAAAACACATAATGGTTAAATGTTTTGCCGTGAGGGACCAAATGTCTTTTTGAATATGGTCTGAGGCCGCTGATTTCCGGATATTCGGATGTTTTCAGCCCTTTCAAAACAGGCGGTTCGTCAATTGCGCGGGACGCGCAAAGCGGACAGACTGTATACTGTTCTCCCAAATCGACATTGCATTTTAAACATCTCATACTTCTGCCCAGCTTTCCTTCCGGTTGCATTCAACGCGCACCCTTACTCCGCGTCCGGCAAGGAATCTGAAGAAATCCCGCTGAACGTCCGTTTCATAATAATCGCTGGTAAAAGATATCGTCATCATATCTCCGTCCGAAACAACTGTTCCGGTTAAATGCACGGTCGGCGAATTGCCGAGAAGAACTTCATAACGATCAATATGCTCTCTCATGGATTCGGGAACCTTAACAATACCCAAGTTGGTCAGCGGTGATGTAAATTTCGCCTCACCCATATAATAAAAGATGATTCTGAAGGCACCCCGCTTTAAAATACTCGGCACGGCTCTCACAAAAGAATTGGTCGCGTCTTTAACATTGATGGAAATTCCTTCATGCAGCGTTTCTTTGCTTGTGCCTTCTTTCAGCTTGCCGGCTGTTTCGGAAATAATGTCCTCAAATGTATAATTTTCCTTTTTATCGGGGCGGAACCCATAGTTCGTATAAAGCGAAAAATTGCGGAGAGTTGTCGAATTGAAAATCGGCCTTAAGCTGACCGGCACCGAAATTTTAATCGGTTTTTTGCATGGTTTCGGTGCGTTCAGGTAGTGCGCATACAAAAACGCGGCAACAAGATAATCGGTTATTGTAATATTCAATTCTTTTGCGCGAACCTTCAAGTCGGCGACAGGAACAATACCGTGGATAACATTCATAAAATTCGGTATAATTTCTTTTTTGTATTGATATGCGTTTTCTTCTTTTCTGCTGAGACCTTTCATTTTCACATAATGCTTTTTAAACGAATCTTCCAATTCCTCTTCCGTCGGCGGCTCATCAATATTTAATATTTCTGCTGTTCTATCAATCTGAAAACCTTTTAATTCAAGATAACGCGCAACAATGGTTTTCGCGACAATATAAGTCGCACCTCCGTCTGCGACACTGTGAAACACTTCGAGAGCCAGCCTTCTTTTATAATATAATACACGGAACAAAGGTCTGCCATCCTCAAAGAGCTTAACAGGACGGCAAGGATAGTAGTCTTCCTGCTCAACAATCCCGGTATCGTCAACATGCTCAAAATAATACCAAAACAAACCCGCCCTCAGCCGGACAAAAAAAGATGGAATTCTCGGCGCGACATCATCAACTGCCCTTTGTAAAAGGATGGGATCTATTTCCTCTTTCAGTACAATTGCAATCCTGTACACCGCATTCCAATTTTTTCTCCTCGCGCCGGGATAAATCGTTGCGGCTGTGTCCAGACGCATCCAGTCCGG
>CAYOAW010000040.1:15120-17824 GCA_964402095.1 uncultured Eubacteriales bacterium | reverse complement strand
GAAGGCGAAACAACTTTTCTTGAACTTCTTAACGCAGTCTCTGAGAAAACGCCATTGCGCGATATAAACGGGTTGGCATTTTTAGAGGATGGCGAACCGGTTGTTAACAAAGGAAGAGCTTTTGCTGATTTAGCTGAACTGCCTGTTTTGGATTTTAGTTTCGTAGACCCTGAAAAATATTTTATAAGCTATATCAACTGCAAAAAGATGTTGCATTTATATGCCTCGAAAGGTTGCCCATGTAAATGTTATTACTGTTATAACCATTGTTTCCACAAGCATCTCTGGAGAGCTCGTCCAACTGAATATTTTTTAAGCGAAATCAAATATCTCGTTGAAAATCACGGAATGGACGGAGTTTGTTTCGTTGATGATTTGTTTGGGCCAAATCAGGAGTATGTTAAAGATGTTTGCGAAAAAATTATTCAAAGTAATATTAATTTCGTTTGGGGATGCAACATGCGCAGTGACACCTGTAATAAGGAAGAACTGCAGTTAATGTATAAGGCAGGCTGCAGATGGATACTTTTCGGTATTGAAAGCGGCTCAAAAGAGCGACAAAAAATTATCGGGAAAAATCTCGATTTAGATAAAACAAAAGAGGTTGTGAATTATTGCAGAAAAATAGGAATTTTTGTTAGTTCTACGTTTATACTCGGTTATCCCGATGAAACTGAGGAAGAATTAAAAGAAACTATCAAATATATGCTGGAAATTAATACAAATACAAAGTACCCGAATTTTATTGGTGTTCTTCCAAAATCGGAATTATATGAAAAAATGGTGAAAATCGGTAGGCTGGAAATTCCCCGGTCATATATGCAATGGGAAAAACTTAAAATGTGGGATCAACTGGGGAAAAACTATTCTCGAATCCCTGACAAAGAATTGAAAGTAGTATCGGCGTGCTTTTCCTGGTGGGATTTATTTATAAAATATCCAAATCCCGATGATGGAAAAGAATCAAGAGTTATATTCAAGAGGGCGGTTTTGCAGACTCTTGATATATTCAAGAGAGGTACTTTCTACTCGATGCGCTTGCTGATTATCGCAGCGAAAGAGTTGATACAAATATTCTTCTATGCGAAATTGTTTCCCGAAATTCGAAAAAAATATGGCTTGCAATAATGGTTTTGACTGAAGAATGTTTGGTGATTAATGTAAATCATTTGCCGAATACCGAAAATATTAACTTTGTTATATGTTAATATTTTCGGTATTTTGTCGTAGGGTAACAAATCGTATTGCGATAACTGACTGGAGTATGACCAGTTGACAAATATTGCGATATAACATAAAATTATTAACAAGATAATCATATAAACTCGAAAAGCGAGGTAGCATGACTTCAAGGTGATCATATGAAAATATTGTTAATCAACGCCGAAGCATTTCACATTAAGCATAAAGCGGCAATACCTTTGGGACTATTGTCAATCGCGACATATCTCAAAGAAAATGGTCATACCGTTAAGTTGTTCGACAGGACAGTGGAGAACGATAATATAAATGAACAGATGGATGCATTTTTACCTGATATTACAGGGATTGCCGCGCCGTCTTTTAAATGTTTTTCGGATGCCGTAAAAATATCCAAATTTATTAAGAACAGAAAAATTCCGGTTGTGTGGGGCGGGCCAATTACTTCTTTAACACCTGAAATCGTGCTTAAAAGCGGTGTCGTTGATTATGTTGTTATGGGTGAAGGCGAAATTACTTTTCTTGAGTTGATAAACGCCATTGCCGGGAAAACAGGGATGCGGGATATCGACGGCTTGGCATTTCTTGAAAACGGCAAAATTATTACTAACAGAGACAGGGAATTCGCGGATCTGAAAGATTTACCGGTAATTGATTTCAGTTTTGTGGATCCTAAAAAGTATTTTGTTGAAAATGTTGGCTGTAAAAGGATGCTGCACATTTACGCGTCAAAGGGCTGTGTTTGCCAATGTACCTATTGCTACAATCCAACCTTTTCAAAATGTGTCTGGAGGCCAAGGCCGCCGGCGTATTATTTGAGTGAGATAAAATACCTTGTGGAAAATTGCGGTATGGATGGTGTATGTTTTGCGGATGATTTACTGAGCCCAAACAATGACTATTTGACTGATTTGTGCAATAATATTATCAACAGCGGCGTTAAGATTATTTGGGGCGGAGAGTTCCGTGCGGATATGCCGACGAAAGAGAATCTTCAGCTGATGTATGATTCCGGTTGCAGATGGATCTATTTCGGAATTGAAAGCGGTTCGGAAGAAAGACAAAAATGCATTAAAAAAAGACTGAATCTGCAAAAAGCAAAAGAAACTGTTGCTGCCTGCAGCGAAATAGGAATCGTCACATCCACTTCGTTTATCATCAGTTATCCGGATGAAACCGAGGAAGAGTTAAAGGAAACTGTCAGATATATGAAGGATTTAAAGTCTGATTTATTAATTCCGTCTTTTTATGGCCCGATTCCGAAATCAGAGATATACGAAGATCTGTTAAAAAATAAAAGAATAATTGCCCCCAATTCATATAAAGAATGGGAAAAAATTAAGATGATGGATTTATTCGGTAAAAATTATTCAAAAGTACCGGATAAAGAATTAAAAGTAGTTTCATCATATTTCTACTTGTCAAATTTTTTATGGAAGTATCCCGGAGATAATAATTCATCAAGAGTCTATGTGAAAAAAGCGTTCAGACAAGTTCTTGATTT
>CAYOAW010000040.1:4080-15020 GCA_964402095.1 uncultured Eubacteriales bacterium | reverse complement strand
TATGAAAATACTTTTAATAAGCGCCGGCTCATATTATGTTATGCAAAAGACAGTGATCCCTCTTGGTTTGCTGTCGATTGCGACACATCTGAAAAACAACGGGCATACCGTAAAAATAGTTGACAGATCTGTCGAAAACATCAGAATAGAAAAGATTCTCAACTCATTTGAACCTGATATTGTCGGAATATCCTCGCTTACTTTCGGCAGTTTCAACGATGCGCTGAAAGTATCAGGTTTGGTAAAAGAACAGGATATCCCTGTTGTTTGGGGCGGGCAGATACCTTCGCTTGTCCCCGAGATTGTGCTAAAAGAAGGTTGTGTTGACTGTGTAGTTATGGGTGACGGCGAAATCGCCATGCTTGAACTGCTTGAAGCTTTCTTTTGCGGAAAGCCGCTGAGCGAAATCGACGGAATTGCTTATATTGAAAATGGTGAGATTAAAATCACCAAGCCGCGGGAGCTTGCCGACCTTTCGCTTTTCCCGATAATCGACTGGAGTTTTGTGGACCCAAGCAAGTATTTTATCCGGAATGTCAGCTGCAAAAGAACACTGCATATCTACTCTTCCAAAGGATGCCCCGGGCAGTGCACATACTGTTACAGCCCATGCTTCTCAAGAGGAGAATGGCGGCCCCGCCCGATGGAATATATTATCAGCGAAATCAAATATCTGGTTGAAAATTTTGATCTTGACGGAATATATTTTGCCGATGACCTGATCAGCCCGAACAGAGATTATCTTAGTCTATTCTGCTCGTCATTAAAGGCGAGCGGAATAGATTTTTTTTGGGGCTGCAACATGCGGGCCGATACCTGCACAAGAGAAGAACTGCAGATGATGTATGATTCAGGTTGCAGGTGGATACTTTTCGGAATTGAAAGCGGCTCGAAGGAAAGGCAAAAGTTAATCAAAAAAAGACTGGACCTTGATAAAGCCGGAATCACTGTGGATTGGTGCCGTGAAATCGGTATTCTGACCACAACCTCTTTTATTGTCGGTTATCCGGATGAGACCGTTGAAGAACTCAAGGAAACTGTCAGTTATATGCTTGCGCTTAACTCTGATGTCAAAGTAACCGGAACTTACGGTGTGATACCGAAATCCGGTTTGTATGATTATCTGATTAAAAACAACAGGATCGAAGCTCCGCAGTCTTATAGTGAATGGAAAAAACTCAAATGGCTGGATAAACTCGGTAAGAATTTTTCTGCTGTGCCGGCGATTGATCTTAAAGTGGTGGTAAACTGGTTCTTCCTGATGATTATAAGGACAAAGTCCGACTCAAAAAGCAACAATTCGCATTTTTGGGCAAAGCGCTTGGCTGGACAGACTTTCGATTTGATGAAACGGGGAACGGTGAAATCTTTTATTCTGATGGCCCTGTCAGGGATGCAACTGATTAAAATATTGTTTTATGCGGTTATGTTCCCGAAAATCCGTAAAAAATATGGACTGAAAAGATATTCAGATTAAGATTGTTTGCATTTTTACGCAGAAAATTTCGCTTCCGCCGTTAACTGCAGGGGCTGAATTATTGCAAACGGGAATAAAAAATATCAAAATATGAAATTACACAAAAATTACTGAAATACAGCAGGATTTTTTACGGATAAATCCTGTTAATAGCCTTGCATTAGATTCCCAAAGGTCTATAATAAGGTTTAACGGGTTGTTTGTCATGCGTGATAAACGATACACGAAAATCTGTAAAGAGCAAGGAGACTGTTTTATGGACAGAAAACTCAAAGTAGGAATCATCGGCTGCGGCGGTATTGCAAACGGAAAGCATATGCCAAACCTTGCAAAGAATAATGATGTTGAGATGGTTGCTTTTTGCGATATCATCGAAGAAAAATCTAATCTTGCCGCCGCAAAGTATGGCACAAGCGATGCAAAGGTTTACACAGACTACAAAAAGTTGCTTAAGGACGAGAGTATCGATGTCGTGCATGTCTGCACACCTAACCGGTCACACAGTTTTATTACCGTTGCTGCGCTTGAGGCGGGCAAGCATGTTATGTGCGAAAAACCAATGGCGAAGACTTATGCGGAAGCAAAAAAGATGTACGAAGCATCTGTGCGTACCGGTAAAAAACTGACAATCGGTTACCAACAGCGCTGGAGGGGAGATTCGCTTTATCTGAAAGAAGTATGCGAAAAAGGTGAGTTGGGGGATATCTACTACGCGAGATCGGTAGCGCTGCGCAGGCGCGCTGTTCCCACTTGGGGAGTATTCCTGAATGAATATGAGCAGGGCGGAGGTCCCTTGATTGATATCGGAACGCATGCGCTTGACTTGACACTTTGGCTGATGGACAACTATAAACCCAAGATGGTTGTCGGAAACACATTTAAGAAAATGGGTGACCAGACGCAGACAGCGAACGCATGGGGTGACTGGGATCCGGAGAAATTTACGGTTGAGGATTCGGCTTTCGGGTATATAGTCATGGAAAACGGAGCCACAATAGTACTTGAAACAAGCTGGGCACTTAATATAGCCGAACCAAAAGAGGCAGTAATGATGCTTTGCGGGGACAAGGCGGGTGCTGACATGTTTGACGGGTTAAGAATCAATTATGTGAAGAACAACCGCCAAGTTATCGAAAAACCGGATTTCAAGTCGGGCGGCGTTGCGTTTTATGAAGGCAACTCTTCCGATCCTGCTGACCTTGAATCCAGAGCATGGATTGATGCTGTTAAAAATGACAAAGAGGTCAGAACAAAACCGGAACAGGCACTGGTTGTTACTCAGATTTTAGAGGCGATTTATAAATCCGCAAAAACAGGAAAGCCGGTTTATATTGATTAAGCAGCGACATGGATACAATGATTATTGAATCCATTGACCCAAGCTGCCGCATCATTTACAGCAACTATTATTATGAATTAATTTTTGGGAGATGAAGCAATGAAAAAAGCAATACAACTTTACAGTATAAGGGACCATATAAAAACAGGTGAGGATCTGCTGAAAGTTCTGGGCGAGGTTAAAAAGCTCGGATTTGACGGCGTTGAATTTGCGGGTTATTTCGGGCTTACCGCGCCTGTTTTAAAAGCAAGGCTTGATGAGCTTGGTTTAAAAGCGGTTGGCACCCATATGGGAATCGAAAATTATGAATCCGGGAAAATTGAAGAAACCTTGGCATTCCATAAAATATTAGGCTGCATGGATATCGGGTTAGGCGGCGCGCCGACCCGAACCTACAAGCAATTGGAAAAGACTTGCAGAATCTTGAAAAAAGCCAATGAAAGAGCAGCAAAGGATGGCATGAGAGTATATTTCCATAATCATTCGGGTGAGTTTAAGCCATTAAGAAACAAAGTTCTGCCAATAGAAGCTTTAAAAGATGCGTGTTATCTTGAAGTCGATACCTATTGGAGCTTTTGCGCGGGAATTGACAATTATAAGTTCCTTAACGAAAACCGGGACAGGATAATTCATATTCATCTTAAGGACGGCATAAAGCATCATCCCAAAGCACTCGGAGAAGGCGAATGCGACCTTGAAACAGTTATTAAAGCTTCAAAGGAGATCGGCCTTGAGTGGGCAATTTTGGAAAATGATGACCCGACGCCGAACGGACTTGCCGATGCGTCGCGCAGCATGGAATACATGAAGAAAAATCTGTAAATGATTCTGTATCTGCAGTGATGCGGGATATGCCTTGATTGCTGGTTATCTTTATTCAGACAGACTATGCTAAAATCTTTAATCGGAAAGGAATGAGTTTATTATGAAACTTGGCGTATTTACATGCCTATTAGGGAATCTGCCCCTTGAGGAGGCTTTGAAATATTTTAGTTCCTTTGGGGTTGAAATGGTGGAGATCGGCTGCGGCGGGTACCCCGGCAACTCACATGCAAACCCGGATATTTTACTTAACGATGAAACAAAGCTCGCAGAATTTAAAGCGCTGATTGCCAAATATAATCTTGAAATCAGCGCACTCAGCTGTCACGCCAACCCTGTTCATCCCAACAAAGCATTAGCGGCGGATTTTGACAAAGCTATCCGGGATACTATACTTTTAGCGGAAAAATTGGGAATTAGCCGAATCAATACTTTCTCCGGGTGCCCGGGCGATTCTGAAGCAGCAAAGTACCCGAACTGGGTTACCTGCCCTTGGCCGAATGATTTTACGGAGATTCTTGAATGGCAATGGAACGATGTTCTTATCCCGTACTGGAAAGATTTGGTTCAATTTTCAAAGGCGCACGGTGTTGACAAAATCGGTTTGGAAATGCATCCCGGTTTCTGTGTTTACAACACCGAGACTTTATTGAAGCTTCGTGCCGCCGTCGGTGATGAAATAGGCGCCAATTTTGATCCGAGTCATTTGATTTGGCAGGGAATGGACCCGGTTGCCGTAATAAGAAAGCTTGGACCCGCTATTTTCCATTTCCATGCGAAAGACACCAAAATAGACAAATACAATACAGCGGTTAACGGTGTGCTCGACACAAAGACATATACAGATGAGATTAACCGCTCCTGGATTTTCCGCGCAATAGGCTACGGCAATGACGAAGCTTATTGGAAAGATATTATCTCAAATCTGCGCTTGGTCGGATATGACTATGCTATCAGTATTGAGCACGAGGACAGCCTGATGAGCCAGAACGAGGGATTGAAAAAGGCGGTTTCACTTTTAAACAGTGTGCTTATCACCGAAAGTGTCGGAGAAGCCTGGTGGGTATAACAAAACGGTGAGAAAATAATTATTTTACTAATAGGGGATTAATAATGATGAGCAAAAGCGAAAATATCGGTGTGGCGGTTATCGGTTACGGCGGAATGGGCGGTTGGCATACGCAAAAAATTCAAACGATTAAGGGCGCAGAACTTATCGGAGTATATGATATTAAGCCGGAAAGATGCAAAATTGCCCAGGAAAAAGGAATTCATGCGTTCGCTTCAAGAGAAGAGCTTTTAGCCGATGCGCGTATTTCACTTGTTACCGTTGCAACTCCGAATGATTTTCATAAAGAAATCGTGATAGCCGCTTTAGCGGCGGGAAAAAATGTTATTTGTGAAAAACCGGTAGCACTGAACAGTGAAGAATTGGAAGAGATGATAGCCGCCTCGAAAAAATACGGCCGGCTTTTCACTGTCCATCAAAACAGGCGCTGGGATGAAGATTACCTTACCGCAAAAAAGATTATTGAAGACAATATGCTTGGCAAAGTCTATAACATTGAGTCAAGAGTTCAGGGAGACAGAGGCGTCCCCGGTGATTGGCGCAACAGGAAAGCTCAAGGCGGCGGTATGGTTTTAGACTGGGGTGTGCATTTGCTTGACCAAGTGCTGATGCTGAAGGAAAAACAGCAACTGGTTTCAGTTTATGCCGAGTTAACTTATGTTACCACGGATGAGGTGGACGACGGATTCAGGACAATGCTGACATTTGATGATAACACAACCGCTTATGTTGAGGTAACAACCAGTAATTTTGTCAAATTGCCTCGGTGGTATGTCCTCGGCGAAAACGGATCAGCATTGATTGAAGACTGGAATCTTAAGGGTAAAATCATTAAAGTTTCCAATTGGGAAAACCGTGACGCGGTTCCTGTTCAGGCAGGCGCCGGATTAACAAAAACCATGGCCCCCAGAACAGATGATACCATTAAAAAATTCCGGCTGCCGAAGGTTAAAGCCGATTGGGGCGCATATTATGAAAACGTTATCGCGGCTCTTAACGGCAAAGCCGATATTGTTGTTACACATGACCAAATGAGACGTTCCACGAAACTTATGGAGGCTATTTTCAAATCTGCGGGAACCAATTCGGTAATCTTGATAGAAAGATAAAACCAAAAAAACAGCCCCTTTCAAATTCACTTGGATTTGAAAGGGGCTGTTTGCTGTTTTGTTTAATCAGCCGAGTAGGTGACTGTGAAGCTGTGCGAGCGGATACCAAGCTCCAATATGTAGTATCTGAAAGTGTTGCCGGTGACAACTTGGTCGCCGACTTTTATTTTTTCGACATAACCTGCAGAGTCGCTTGATATAATTTTAATCCATCCGGAGGGCTCGCCGGAAAGCGTGATGTCGTTTTTGGAAATGCTTTTATTATTATATTTGGCAACCAAGTCTTTGATTTGCCCGGAAGTAAATGATTCGGTTGTAACGGAAACATCCTCCGGGCTTTCAATTCCGCCGCATAGATACGGATATTTATCACTTCCCCAAACCGAATAAGCGGATGCTGTTTGCCCGGCCGATTCCGCAAAATAGGGCGCTGACGCCACAGAACCGTTGTAAGCGAGGTACTTGCCCGCAACCGATAAAACAGCTGTTTTTACATTTGAGTTTTTATCAAAATCAAAATCCGAAAGATAGGAGTGCTGCCCGGAATTCAACTGAAATCCATTTGATTTTGCGTACGTATATACAGCAACAACTTGCGCTTTTAAAGCTTCAAGCGGAGCTGATGCTCCGATTTCTGCTGCAGTTGTGCCGGCTAAATATTTTCCCAGCGGTATGCTTTCGCCGCCGTAGACGACAGAATCCGGTTTTGCGGAATCGTTTTCCAAGACAAGGAGGTTGTGATGGTAGTAATGCAATAATATTTGATCATATGACCAGCCGATTTTTGCATAAGCTACAGCCCCTTCCTGGCTCATACCCACGCCATGTCCATAACCTTTGACTTTAAAAGTAAAGGTGCCTGTGCTTTGCGGCAGGGTTATGGCGGGTTCTGTTGTAGTAACGGGCGTATTTGTTGTTGTAACGGGTATGGTGGTTGTAATGGGCGGACATATTGTTGTGGTAGGAGATTTTGTTGTTGTGACCGGCGGTCCGGCAGTTGTGGCCGGAATTTTCGTCGATGTAACCGGCAAACTGGTTGCCGCAACCGTGTGGCTTGCAGCGGATACTGTTGTGCTGTTTGATTTATCGGCAGTTGTGGGGGCTGAAACTCTGGCGGAAGTTAAAACGGAAGATAAGATTGTTGTATTAAAAGATGTTGTAACAACGCCCGGAGATGCTGCTGCCGGCGATGAGGAAATATTGTTTTTTAATATGTAAGCCGGAATGATGCTGTTGCTACTGTAAGAAACAGCATCTTCCGATATTTGAGAGATGATATGGATATCTTCTGTTTCCGCGTCTTTTGCATTATTTTTATTGGCTGTTGCCGCTCTTCCGGCGAAAAATATCATCGTGATGCATATCAATAAGGCGGCAATGACTGATAGGATTATCCATACAGCAAGGCTCTTTTTTGTTTTAGTTTCGGAAGACGGGGGATTTTCTTCTGACTCTTGAGCGGGATAACCTTCAAAATTGCCGGATTTTGCATAATCGCCGAGCATATTAAAAAGTGTGTCTACTGCTGCTTGAACAAGTTGCCGCGGAGTTTCTCCGGGTTCTCCGAAAACCTTTGCGACTCTGGCACGGACACTGTCGGCTACAGTTACAAAGACAAACATCCGTCCGCCGTTTTTTTCGGATGTAAAAACATTGGATATTGCCGCGCCGAGTGTATTGGAGTTGATTTCTCTGGCTTTTTTCGCAAGACCGGCAATATACTCTTTTTGCGATGTCGCACATTTCTCTTCATCACAGGGAACAAAAATAAAAGTTTTCTCACTGCCGGGGAAATTATTGAGATGATTTTTTATAAAAACAGCACTCTTTGTTGAAGCAACCGCAACGCTGTAACCTGCGGTTTGGAGAACGTCCAGAGATATGTTAGCGGGATCTTTGCCGCAAGACGTTTTAACAGCTGATTGAGATGATGCGGTTATTTGGTTTAAATAGGAGAGAAAACCGTTATCAAGAATACCGTCAATTCTTCCGGGATCCAGCGGCAAAACAATCAAATGCTGCTTGCCTGATTTTTTCGCGAAACCTGTGAAAAAACCGTCTTCGGAGAAAAACACAGCGGATCCTTTCGGCACAACCGCGTGAGCAAGCGTAAGAGACGCGGTAACCTCTCCCTCGCTTTTTGAAATAATATCAAGAATATCCGAATTGTTTTCATTTTCAAGGTTGAGCGCTTGCGAAAGATATTTCTTAAAGGAAAGATAAAACGGATTTTCAACAGCGGCAATAACGACTTCGGAGTTTGAAAAGGCCTCGGATAAACCTCTAAACATTTCTTTTTGGCCGGAATATATTTTGAAGTTGCCTGCATCGGGGAAATATGACAAAGTGCTTTCAGCAATCCTCTGCTGGGCATGGCTTATTAAAGCTGATTTGTTTTCAACAAGCGCAAGCAAGCTTATTCTGTTGCTCATGTTATCACTTCTTTCTCAGCCTGTCGGAAGGGAGATTTAATCCGCTATCCATTTGGAGGCGTTCTTGTAAGGATTGGTTTTGCCGTTTGCGTCATACCATGCTTGAGGATAGCGCGGATTTTTATTGACGGCAGCGGCACCGGTGTCTACATTTTCGCTCTCACCGCTGCGAACCATTCTGGCAACCACAATCAGCCTCGCTTCGTCAAAGTCATAGCAGCAAGTGGAAAGGGTTAATATTTTATCTGTCGGCTTAATATCAACGCCCGTGGTATAAAGTTTACGCTGGTCAAGTTCATTTATATAGGAACTGAATTTTTCATCACTGTTTAAGTTTTTGAAAATATAGTTAAATACATAGCCGTTGTCGCCGCTTTTAACGCCGTTTGTCAGAAATACAGCATAAATTTTCCACTTCATATTTGAATAGATCGTATTAAATCCTATAAGCGGAGCTGCTTTAAACCCGTCAATTTTTTTATATATTTCCAGTTTCCCGAACATGAGGTCATCATAACTCATGTTATGCCCGTAAATAACGGTATTTCGGTCAAGAGTTTTCAAGTTGTTGTTGGAATCCATAAAAAGACATCCGTATTTTGATTTTTCACCGTAAAATGTCTTTTTTAAATATACTTTATTATTATCTCCCTGCACAACCGGCAAGTCAATACCGCTGCCGGCTATTTCAAGCCATCCGGCAAAGTCAGTGTTTTGAGCATATAGTTCGGCATAGTCCAACTGCATACCGGAAGGGAAATTTATCTTGGGATACTTGGCTTTTACCGTATCCCAGTCTTTAGGTGTATCGGTACCCGGCTTGTCATCAACGGCTTTTTGTGTCTGCCGTGTGCTGAGATAAGGCTGAATGATATAGGTGTTTGCCAAAATACCGATGCAAACTGCCATAGTAATGATGGATACGGTTAAAACGATTTTACGTATAATTTCACCGATACCTTTATTCTTTTGATTGGAAGTATCATCCATTCTTTCAGGCTTCTTTCCACCGCGATTATTGTTATTTAGATTGTCTGTTTCGGATATAGGCGGAACAGTGTTTGCAAAAGCGGACGAGTCAGGTGCTTTTTTTGATTTTCCGGTGAAAAAGCTTGGGTCTAAAGGCATTTCTTCGGGAGCAAAGGCCGTATCCTCGGATTCTTGATTTGATATTTCATATGCCCCTGTTATCGGTGTATTTTGCACCGCCCCGGGATATTCCGGTAAATCGGAGCTGTCATTGATGCTTTCTGCCGAAACGTCATCCGAGTCAAAACCCGGCATATGCAGAAAAGAAGGGAACGCGTCATAATGCTTGTTGCGGCTGGTTTTTGCCTGAGGTGAAACTGCTGCATTATTCCCGCTTTGGGCTGACGCCGCTCCGGCCGGATTCAATTTATTGCCGTCGGTTTGAGCTGCTGCGTTATCGGCAGAATCAATACTTTCTTTTTGAAGAACGGCGTTGTCATGCTTCTGAATTCCCGAAAAATCTTCACTGCACGGGCGTTCTTGCGGAAGTCCGCCGGCAAGAGAAATTTTCTCCGTGCTGTCCTCATCCTCGTAAACACCGTACTTTTTTCTAAGCTTATCAATTGAGGATAAATCAAGAAGGTCATCCGACCCGTTTTCGCTGTTGTTTGATTTTGATGTGTTGTTTCCGTTTTTATTGTTTTCCGGCAACGCTGTTTCCTCCCGGTTTAAAATTAATTATTGCAATAATATTGGTTATTCCCAATTATTATAATTTTTATACGGATTATTAAGCCCGAAATGGTTATACCAAACTTGCGGACGGCGCCAATCGGTATTTACGGTTACCTTTGAGGCGTCGATTTCCTTGCTCTCGCCTTTGCGCAACAGGCGGGCAACAACGACAAGCCTTGAATTTATTTCTCTTCCTGAAAAATTATTATCGTAGGTGCAAGTGGAAAGTGTCAGGAGTTTATCGGTGCTTTTTATATCTACTCCGGTATTATAAAGGCAGTACTGTTTCATTTGAAACAAATAACCATAGAAATCCGCACTGTCAAA
Source organism: uncultured Eubacteriales bacterium (assembly GCA_964402095.1). GTDB lineage: Bacteria > Bacillota > Clostridia > Oscillospirales > Acutalibacteraceae > UBA1447. The sequence continues at coordinate 4,741 of CAYOAW010000040.1, read as the reverse complement.
ATCAGTCTGTATATAGTAAAAATAGTAACCGTTATCATCTGACGGATCTACTGTGCTGATAAATACGGAACAAACTTTCCATTCATAATCCGCATATAAAGTCCCGTATTCAATAATCGGGTTTTTAATAAAAAATCTATAGTTTTTATATTTGCTTAAATCACTGAAGACCTGCTGCCGCGGATATTCGGTTGTATGGCCGTAGATAATATTGTTTTGATTCAAGTTTTTTGCATTATTCCTGCAATCGAGAAAAGCATTGCCATATCTTGTGTAATTACCGTAGAAATCGGTTTTCAAATAATAACGGTTGTTATCGTCTTGTGTGACAACAGTATCAATAGAGGTGTTTGGAATTTTCAGCCAACCGACGATATCGTGATTAAACGAATACATATTTTTGTACTTTTCAAGGATTCCTTTGGGATATACAGTATTATTTTGATTCGGCTTTAATGATGCGAAGATATCGGTTGTACTTACTGCGGCAGGGTCTTCGGTAGTGGTTTCGGTTTCGGCGGTTTCTTTTAAGGTCTTTGCTGAAACATAAGTATGAGCAGTTATTGCGAAACTTATCATGATAATAATCGCTAAAATAATACAAACTGCGGCTGAAAGCTTTTGTTTTGACGTGCCGGTTATTGCAGGGGTGCCGATATCC
>CAYOAW010000040.1:0-3980 GCA_964402095.1 uncultured Eubacteriales bacterium | reverse complement strand
GCTGTTATGTAACGGTTATATTCCCTGTCGTTTGACCTTCCGGTTTCAAGCTTTTCCACCGAAACGGTATTCATGTCTGCAAGGGCAATGTAACTGAGCCCGGCCGGCTTGCCGCTGTCATCGCTTTTAGGCCCGGCGATACCGGTAATTCCGACTCCGATATCAGCCCCGCTGAGAAGGAGAACTCCTTTTGCCATTTCGGCTGCGGTTTGTTCACTGACAGCGCCGTAATTCTTAAGAGTATCCGCAGATACGCCTAAAAGCTTAGTTTTAATCTCATTTGAATACGATATAATACCACAGTCAAACACCTCGGATGCTCCTGAAATTTCGGTCAGCCGTTTTGCGGTATATCCGGCGGTGCAGGACTCCGCTGTTGCCACTTTAAGAGATTTCTCTTTTAACAGTTCAACAACACGCTGCTGCAAACTGTCAACATCAATTCCGTACACATATGAGTTCAGCCGCCCGAGAATATCCTCAATAACAGGCAAACATAATTTTTCAGCTTGCTCTGCAGTGTCTGCGCGGGCAGTTACTCTCAGCAACGCTTCACCGTCTTTTGCATAAGGGGCAACGGTTGGGTTATCATTATTCAGCAAATCGTCAACCTTTTCTGCCATGGCGCTTTCGCCGATGCCGAAAGTCCTCACCGTATGCGAGATAATAACGCCTCCCGAATATTTGGAGAGAAAAGGCTTTACATCATTGATGAACATAGGATTCAGCTCACGGGGAGGACCGGGGAGCATAATTACGCATTTGCCGTCTTTTTCGCAGGCGAAACCCGGTGCTGTGCCGTTTTTGTTAAAAAACACTGTTGCTCCCGACGGTACAAGCGCTTGCTTCTTGTTGCTTTCGGCCATTGGGTAGTTCCTGCTGCGGAAAAACGCTATCAGTTCCGCAAGAATGTTTTCGTCCATAACAAGTTCCAAGCCCAATACATCACTGCAAACCTCTTTGGTTATATCATCCGCTGTGGGACCCAGGCCGCCGGTGATAATAACAACATCACTGCGGGACAGAGCTTCCGATAAAACCTGAGCAAGCCTTATGGGATTGTCGCCGACTGTTGTTTGGCGTAAAACAGATATACCGAGCGCGGCAAGCTCGAGCGATAAAAAACGCGCGTTTGTATTCAAAATATCACCAAGAAGAATCTCGGTTCCAACGGAAATTATTTCGCAAACCGGCATTAAAATATCAATTCCTTTCAGCAAGGCATAAAATTAACTGATTATGGTTACTTTGGCACCGCTGACAGCGCTGTTTATCAAAGCATCGGAATCCAGAATACCTTCTGCTTTTTCAACATAATCAAGTTTTGGATGTGTTCTGGGATGTTTCGGCGTGAAAACCGTGCAGCAGTCTTCATATGGCTGAATTGAGATATCAAAGGTTTCAATTTTACGTGAAGTAATAATGACCTCGTCTTTATCCATACCTATCAGCGGTCGAAAAACCGGAATTGAAGCTGCGGCGTCTGTGCAGGCGATTGCCTGCATGGTCTGGCTCGCTACCTGGCCGACGCTTTCACCGGTGATAAGTGCTCCGCAGTCTTCGCGCAAAGCGATAATCTCAGCAATTTTCATCATGAAACGGCGCATAATAATTGTAAAAAGTTCCTCGGGGCAATTATCCTTTATTTGCTCCTGAACAGTAGTGAAGGGGACAACAAACAGGACAATTCGCCCGCTGTATCTTGCGACCTTTTTGAGAAGGCTGTGTACCTTAAGCTCCGCTTTCGGGCTGGTATAAGGCGGTGAGGCAAAATGTACGGCAATAAGTTCCAACCCGCGCTTTGCCATCATCCATCCGGCAACAGGGCTGTCAATTCCGCCGGAAACCAGCAATGCGGCTCTGCCCGAAGAACCGACCGGCATGCCGCCCGCGCCTTTTATCTGATTGCCGTGAATATAGGCAAAGTTATCGCGAATTTCAACATTAACAGTCAGCTCCGGGTTGTGAACATCCACTTGCAGGTGCGGATAGCGCTCAAGGAGTATGCCGCCGAGTTCGCTGCAAATTTGAGGAGATGTGAAAGGAAACTTTTTATCCGAACGCTTGGCATCTACTTTAAAACTTTGCGCGGCAAGAAGCTGAGCGGAAAGATAGTCGCCGGCGGCAGCAAGAATAACATCCATTTCTTTTTCTACAGCCGCAGCACGTGAAAGCCCCGCAAACCCGAAAACCCTGGTAAGCCGGTCGGCCGCCTCATCCAAATCAATGCCTTCATCCATTGGTTCGGCCATAATGGTGGATTGGGATATTGAAAATCGGAATTGCCCCAAATCGGAAAGACGGCGGCGCATATTTTTTATTAAAATATCTTCAAAAGTGTGCCGATTAAGTCCTTTTAAGGCAAGTTCGCCGTTTTTTAACAAAATAATTTCTTTTAACAAATGCTTTGTTTCTCCAATTCCTATTTATCTTCTTAAAAACTTTTTTTGACCTTCCGAGAGGCCTTCAAGGAGCATATCGATATGCTCTTTTGTTGTGAATCTTGAAAAGCTGATCCGCAAAGGACTTTTCATCCTGTCTTCCGGAAGCCCCATTTCTTTCAGTACTCTGCTTTGCTGGCCCTTGGCGCATGCCGAACCGCTGGAAACATAGACCCCCCGTTCGGAAAGAAAGTTGAGCATATGGTCGGAAAGCACGCCTAAAACGGAAATATTGATGACAAACGGCAGGGCGTCGGGCGGAGAATTTATAACGATGTTATCAAGAGAATTAAGCTCGCGAACAAAGTAATCCCGGATAAATGCGATGCTTTCAAGTTCGGCGGATATATCCGGCAGTGCCTTAACCGCCGCGCCGAACCCTGCAATCGCCGGCATTGGCTGGGTTCCTGGCCTGAATTTTCCTTCCTGTGTGCCGCCGTATGTACGCGGAACAAGCCTTACGCCTTTTTTAACATAAATTGCTCCGGCACCTTTAGGGCCATGGACCTTGTGCGAACTTAAGGTCAGAATGTCAACCCCCATCGCGGAAGGTTTTAACGGAATTTTACCGAAAGCCTGCACAACATCACAATGAACAAGTGCGGGTGCTTTGACGGCTTTAACAGCTTTCCCGGCTGTTTCGACGGGTTGGATGGTGCCGACCTCGTTGTTGACAGCCATGATGCTGACAAGAATGGTGTTCCGGTTGATTGCATTTTGAAGCTCATCTTCGGAAATTCTGCCTTTGCTGTCAACACCCAAACGAACAACCTCGAAACCTTCGGATTCAAGCTGGCGTATCGGTTCGTAAACGCTTGGATGTTCGATGGCGGTTGTCACAATACGGTTGCCCTGCCTCTTTTTGGCTTGAGCGGCGCCGAAAATAACGATGTTATTGCCTTCCGTGCCGCCGGAGGTAAAGTGAATTTCTTCATCACTGCAAACCAATTTCTTTGAGATTTCACTGCGGGCTTGGTCAAGCAAGGTTTCCGCTTGCCGGCCTTTGGCATGCATAGACGAGGGATTGCCCCAATTGCTGTTAAGGGCTTTTACAACAGCAGCTACCGCTTCCTCACAAAGAGGAGTAGTTGCGCTGTTATCTAAATACGCTTCCAACAATTCATCTCCAAACGGCACATTACCCAATTTTAAATATATTACATTATACATCATAAAACTTTCACATGCAAATACTAATTATATTGTTGCGGTTTTGTTTTGTTCCGCTGCCGGCCGCGAATGACAGGAGGGGCGTTCAGCCCGGGCAGGCAGGACACAACAAAACGAAGGAAACACCCGGCGGAGTTGTAGGAAAGCAAAAATTAAAACAAAAAAATGAAAAAAGTTGTTGACAACGGGTTATCCGTTTGTTATTATATTCGAGCGCCTTGCAGAACGGCATGAGCCAATAAGACGCAAAACAAGCCAGAGCAAAGGGATCACACAACGCAGAGACTTTTGAGAGGCTTGGCAAATCGGAGACGAGCGCACCTTGAAAATTAAACAACGATCAAAAAATAACCCTGAGATTTTTTTGTA
>CAYOAW010000039.1:16707-18288 GCA_964402095.1 uncultured Eubacteriales bacterium | reverse complement strand
GCCGTTCTGCCGGCATCCATCACGCCAATGGCTATTTTCATTTTACCGCCCGGAGGATTTTTTGTTTTCGGTCTTCTCATGGCTGCCGCCAATAAAATAGCCGAGGGAAAAGGCTTGCCCCGGGCTGAGCTCAACGGCTGTGATTCCTGCCCCATGGCCGGTTCATGCGCAATAAAATTAATTGAAAGCGGAGAAGACAGCGATGGCAAGGAGGTGACCGCATCATGATGAAAGCGTTTATGATTATTCTTTTTACAGGGATATTGACCGAAAACTTCGTTTTGCGCCAGTTTCTCGGCATCTGCCCGTTTTTGGGTGTGTCAAAAAAGCTGAATACTGCGATGGGTATGTCCATGGCTGTTATCTTTGTCATGGTGCTGTCCACAGCCGTTACTTTCCCAATCAACAAATACCTTCTTGAAAAACACCACCTTGAATATCTGCAGACACTTGTATTCATACTGGTTATCGCGGCGCTTGTCCAATTTGTCGAAACCGTTCTTAAAAAATATATGAAACCGCTTTACAATGCCCTTGGCATCTATCTGCCGCTTATCACCACCAACTGTGCCGTACTCGGTGTTGTATTTTTAAATCTGGAAAAAATAAACGGCGGCGATGCAAACTTTTTGGCTTATCCGTTTTCCGGCTCAATCGTTAATTCTTTCGGTGCCGGTGTCGGCTTTATGCTGGCTATGTTTTTATTTTCAGGTGTGCGTGAACGCATGGAAAGCTGTGATATCCCAAAATTCCTTCAGGGTCTTCCTATCACGCTGATCGCAGCTTCGCTGACATCCGTTTCGTTTTTCGGTTTTGATGGGCTTATTGAAGGAATTTTTAATAAATAAAGGAGGCGGAATAAATGAATTCCATAGTTCTGGCAGTGTTGATTGTTTCCGCCATCGGGCTTATAGCCGGGCTGGGCCTTGCAATCGCATCAAAAATCATGGCTGTGCCTGCAGATGAAAAAGCGGATGAAATCGAGGCAATTCTCGCAGGAGTCAACTGCGGCGCGTGCGGATATTCCGGCTGCTCGGGTTATGCTATGGCGCTGTCAAAAGGCGAAACAGCAAACACCGTCCTATGTGCTCCGGGCGGTACCGAGGTTTCAAAAAAAATAGCCGAACTGACCGGCCTTTCGGCAGGTGAAATACTGCCGTCGGCTGCTGTGGTGCTTTGCCAGGGCAATACACATAACACTGGCAAAAAGCTGACTTACAGCGGTGTGGAAACCTGCAAAATGGCAACTCAGCTTTTCGGAGGGCCCAAGGACTGCGTTTACGGATGCATCGGCTTCGGCGATTGCGTCGAAGTATGCCCCTATAACGCCATACATCTCTGTGATGAAATAGCGCGTGTAAACCCGTTAGCCTGCAGAGCCTGCACGGCTTGTGTTGCCGCCTGCCCGAAAGGGCTCATTCGGATGATGCCGCTATACGAGGCAAAAGCAGCCGTATTGTGCGCCAACAGAGAAAAAGGCGCAAGAACACGAAAGCAATGCAAAACCGGCTGTATCGGCTGTATGAAATGCGTTAAAGTTTGCGAAGCAAACGCAATAACCGTTACGGACAACTGCGCAAA
>CAYOAW010000039.1:0-16607 GCA_964402095.1 uncultured Eubacteriales bacterium | reverse complement strand
TTTTAGCTGCCGCCAGGAACATATAGGGAGACGGCTTGCAGAAAATATAATCCGCGCTTGTTATGATGAACTCCATCCCGGCATTTGGGATATGCTCACTGACAGCAGCAGCCATCGCCTCGCCTGAAAGAACGGTGTTGCTTATAACACCTGTACGGATTCCTGCATCGTGAAGCGCTGTTAAAAGCTCAGCAATATAAGGCGCTGCGGTTCTTGTGGAATTGGAGCGGTCAAACAGTATTTCGCATTCGGTTAAACTGATAGCATATTGAAGGCCTGAACAGGCAAAAATATTGCGGAAGATTGATGAAAGCGGTGTTTCCATGATGCAATTGCTGTCATTTGTGTTTATTTTATCCGCAAAGTTTTTCATCTCGCGGAACATGCCGCACATTGCTTCGGTTGTGGCGGCATCGGGGTTTTCCGCCGCCAAACGCAGTTTTTCCATTCCGCTGTGCAGCGAAAACTCGCCGTCAATCATCAGCGTCCCGCCGAAATCAAAAAGAACGAGTTTCGGTTTATACATAGCTGTTTCTCCTTTTCTGTTTTAAAGAAAGTCTCTTTCCCTAAAACATCAGTTTCATATGAATACATACAATCCCGGCCTTTGTAATATCGATTACTCCGTAGTTGCCGTCCCGTATACTGCCCGGATTAAAAAGATAAATACCGTCAATATAGTCTTTTGCGGGCGTATGTGTATGGCCGAATAAAACAAGATCCGCCCCGGCGTCTTTTGCGGCACAAATAAGTTCATAATCGCCGTATTTGACTTTTTCCCACTGTCCATGCGTACAGTAAATACGCTTTCCTTCAATAATCTCAACACAGTTATACGGAATATCCGGGCTGTAATCCGCATTGCCTTTAACCCGGATCACTTTAATATTCCCTGCTGCGCCCGAAACGGCATCCATATCACGCTCGCCGTCACCTAAATGAATTAATACTGAGGCTTTTGGTTGAGCCTCTATAGCGCAGCGCAGGCCAAACACATCGCCATGGGAATCAGATACCACCAGTATTCGCACAGACAGCCCTCCGTTTATGATGAATTCCCGTCACAGACGCTGTTGATATAACCGGGGATCCAAGCTGTATCAGCGGTTTCCCCGGAAAACAACGCCGGCCATTTCGTTATATCAGCAAAATTATACCTTCATAACTTTATTGTTGCAATAGCATACCGTGAGAATAAACGCATAACTAATATGATCTGAGCTTGAAAGGGTATCTCCTTTGTGTTAGAATAAACAAGAAAAATTAATCTCGGAGGATTACCAAATGAAGATTTCAACACAAACTTGTGTCATGAGCAATCTGTTCGGCGATATAGAAGCGGTTAAACTTTTAGCCGAGATAGGTTATGACTGCGTAGATTATTCTATGTTCGGGATAGGTAAACCCGAGTCTCCTCTTTACGGTGACGGTTTTGAAGATTATGCCCGCGAACTGAAGCATATCGCTGATGAAAGCGGAATTTTCTTTAACCAGTCCCATGCCCCTTTTCCGTCCCACAAAGTTAATGACGAGGAATACAATGAAAAAATAGTCCCGCTGATTATCCGTTCAATTATTGTCACTTCAATTATCGGCGCGAAATATGTTATTGTCCATCCCTCAGCATTGCGCGAAAATCAAAAAGAGTTCAACCTTGAATTTTATAACAGCCTTTTACCGGTTTGTAAAGAATACCATGTGATAATAGCGCTTGAAAATATGTTCGGCAGCAACCAGAATAACGGTCAAATCATTTCAAACGTCTGCAGTACGGGCAAAGATTTTTGCGAATACCTTGATGAGCTTGATCCGCGCTGGTTTACCGCCTGTCTTGATGTCGGCCATGCGGGCCTTGTCGGAGAAACAGCGCAAAACATGATAAAAACGCTCGGGCATAACCGGCTCAAATCGCTGCATATTCATGATAATAATCATCTCCGTGACCTTCACACCTTACCGTTCACACAAAGCCTCAACTGGCAGGAGATTATGGCGGCGCTGAAAGAAATTGATTATACCGGAGAGTTTACTTTTGAAGCGGATAATTTTCTTAGAGGATTTCCGAAAGAAATGGCTGTTGCTGCATCCAAATTTATGCTTGAAACAGGCCGTTGCCTTGTTACTATGTGTGATTAGCATAATAAGAGGAGTAAAGCAATGATTTTTGCGAACCATGCGCATATTTACCCGTCGTCATTAAGAGAAAACGGTGATGTCAGAGCTTTAAAGCGCCTGATGGATACATGCGGTATAGACAGGTGCGTGGCTTTCGCGCCTTTCCCTGATAAATTCAGGGAATTCGACACGAATGTGAACCATAATATATGGCTGAGCAAAGAAATCAAGCACGAACCGGCACTTACCGGCTTCGGAACGATTGACTTTGAAGGCGGTGATCCGGCGTACCAGGTTGAGTTAATTGCGTCCCTCGGTTTCAAAGGGTTGAAGCTGCACCCGCCTGCGCAAAACTTCGCAATTAACGAAGACCGTGCCAACAAGGTATATGAGCGTGCAGAACGGCTCAACCTTTTCATTTCTTTTCATACAGGATTGCACTGGTCACGCCTCAAGGACAACCAACCTATTTTATACGATGAGGTCGCTTATAATTTTCCGGAGCTTAGGTTTAGCATGGAGCATATCGGCGGGTACAGTTTTTTTAACGAAGCTCTTGCTGTGATTGCCAACAATAAACGCGGCGGACGCCAGCCCCGTGTCTTTGCAGGCTGGACAAGTATAGAAGCCGACGGAGGCGCTTGGAGCTTGACCGACGAACAGCTTACAGCCGTTATTTTGCAAACCGGAGAAGATAAAAGCATCTTCGGCTTGGATTTTCCTTTTAAAAACGCGGAAATAATCAACAGCGCAATAAACAGAATAAAATCATTGCCTATCACCGATACGGCAAAAGCCAATATCCTTGGCGGAAATCTTGAAAGAGAAGCCGGATGACCGGTTGCCCGAGTAAAAGGCCTGCCGTTTTCTTGATTTTTGTTTTTTTGTATGTTACAATTACAAATATTTATTTTTGAACTATCTTTTTTATAAGGGGATTCAATATGCCTTCACTGCCGGAGGGCAACGGAAACAACGTTGCCTGTGCTTCTTTTTGGGAAGAGAAAAGTATTGTTTTCTATTCAAACAATATTCGCAATTCAACAGATGCTCAGTCACTTTCGTCGCTCATGGCAGCGTTTGTCAAACTTGGGCGCACCGTTTACCTGATAACAAACGAACCGCCTCACGGTGATGACTTTGTAACGGATACTGGAATAAAACGATTTGTTCTGAGTTATCTGGAACTTGAGGGTTATTCAACTTCCGCCGCGTTTTATAAAGTACTCGGCAAACTGCCTGCAAAGGCTGTCGTTTTCGCTTCACCTTTCAACGATAAGACCTATCAGTCTTTTATAGCCGCCGAAAAATTAGGGCGATGCATTATTTTGCTTCAGCACCAGTCACCGCTTAATTCACTTGCGGCAGGCAACGCCAAAACCGTTTCGGAATATCTTTATATGATCAAGAATGCCGGCCGTATTATCAGTATATCCGACCAGGACGCCAAACTTATGCAGGCTTTGGGTGTCAGGAATGCCGTCAGCGTACCGTTTTATTTTCCTTATTTTGATAAAGAGGTCTCGGCATCCAAACTTGAAGGCCGCAAAATTATTTATTATACAACCTATCTAGGGAAAAACAGCAGGTCGGTTATCACGGCATTTGCGAGGCTGCGCCAGCGTTTTCCCGACACCAGCATGCATATAATCATACTTTCCGGAATTAAAAAAGGGAAAACTCTTGAAAATTTGCTTTCGGACGTCACGAATTCCGAGCTATCCGACTGCCTGACAATTGAAAGAGGTGTGCTGAAACCGCTGAGATATCTTCGTGATGCTTCGGTTTCGGTTACATATGCGCATCCGATGCACATGCCGAAAACTGTTATGGAGAGTATCTGTGCCGGAATACCTGCTCTTCTTCTGAGGGACGCCGACTATTCGGAAGACGGCAGCCCGGCGGTTTGCCTTAACATAGCCGACACTTTCGCCATTGAAGAAAAGCTGGCGGAGTTTATGGATATTGGGATAAGGGCTGAATATTCGGAGAAGGTGAGAAAACTTCTTCATCCCGATTACCGGCTTGAACTGGCAAAAAATTATCTGAATATTATTGACGAAGCATTGAATGAATATAACGAGGCTCTGCGGCTATGCGCTGAAAGAGGCTCTGCGGTGAGAAATAAAATTGCATCGGCTGTCCAGCTGGGCATGACATTAAATGATATTTTTAAGGCAATGATTCTTTCGAAAGTACCTTGCGGGGAAATTATCGCCGCATCGGTTTTATGCGGCATTAAAATTGAAGACATGCTGTCGGCATACGAATCGGCGGGTTTCCTCGGTAAAAGCGATTACAATAAAGCAGCTTCAAGGATTTCTTATTGGTCCGGTTACCAAGGTTCTTTTACCGGCGGCGCTGACAAGGCAAAACTTGAAAAGCAATATAGAAACAAAAATTCCATCCTACCGGACATGGTTGCCGCACTTGCCGTCGGCGGTGTTCCGCTTGATGAGATTTCCTCCTGCATGCCGGATATTTTCATTGACAGCCTGCAGGCTGAAATGGTGCTTCAAAATGCCGTGAACACCAACCAATGCAACCGCAGCCTTACCGAGATTGATTATATCAACGCATCATTATTGGCTCTTGAGGATTTTCAAGGCCTCACGCCGGCAGCGCTGAACACACTGAATGCGCTGAAAGCTTTCTTTTATGAAAATTACAGATTTTTAAATTATAAACGTCATAAACTTGTCCGTATGGCTATTGATTTCCAAACAAAGTACAACAAACCTCTGCGTGAAATGAAAATGCCTTTAAAATTAATTGTCTGGCCGTTCAAACTTCGCACCCAATTAAAAATATTAATCCACTTAAAAGGCAAGAAACGGCTGCTGCAAAGGGAAGTAAGTGAGGTTGACCCCGCCGATACAAGAAAAATTCAATTAATGGTATTTCAGATTCTGCTGGAGTTTGAAAAAATCTGTAAGCGCAACAATCTCCGTTTTTACTTGGCGGGCGGCTCCATTTTAGGCGCTGTCAGGCACAAAGGCTTTATTCCGTGGGATGATGATATTGACATAACCATGCCAAGGCCCGACTATGAAAAGTTTTTAAAGATCGCGCAAACAGAACTGCCCGAAGAATATATTCTGGAAAAAGACTGTCTGCCATATTGCCATAACAGAGTGGAAATCAGAGGCACGAAATTTTACAGCGGTTTAAGAAACGGAAGAATATTCCTGGACATTTTAGCTCTCGAAGGCAGCCCTGACGACCCCGCTAAAAGGCTTCAGCATGAAGCGAAATGCAAGTTCTGGAGAACCTGCATGCTTGAAAAGGCAAGACCGCTGCCCGCTCTGGCTTTCAACAAAACCTCCACAAAGCTGTTTTTCAACCGTTTTGTTTTAAGACTGACTCCCCGCCGCTTTTTGAAATGGCGCTGGCACAGCTGGGCAACAAAATACAGTACGGAAGAAACGAACAGCTGGGTATGTTTGCCGGCAAGCATATACACATATGAGCAGGAACGGTTCCCGAAAGAATACTGGGGAGATCCGGTTTATATTGAGTTTGAAGGCCACATGCTGCCGACAATGAGCCACTGGAAGGATTATCTTGTCTGCCATTTCGGCGATTACATGAAAATGCCTCCCGAAACCACGAGAAAATCCCACCACTATATATATGAATATGATTTGGGCAAATACGCGGCAATCCCTACAGAAGAACTTGAAAAAAAGCTGCTCGGGAAACAACCCGAAATATAATTCAACGAAATGAGGATATTGCGATGGCCCGATCAGCCACAAGACTTAAGAATCCCCTTTTTACAGCCGGTGAATATTGCAGCGAATCAGGCAGACTTTATTTTTACGACAACGCAAAATTTGTTTTAATATTTTTTGTCGTTTTTGCGCACGCGATTTCGCCTTTGAAAAGCGAGCATCCAATCTATATGCTTTTATGGTCCATGTGCAATACGCTTCATATGCCTTGCCTCATCTTTATCTCCGGATATTTTGCAAAAAGTTATATCAGCCAGGCTAACGGTATAAAAGTACAGCGCCCCTTTACTTATATTATTTTGTATTTGGCTGCACAGGCTGCTGTAACATTGTTCGAAATTGTTGTGTTGAAAAATGATATCGCCATCAGTATTTTTCAGGCAAGGTCCTCGCTTTGGTTTTTGCAATGCCTTATAGGATGGTACATTATACTGCCCGTACTCGATAAATTTAATCCGCTTTATGTTCTGATCGGCGCGTTTTTGTTCGGTTTGGTTATAGGCTATGATTCAAAAGTCGGTGACCTTGCCTCTTTGTCGAGAATGTTTGTACATCTGCCGTTCTTTATGGCCGGTTATTATTGCACCGAGGATAATATAAGGAAACTTTTCAGTACAAAAGTCAGGCTTGCCGGAATAGCCTTTATCCTGTTATCTGCTGTTCTGTGCTTTGTTTTTATTGATCATATCGAAACGGCTGTTATTACCTGTAACCGCTCTTACGGTTCAATTGATTCCATATTCGACCTTCCCGTTTTTGCCCGTTGGATTGCAAGAGCTATTTTTTACTTTTTTGCAGCCGGTCTGGTGATTTCATTTATATCATTAACTCCGAGATGCAAAACTATTTACACAAAACTCGGCGCCCGTACTCTTCAGGTATATATTCTTCACCGTTTCCTTTACCTCGCGTATACGGAATATGGCTGGTGGAAACCGTTTGAACCGACTTTTTGGGGAAGATTTTCTATCGGGCTCATTGCACTGGCCGTTACCTTTATCCTGTCGCTTAAAATTTTCGCGATACCGTTTGATGCTTTGCAAAGTATCCGCATACCCAAGTTTCTTTTAAAGCCGGCCGCGGCAAAGGGAAAATCGTTTTAATGTAAGGAGTACAAAAATGCCTGATCCGAATATTTACTGTGCCGTGCTTGCGGGCGGTTCCGGTTCCAGAATGAATTCCCCCGTTCCCAAACAGTTTCTTATGCTTGGGGATGCGCCGGTATTTGTCCACTGTATCCGTACATTCTTAAAAGACAGCAGAATCAAGCAAATTTGGATTGGCTCCAACGGAGACTGGTATAGCCTTGCAAAAGAGCAAATTGAGGAATACTTCGGCGGTGACCGGCGGATCAAACTCTGCGAAGGCGGAGCCGACCGCGAAGGCACTCTTCTTAATATCATGAAAGGGATTTGCGGCAACAACAAAATCGCGGATAATGATGTTGTTCTGATTCATGACGCTGTTCGTCCTTTTGTAACCCGGAGAATTATAAACGATGTGATAGCCGAAATGCAGTTTTGCAGCGCATGCAACACAGTAATACCCGTCAACGATACCATCGTAAGTTCCGAAAACGGAAAAAGTATTTCCGGCATACCTACCCGTTCTGAACTTTTCGCCGGGCAAAGTCCTCAAGGTTTCAATATCAAAGATTTGCTGAACGCCTTCGACAACCTTGACCCGCAAACAAGGGCAAATCTTACAGAAACCACAAAAGTCTGTTTTGTCCAAGGCATACCCATTCATATTGTGAAGGGTGAGTTCTACAACTTTAAAATCACTACCCCATATGATTTGCAAATGGCTAATTTCGTCCTTGATTATATAAAAACCATAAACAAATAAATACCTTATCTCTTCGGATTTCCGCGCAAACGAATTCCTTTTGTTATCTGTTAACTTTTTCTGTGAAAATGATAAGCAAACCGGGTATTCGCGGTCAATCCTGCTGCGAATATTCGGTTTTTTGTATTATCGGCCTTTGAATTGTGAATTTTTATCAAATATACTTATTTTAAAGATGACAATTCTCAAATATTATGGTATAATCTAACAAAATTTTATGTCACCGGACAAAAGGCGTGTGTATATGTACGAACAAATTATTAATGTTGACCGCATGGAAGAAGCCGTAAGTCTTTTCGGCAGTTTTGATGAAAACATCAAATTGATTGAAAACGAGTTTGATGTTTCCGTTCTCTGCCGCGGCTCTGAAATTAAAATTACCGGCGAGGAAGAAAATGTATCAAAGGGAATCCGTGCGGTTAACGGGCTGCTCCTGCTTATCAACCGGGGAGAAACGCTCAGTGACCTGAATGTACGGTATGTGCTCTCTCTGGTGAATGAAAACAATGAGGACAAACTTTCCGAGATGACAGCGGACTGCGTATGCGTCACTTCCCGCGGCCGTCCCGTAAAAGCAAAAACACTCGGCCAGAAAAAATATATTGAGGCCATGAAGGAAAACACCATTGTTTTAAGCATCGGGCCCGCCGGTACGGGTAAAACCTATCTTGCGGTCGCGATGGCCGTCACCGCTTTGCGCGGCAAAGAAGTTAACCGTATTATTTTGACAAGGCCTGCTGTTGAAGCCGGCGAAAAACTCGGTTTCCTTCCGGGAGATTTGCAGCAGAAAGTCGATCCCTATCTTCGCCCGCTCTATGATGCTTTGTTTGAAATGCTCGGCGCTGAGAATTTTCAAAAACAGCAAGAACGCGGGAACATCGAGGTAGCACCCCTGGCTTACATGCGCGGGCGCACCTTGGACGACAGTTATATTATCCTTGATGAAGCCCAGAACACTACCGCCGAACAGATGAAAATGTTTCTGACCCGTCTCGGATTTAACTCAAGGATGGTTGTAACCGGAGATATAACCCAAATCGACCTGCCTGACGGCAAGCGTTCCGGCCTTGTTGACGCCGTTAAAATATTAAAAGGCATTGAAGGTATTTCTACTATCCGTATGTCGGAAAAAGATGTTGTCCGGCATAAATTGGTTCAGGATATTGTAAAGGCTTACGAAAAGAACGAGGAGGCTAAAAAAAGAAAATGATAGAAAAAGTCAGGGTTGTTATTACAAATGACCAAAAGGAAGTTAAAGTCCCAACAGGTGTGCGTATGCTTGTCCGGCGCTGCTGCACAGCGGTGCTTGTCAATGAAGACTTCAGCGGGGCAGCGGAGGTAAGTGTCCGTCTGGTCGATGATGATGAGATACGGCGCCTGAACCTGAAATACCGCGGTAAAGACGCAAGCACCGATGTGCTTTCTTTTCCCTTGGGTATTGACGGCGTTTATGACCTCAATAATGATACCGGCGCACAGCTGCTTGGGGATATTGTTATCTCTATGCCGCATGCCGTTGAGCAGGCAGACCGTTACGGGCATACGCTTCAAAGGGAAATCGGTTATTTAACTGTTCATTCCATGCTGCACCTTCTCGGTTATGATCATGAGGGCGGCGGTTTGGAACTTGTCCGTATGAGGGAAAAAGAGGAAACAGCGCTTACACAGCTCGGTTTAAAAAGAAACGGGAGCTATTATATGGATGACGAAGTATGAAAGCCCTGGCGAAAAGTTTTGTATACGCCTGGCAAGGATTGATTTATTGCTTGCATAATGAGCGCAATATGAGAATTCATCTTGCGTTCTCTCTTTATATGTATTCTTACCTCTTGTTCTACGATTTTTTCGAACTCAGCAGGTTGGAATTCGCTGTAATTTTCATCGCAAACGCTATTGTCATGATGGGTGAACTGATCAATACAGCTGTCGAAACAACAATCAACCTTGTTGAAAAAAAATATAATAAAATGGCAAAAATCGCAAAAGATACCGCCGCGGCAGGTGTGCTTGTGAGCGCCGTATTTGCTGTTGCCATCGGTGTCGCGCTGCTTTGGCAGCCGGAAGCGTTCGCCAAACTGTATGACTATTATTACGAAAATACGCTGATGCTTTTATGCCTTATTGCCAGCTTGGCTGCAAGCGCCGTTTATATTCTTGCCGGGCCTTTGGCAATCCGGGATTTTTTGACCGGAAAAAAGCACGGTAATGCGACAACCAAAGGAGCAAAGAAATGACAAAAACCGCTTTTATCGCCATAGTAGGCTGCCCGAATGTCGGTAAATCCTCTATCCTCAACCGTCTTTTAGGGCAAAAAGTTGCTATCGTTTCGGAGAAACCGCAGACAACGCGCACAAAAATTATGGGTGTTCTGACAAAAAACGACATTCAGCTTGTTTTTACCGATACACCCGGTTTTCACCGCCCCCGCACCAAGCTGGGCGAAAAAATGGTGAAAGCCGTCGGAGACAGTATCTCGGGTGTCGATGCCTGCCTGTTTGTTGTTGAGCCCGAAGGGGATCTTCGAACAGCAGAAACCGAATTGCTTGAGAAATTCAAATCTCAGGGATTGCCTGTAATTTTAGCAATCAATAAAATTGATACGCTGCTGCACAGGGACGCCCTCATTGAACGGATAGTTAAATTTTCGTCCCTTTATAATTTTGAAGCGGTCGTTCCGGTTTCCGCTTTAAAGGGCGATAATATGGATGCGCTTGAAGCAGAGCTTAATAAACTTGCCCAGCCTTCTGATTTTTTCTTCCCGGAGGACACCCTGACGGATCAGCCCGAAAGAGTTCTTGCCGCCGAGATTATCCGTGAAAAACTTTTACGGCTGCTTGACAAGGAAATACCGCACGGCATAGCCGTGAATATAGAAAAAATGCAGGAGCGCGAAGGTACGGATTTGCTGGATATAGATGCCGTCGTCTTTTGTGAAAAAGAAAGCCATAAAGGCATCATTATCGGTAAAAACGGCGGGATGCTTAAAAGAGTTTCCACCCGTGCGAGAGAAGATATGGAAAAGTTTTTCCAATGCAGAGTAAATCTGCATTGCTGGGTAAAGGTCAAAGAGGATTGGCGAAACCGCGAAGGCCTTATCCATAACTTCGGGCTGGATTAATATCGGCAGTCAGAAGAACGAACTGCAGGAGCGTCCATAGACTGTCCGCAATTTGCCTGATGTAAACACGGCAGGCGGATTGCAGGGCGCATACAGCGGTCCGGTTTAGGCCCCGGAGGTTATAACATGCAGATAAACACCGACGGACTGGTAATAAAAGAAACATCAACCGGCGAGAATGACCGTATTGTAACAGTGCTTACAAAGGACTTGGGTATTGTCCGGGCATTTGCGAACGGTGCCAAAAAGATAAAAAGCCGTTCGCAGTGCGCTACACAGCTTTTGAGCTACTCCCGTTTTTCAATTTACAAGAGCAAAGAAAACTTTATTATTGATGACGCGCAAAGCATTGAAGTTTTTTTTAAGCTGAGAGATGATATTGAAAAACTTGCGCTTGCGCAGTATTTTTGCGAGTTGGCCGGCGAACTTGCGCCCGAAGCGGAAGAAGCGGAGGATTACCTGAAGCTGATGCTGAACTCCCTGCATTTTTTGGCAAACGGCACCCGCCCGCAGCTGATGCTGAAAGCTGTAACCGAACTGCGTATGCTGTGTATTTCAGGTTATTTGCCCGATTTGACA
Organism: uncultured Eubacteriales bacterium; assembly: GCA_964402095.1. Lineage (GTDB taxonomy): Bacteria > Bacillota > Clostridia > Oscillospirales > Acutalibacteraceae > UBA1447. Next base: position 5,213 of record CAYOAW010000039.1, on the reverse strand, counting down.
GCCTGCGCAGGCTGCGGAAAATTTGAAGATGCTTTCATGTATTTTGATCAGGAAAACGGCCAGATCTTCTGTTCGGACTGCAATATTCAAGGCAAACCGGCCGGTATGGGAGTATTGACCGCAATGCGGCATATCTGCTACTCGGATTTTGTAAAGCTGTATGCCTTTACACTTGCTGACGACAGCTTGAACACGCTTTCAAAAATCACGGAAAGCTACCTCATAACACATGTGCAGAGAAAGTTTAAAACTTTGGAATTTTTCAATTCATTGGCCTTGCATTGATTGTTTCATCTTTTACGGGAGAAATTTTATGACTGTTCAAAACAACCGGCATTTCAAAGCGCTTGAACTCGATAAAATCCTCGAGCGACTTGCCGATTTTACCGCTTGTGACGACGCGAGGTTGGAAGCATTGAACCTGGAACCCCGCAGCGACCTGAATCTCGCCCGGGCAGGTTTAAAACAAACCGGCGAAGCGCATATGCTGCTTGCCCGTTTCGGCGGGCCTTCCTTCGGCGGGCTGAAAAATGTCAACAACGCGTTAAGCCGTGCCGATGCCGGCAGTGTACTCAGCATGAAAGAACTTCTCGATGTAGCGTCCAACCTTCGCATCATACGCGGGCTGGTCCAATGGCGAAGCACAAACAGCGGAGTAGAAAGTGTTTTGGATCTGTATTTCGGCGCGCTCGCTCCAAACAAGTTTTTAGAGGACGCCATTAACAACGCTATCCTTTCCGAGGATGAAATGGCGGATAACGCCTCCCCTCTGCTGTATGATATCCGCCGAAAAATCCGTATACAGGAGTCAAAAGTCCGCGAACAGCTTGAAAAATATTCCCGCTCGCAAACCTATTCGAAATATCTTCAGGAAAACATCATCACCATGCGAAACGGCCGGTATGTTGTACCGGTTAAAAACGAATACCGCAACGAAATCCCCGGACTTGTGCATGACACTTCCTCAAGCGGAGCCACCGTTTTTATAGAACCGATGCCGGTTGTTGAAGCCAATAATGAAATAAAAGTCCTCAAAAGCAGCGAGCGTGATGAAATGGAGCGCATCCTTGCGGAGCTTTCGGCAATGGCGGGGAGTTTTGCGCAAAGTGTCAAATCAAGCTATGAATGCGCCGTTGAACTTAATGTAATTTTTGCCAAAGCCAATTACGCATACAGTATCAAGGCAAGCGTTCCCGAACTGAATGACGAGGGTGAAATCAATCTGCGTGCGGCACGGCATCCGCTTATTGACCCAAAGGCTGTTGTCCCTGTGGATATTGTTCTCGGCAGGGATTTTGACACGCTTGTTATCACCGGCCCGAATACGGGAGGCAAAACCGTTTCGATTAAAACAATCGGCTTAATATCGCTCATGGCCATGTGCGGGCTGATGATCCCTGCAGGAGACAGAAGCAAAATTTCTGTCTTTAACGAAATACTTGCGGATATCGGCGACGAACAGAGCATAGAGCAATCACTTTCCACATTTTCCGGGCATATGAAAAACATCATTGATATTATGAAAAGAGCCGACAGCCGCAGCCTTGTTTTGATTGACGAACTCGGCGCGGGCACCGACCCGGTTGAGGGTGCGGCCCTGGCAATGTCCATTCTGGAAGCGCTGCACTTTAAGGGCGCGAAAATTGCCGCCACAACACACTACGCGGAACTGAAAGCGTACGCACTGCAAACACCCCGGGTTGAAAACGGCTGCTGCGAATTTGATGTTTCCACTTTGCGTCCTACCTACAGGCTTTTAATAGGTGTGCCCGGACGGTCAAACGCCTTCGCGATATCGGAACGCCTGGGAATGCCGTCGGAAGTGGTTGACAGGGCAAGGGAGCTTGTTTCCAGCGAAAGTCTGCGTTTTGAAGATGTTGTTGACAAACTTGAATTCAGCCGCCGCCAAATGGAGCAGGAGCATGAATATGCCCGCTCCCTTTCCATGCAGGCTCAGACAGCTTTAAATGAAGCAGAGGCTTCCAAAGGCGAAATACAGACACTTCGGGAGAAAGAACTTGAAAAAGCGAAAGCGCAGGCAGCAAAAATCACCGAACAGGCAAAACGGGAAGCCTATGCCCTTTTAGCGGAGCTTGACAAGCTGCGCAAGGAAAAAGACAAAACAAACAACACGGATGAATTGGCGCGCCGCGCACGGGCGGCAGTGAAACACGGTGTGGAGTCCATTGACGCGGCGTCGGACCCGGTTGTCGAATACGCCGACATCGGAGGCGAATATATATTGCCGCGCCCGCTGAAAGCCGGCGATACGGTTGTTGTCGCTGATATCGGGAAAGAGGCCACCGTGCTTTCCCTGCCCGACAAAAACGGCAACGTCGAGGTGCAGGCAGGCACCGCCAAAACCAGAGTCAAGCTGCAGCGCCTTCGCCTTGTCGAGCATCAGCAGTCAAAAAAAGGAACCGCTCCGGCGCGCGGCAGAAACGGGATGGAAAGCAGGATGACCATGGCAGCCAACACCCGGCTTGATTTAAGGGGTATGACGGTGGAAGAATGCCTCGTTGAACTTGACCGTTTTATAGATGCTTCCCTTCGCACAGGCCTGTCGGAGTTCACCATTGTACACGGCAAAGGCACCGGCGCCCTGCGAAAGGCCGTACAGCAATATTTAAAAGACTGCCGTTATGTAAAATCATACCGGCTGGGTGTCTACGGTGAAGGTGAACAAGGGGTTTCGATTGTGGAACTGCGGTGAGGGCGGATAATATTCGCCCTCATGCAAAAAATTGCCCTAAAATACTATTAATATGCGAATATTTTTGGACCAAGCAACGAAATTACACAATTATCAAAAGAATTTGAAGATAAGGGTTGCGACTTTCTTTTCATTGTGGTATAACGGTGGCGTAATAAAACAATCTTTCGTTCATGGAGAGTTTCAAAATAAAACTAAGGTAACTGAGTTTGATTTTGAAGCTCTCCTTTTCATAAAGAGGTGATGAAATGTTTCCCGACAATATCCTGACAAATGTTCCTTTATCTCAAGTTTTCAGGGAAAAAGCCGATAAGCTGCTGGTCAATGAAGAAACCGCCATGTTTTCTATCGTCGGTGATTTAAATCTTGCGGGCAAATACGCAAGCTCAGCGCTTATTATAACGGATAAACGCCTGATCGTGTTTGACGAGCGGCACAAGGACGGTGTTTTCACCGTTGCGCACAGCGAGGTTGAAGAATCAAGCGTCAAACGCATGTACGGCAACGCTATTCTTAAAGTGAAAAGAAACGGCAGGCAGCTTGATATCTTCCGCTTCACTTATTCCATCGCTTCGCTGGCCGATGCCGCTGCTATGTTCACCGAAAACATCGCAAAGGGCGCGGACCCCGCGAATGAGTTCGAGATTGTTAAAGCGACATTTGAAAAGAAAAAATCCGTTTGCCCAAAATGCGGGCGGGTATTAAGCCGGCAGGGCGCCGAATGCATCAACTGCGCTTCAAAGGGAAAACTTGCCAAAAAACTGGCAAAATATATTCGTCCGGAATTAAAGACCATGCTCCTTTGCCTCGGGCTTTCCATTATCACCACCGCAATGGCGCTTGCCCCGCCTTATATCACAAAGCTGTTGGTTGACAGTATAATCCCACAGAAAAATTTGCGTGGACTTTTATTCCTGGTTTTTTCACTGCTTGGTATTTATTTTGCCCAACACTCCATAGGTGCGGTCAGGGGCTATTTTATGCGCATAACAGGGGACAGAATTGTCTCCTCCCTTAGAAATGACATTTATGAAAAGGCGCAGTACCTCCCGCTGAGTTTTTATGACAAAACAAGCACAGGATCCGTTATTTCCAGAGTCAGCGGAGATACCGCCACGCTGCAATCCTTCATGCTCAGAATTTCACAGGATGCGGTTATCCAGTTTTTCTTAATGATCGGCATCATTGTCATTATGTTCGTATTAAATTGGAAGCTGACCCTGCTGTCGCTTACGCCTGTGCCGCTGGTAGTCATCGGCGCCCGGTTTTTCGGTAAAAAGATCGCTCCTATATACCGTAAAATTTGGCGCAGATGGGCAGCGGTAAGCTCCATTTTATCCGACACGCTGCCCGGAATCAGAGTAATCAAATCTTTTACGGGTGAGCAAAGGGCAGCGGATAAATTTGAAGCATACAACGATAAATGGCTCAGCCAGGACAAAAAGGCAGCTGTGCTGTCCAATGTATTCCCTTCTACCGTTACTTTTTTTGTTACCTGCGGTTCCCTGTTGATTTGGGGAATGGGCGGCTATTGGGTTATAACCGCTCCGGATAAAATTTCAGTCGGCTTGCTTGTTTCCTTCATTTCCTATACAAGTATGTTTTACGGGCCGATTAACTTTTTCGCGACCCTTAACGATACGTATCAAAGCGCTTTGACTTCTGCCGAACGGATTTTGGATATCATCGATGCCGAGCCCGAGCAAAATTTCGGGGCAGGCAACAAAGTAAGCCGTTTAAAGGGAAAAATCGAATTCAGAAATGTCAACTTCTCTTTTGACAGAATTAAGAAAACACTGAATAATATCAATTTTGTTATCGAGCCGGGAGATATTGTCGGCATTGTCGGTACAACCGGCTCCGGCAAAAGTACACTGGTTAACCTGCTTATGAGATTTTATGACAATTACGAAGGCGACATTCTTGTTGACGATATCAATATTAAAGATATTGACCTGACTTCTTTCCGCAGCAGAATCGGCTATGTGCAGCAGGAGCCGATGATGTTCAAGGACACCGTCTTCCGCAACATATCATACAGCGACCCCGACGCGGATGTGGAGCAGGTCATTCATGCGGCGGATGTCGCCAATGCCCATTCTTTCATCGCCCGCATGCCGGACGCTTACGACACCATGCTCGGCGAACGCGGAGTCGGCCTTTCCGGGGGGGAAAAGCAGCGAATATCTATCGCGCGGGCAGTACTAAAAAATCCAAGCCTGCTGATATTTGATGAAGCAACTGCAGCCGTTGACTCCGAAACCGAACATCTTATCCAGCAGGCTATTGAAAGGCTTATCAGAGGCCGGACAACCCTGATGATTGCGCACAGGCTTTCCACGCTGCGCAAAGCAAACAAAATCATTGTCGTTGATAAAGGTGAAATCATCGAATTCGGTTCGCATGACGAACTGATGGCATTAGAGGGAAAATATTTCAAACTGATTGAAATCCAATCGCTTTCGGAAAAAATCAGAGAAGGCAAGGAAGCGGAGAACTT
>CAYOAW010000038.1:1937-18627 GCA_964402095.1 uncultured Eubacteriales bacterium | reverse complement strand
TCTCCGCGACAGCTTCAGCCGAGAAGCAAATAAATCAAATATTAAAAATGAGGTGGATTTATGAAAAAGTTAGTGAAAATAGTCAGTGTTCTTGTTATTCTCGGTATTTTAACATCATTTGCGGTTATTTCCGTATGTGCCGCTTCCGGAGATCCGACAGGTTCATCATATGTGACGCCGACAGGCAGCGAAACGCTGACGGATGTCGCGACGACGGCAAACAAGGCATATTTCGGGGCAAACTACACCTGGGTTATGATCACCGGATTTATGGTATTCTTTTTCCAATGCGGATTTGCCATGGTTGAAACGGGTTTTTGCCGCGGTAAAAATGCGGCGCATACGATAACGATGAACTTTATGGTTTTCCTTGTCGGCGCAATCGGTTATTTGCTCGTTGGCTTTGCCCTTCAGTTCGGCGGCTCCGGAGGTGCCGCAGGGTTGGGCTCCGGCGGTTCCGCTCTCAACGCTATGCTTTCAATACCCGGGCTGGGAGGAATTATGGGGCTGAAAGGATTCTTCCTGACCGGCAGCGGTGTTTATGATCCGGGCATTTATGCGCTGTTCTTCTTCCAAATGGTGTTCATGGATACAACCGTTACCATACCCACGGGTGCCATAGCAGAAAGAGTAAAATATTCTGCTGTTGTTATTACTTCCTTCTTTATTTCCATGTTTCTGTATCCGCTCTTTGGCAACTGGGTATGGGGCGGCGGCTGGCTGGCGACATTAGGGAAAAACTTCGGGTTGGGCCACGGCGTTGTTGATTTTGCCGGTTCCGCGGTTGTTCACTCGATGGGCGGTATGCTCGCCTTGGCCGGGGCCATTGTTATAGGGCCGCGCATCGGCAAGTTTAAAAAGAACGGTAAAGCGAGGGCGTTCCCCGGCCACAATATCCCGATGGCTATCATAGGAACCATTATTCTGTTCTTCTGTTGGTTTGCTTTCAACGCGGGCTCAACGCTGAACGCTTCCGATTTCAGGCTTTCGGTTGTGGCGACAAATACCATGATTGCCGGCGCCATTGGCGGCCTGGTGGCGATGTTCTACATGTGGAAAAAATACGGCAAACCGGATCCGTCCATGACCGCGAACGGCGCTCTGGCCGGCCTTGTTGCCATTACGGCTCCCTGTGCGTTTGTCAACAGCGTTTCGGCATTTATTATCGGCGCCATTGCAGGCATTCTGGTTTGTGTTGCGGTGCCGTTTGTCGAAAACAAGCTGAAGCTTGATGACCCGGTCGGTGCGATATCCGTGCACTGTATCAACGGCCTCTGGGGTGTTGTGTCGCTCGGCTTGTTTTCCGACGGTTCCTACGGCGACGGGATAAACGGCGTAGCGGGCGGTGTAAAAGGCTTGTTCTACGGCGACGCTTCACAGCTTGCCGCGCAGCTGATAGCGGTAGCGGTTCTTATTGTATGGGGCTTCGGCGTGTCATACATTTTCTTTAAAGTGCTTGACAAAGTATGGGGCTTGAGGATTGCTCCGGAGTTGGAACTCGAAGGCCTTGATATACCGGAAATGGGTGCCTTGGCATATCCCGACCAGCAAATGATAAAATCAGAGCTTGACTTTGATTCAAACGACAACGCTCCGATCAAACAGCTTGCAAGATTTAAAGGTTATATTGCATCCGCCAAAGCCAAACCGGCGGGACCGGTCAGTGTTGATCATGCCGTGCCCGTACAGGTTGTGACAAAACCTGTTCACACAGCATCGGATATTAAGATGACAAAAATTGACATTATCACCAAGCAGAGTAAGTTTGAAGCTTTGAAAGAGGCAATGAACGAAATCGGCGTAACCGGCATGACGGTAACCCAGGTGCTGGGATGCGGTGTGCAGAAAGGCAAAACCGAGCACTACCGCGGCGTTGAGGTCGAAATCAATCTTCTGCCAAAGATTGAGGTCGAAATTGTTGTCAGCAAAGTGCCGGTCAGAACGGTTATTGAAACAGCGAAGAAGGTTCTTTATACCGGCAACATCGGTGACGGCAAGATCTTCGTTTACGACGTGGAGAATGTTATCAAGGTTCGCACCGGCGAGGAAGGCTACGACGCGCTGCAGGATGTTGAATAACACAAATCCGAAAACTGTTTGACAGCCGGATTTACGGGCTGGGACACGGCTTAAATAAAATCAATTTTTCACAAGGCCGGGTCCTTGCCTTAAAACCGGAAATGAAACATCAAACTATTTGCGCTTTTTGAATTCATATCCGTCTGCTTTCAACGGAAAAGAAAGATTGTACAGCCGAACATTCATAATCACACGGAAATGAAGCCGATTTTGTAAAAATACACATAAAAATGCAGGAAACAAGCTCAAGATTTTCGTTTTTTGTGAATTGAATTAACTGAAATATTATTGACAGCGAAACAGCGGCGGAGTATAATAACACCGTAGCAATGGCGCTGCGGGTATTTTGTATCTGTGGCGTCCAATTTTTTATTTTGAAAGGATTGTATTTTATGAATAATCTTCCGGGTATTTTTGGAAGCAATGTTTTTGGCGATAAGGTTATGCGCGAAAAGCTGCCCAAGGATGTATATAACAAACTAAAGCAGACAATAAAAAAAGGAGCCAATCTGGATATTGATGTGGCAAACGCTGTTGCTATTGCGATGAAGGACTGGGCAGTGGAAAAAGGCGCGACTCATTTTACACACTGGTTCCAGCCGATGACAGGCATCACCGCAGAAAAACATGACAGCTTTATATCACCTTCCGGGGATGATGAGATCATCATGGAGTTTTCCGGCAAAGCGCTGATCAAAGGCGAACCGGATGCTTCATCCTTTCCCTCCGGCGGATTGAGAGCAACCTTTGAGGCGAGAGGCTATACGGCTTGGGACCCCACATCCTATGCTTTTATTAAAGACGGCGTACTCTGTATCCCCACCGCTTTCTGTTCTTACAGCGGCCAGGTGCTGGACAAAAAGACACCTTTGCTCCGTTCGATGGAAGTAATCAACGAGCAGGCAAAAAGAATAATCGCGCTGTTCGGAAAAACCGATGTCGCTGCTGTCAGCACAACTGTCGGCCCGGAACAAGAGTATTTTTTGGTGGACAAGAGCGTTTATGACAAGAGGCCGGACTTGATTTTGTGCGGCAGAACATTGATAGGCGCTAAATCTCCGAAGGGGCAGGAGCTTGAGGACCACTATTTCGGTATTATTAAGCCGCGTGTTCACGCTTTTATGAAGGAACTTGACGAAGAGCTTTGGAAGCTTGGAATTATGGCCAAGACAGAGCATAATGAGGTGGCGCCTGCCCAGCATGAGCTTGCACCGATCTTTGCCACCACCAATATTGCATGCGACCACAACCAGCTTACAATGGAGTTCATGAAAAAAGTTGCCGCAAGGCACAATATGGTTTGCCTTCTTCATGAAAAACCGTTTGCGGGCGTCAACGGCAGCGGAAAACACAACAACTGGTCACTTTCGACCGATACCGGCGTTAATCTTCTCGAACCCGGCAAATCGCCTGAAGACAATGCCCAATTCCTTCTTTTCGTCGCAGCTGTCATCAAAGCGGTTGACGAACATGCGGATTTGCTGAGAATTTCGGTCGCAAGCGCGGGCAATGACCATCGTCTCGGTGCGAATGAGGCGCCCCCCGCCATTGTATCCATTTTCCTGGGTGATGAACTTACAGCCATATTCGAATCAATCGAAACCGGCAAACCATACGATAAAAAGGATAAGGAAGTTATCAAAATCGGCGCTTCTGTGTTACCGCAGCTTCCAAAGGATACAACAGACAGAAACAGAACTTCTCCGATGGCTTTTACAGGCAATAAATTCGAATTCCGCATGCTCGGCTCCGCCGCATCCGTTTCGGGCACCAATGTTGTGCTCAATACCGCGGTAGCAGATGTCCTGGCGCAGTTCGCGGATAAATTGGAAGGCGCAAAGGATCTTAATTCAGCCATTACCGAATTGATAAAAGAGACATACAGCAAGCACAAGAGGGTTGTCTTTAACGGCAACAGCTATTCGGAGGAATGGGTGAAAGAAGCCTGCAAACGCGGCCTTTACAATCTTCATTCCACAGCGGACGCGCTGCCTTTGTTCAAAGCGGACAAGAATGTGGCTCTTTTTGCCAAGCATAAAGTTTTCACAAAAGAAGAAGTTGACTCACGGTGCGAGTTGCTGCTTGAAAATTACATAAAAGTTCTTACAATCGAAGCTCAAACGATGATAGGCATGGTTAAAAGGGATGTGCTTCCTGCCGCGGTGGCTTATTCTGCCGAACTTTCAAAGTCAGCGCTGGATAAAAAATCTCTCAGTGATGAAATTTCCACAGCCTATGAGACAGCACTTGCCTCGAAACTGTCGAAGCTCTGCGAATGCCTTTACAACAATGTTTCGGACCTTGAAACAGCTGTGCTGGATTCTAAAGATGTTGAAGATACCGATGCATGTGCAAAATATTTCAGTGATACCGTATTTGAAAAAATGTGCCTTGTAAGACAAGCGGCAGATGAACTGGAAACAATTGTTGCCGCGAAATATTGGCCTTATCCGATTTACAGCGATATCCTTTTCAGCGTGTAAACTGCTGAATATGCAAGACATAAAACGGAATGCGGCTTTGTTTTGAAGAGAGCAGAAAAGCCGCATTCCGTACCCCATTTTAGCGTATCTTTCAGGAACGCTAAAACTGCCGGATCCGCATGCGAGTTCGGGTTAATCCGGTGAATCTTTTATAGGAGATGCGCCCATGTGTTCAATAATTGGCTTTACAGGGAATGATATCCCTTATTCTGATTTTAAAAAAGGCTTTGACCGTACTATATCCAGGGGCCCTGATTCAACAAGAGTTATCGGCGCCGGCGAGGGAATCATGGGGTTTCACCGGCTTGAAATAATGGGGCTGAGCGAGGAGGGTATGCAGCCGTTTTCGCTGAAAGGCGATTATCTCGTATGCAACGGAGAGATATACGGTTTTCGTGCCATTAAAAAGGCACTTTCCGAAAAGTACACTTTTAAAAGTGATTCGGACTGTGAAGTGCTGCTTCCTATGTACCGGGAGTACGGGCTGGATATGTTTGCAATGCTTGATGCGGAATATGCGCTTATCATATATGACTCGAAAAAAGATTCATTTATCGCGGCGCGTGATCCTATCGGCATAAGGCCGTTGTTTTACGGGCAAAGCCGGCACGGCTCCATGCTTTTTGCGAGTGAGGCGAAAAACCTTGTAGGGCTGACAGACAAGATCATGCCTTTCCCGCCGGGCCATTATTACGCTGACGGAAAATTTGTCTGCTACACCGATATTTCAAAAGTTGACAAGGTCTGCTATGACAGCCTTGAAACCATCTGCAAAAATATTCATGACAAGCTTGTTTTCGGCATAGAAAAAAGACTTGACTCCGATGTTCCGGTGGGTTTCCTGCTCAGCGGAGGGTTGGACAGCTCACTGGTATGCGCTGTCGCGGCGAATATGCTCGGCAAGCCCATACGGACATTTGCAATCGGTATGAGCGGTGACGCTATCGACCTGAAATACGCAAAAGAAGTCGCCGATTACCTGCACAGCGACCATACCGAGGTTATTGTTTCCGAACAGGATATACTTGATTCTCTCGAAGAAGTCGTTTCATTGCTCGGAACATATGATATTACTACTGTCAGAGCGAGTATGGGCATGTATCTGCTCTGCAAGGAAATTCACAGGACTACGGATATTCGTGTGCTGCTGACCGGAGAAATATCAGACGAAATATTCGGTTATAAATATACGGATTTTGCACCGGATGCAGAGGCTTTTCAGCAGGAAGCACAAAAAAGAATCCGTGAAATTTATATGTATGATGTGCTGAGAGCGGACCGTTGCATTTCATCCAATTCACTGGAAGCGCGCGTGCCTTTCGGGGATCTTGATTTTGTGAAATATGTCATGTCAATTGATCCCGAAAAGAAGCTGAATATTTACAATAAGGGTAAATACCTTCTCAGGCATGCCTTTGAAGGCGATTATCTTCCTTATTCTATTCTTTACCGCGAAAAAGCGGCATTCAGCGACGCTATGGGCCATTCGATGGTTGATTGCCTTAAACGCTATGCTGAAGAAAAGTATACGGATGAGGAGTTTGAAGAAGGCAAAAAGCAGTATTCGTTTGCGCAGCCTTTCACAAAGGAATCTTATTTATACCGGCAGCTTTTTGAGAAGTACTATCCGGGGCAGGCTGAAATGGTGAAAGATTTCTGGATGCCTAACAAAGAGTGGGAAGGCTGCAATGTCAATGATCCCTCAGCAAGGGTTCTTTCAAACTACGGAGCCAGCGGTACATAATATTACGGGACCGTATGCGGGTGATTGATTTGATTGAAAGGGTAAGCACAGGGATAACCGGACTGGACGGGGTGATTGATATGCTCCGTCTCGGTGATAATGTCGTATGCCAGGTAGACTCTTTAGATGACTATATTAATGTTGTCGAGCCATACCTTGCCCGGGCAAAGCTTGACAACAGAAAAATCATCTATTTCAGGTTCGGTATCCACAGGCAGCTTATCAAAGATATACAGGGGATAAAGGTTGTCAGGGTAAATGCAAAAACCGGTTTTGAACATTTTGCAACAGTAATCCATCAATACATTGAATCAGCGGGGCCGAAAGCGTTTTATGTTTTTGACTGCCTCACTGATTTGCTTGAATACTGGAATTCGGATTTAATGATAGGCAACTTTTTCAGGGTTACCTGTCCTTTTTTATTCAAGCTTGACACGCTTGCCTACTTCGCGCTGATCAGGAATTCGCACAGCAACGAAACCATTGCCAAAATAAGAGACACCACTCAAATTCTGCTCAACATTTACAATATAAATGAAAATACATATATACATCCTCTTAAAGTATGGGAAAGATATTCGCCGACAATGTTTTTCCCGCATTTGATTCAAGGGGACAAAGCTGTCTGTATATCCGGGAGTTCGGATTCTGCAATGCTTTTTTCAAGGTTTTCGGTCAGTATTGAAAGGAAAGACTATTGGGACGCAGCCTTTGACGAAGCGTTGAAATACAGCAACGGCCCCGAGAAAAAACGGGAAAAATCAAAGCAGAAACTCTTAAGCCTTATAATGAACGGCCAATCAAGAATTTTTGATCTTTGCCGGGAATATTTTGAAATTGAAGATTTGGTAAAAATTAAGGAAAGAGAAATCGGAACAGGCAATATCGGCGGCAAAACATTGGGGATGCTCCTTGCCAGAAAAATACTGGAAAAACTGAAGAATGATGAACTGAATTCTAAAATTGAAATGCATGACTCTTTTTACCTCGGTTCCGATGTTTTTTACACTTATATTGTTGAAAACAACTGCTGGGAATTAAGAACTATTCAAAAAACAAAAGAGGGATATTTTAAATATGCCCCGCAGTTAATGGAAAAAATTCTCGCCGGCCATTTTTCTTATCCGGTTGTGTTGGATTTTCAGCGTATGCTGGAGTATTTCGGCCAATCCCCGATCATTGTGCGTTCAAGTTCTTTGCTTGAAGATAATTTCGGCAACGCCTTCGCCGGGAAATATGAAAGTGTTTTTTGTGCGAACCAAGGTACGCCCGAGGAAAGACTTGAAGCTTTTGAGCAGGCGGTGAGAACAGTTTACGCAAGTACGATGAATGAAAACGCTCTCAATTACCGTTTTGACCGTGGACTTACGGATAAAGACGAGCAGATGGCAATTCTGATTCAAAGGGTCTCGGGCGACAACCATAATGAATGCTTTTTCCCTCATATCGCAGGTGTCGGGAATTCAAAAAATCTTTATGTTTGGGATGAAAGCCTCAATTTTGATGCAGGGATGCTCAGGCTTGTGTTCGGACTCGGGACAAGGGCGGTTGACCGAACTGACTTTGATTATGCAAGGATTGTTTCCCTTGACAGGCCGGGCAAAAAACCTCCCATGGCCGATGAGGATGAAAAAAAATATACACAGCACCAAATCGACTTGATTGACCTGAAGCGGAATATGCTGACCAGCGCGGATTCAGACCGTATTTTAAACTCCGATATCGGAACAGACAAGTATTTGTTTGCGGCGTATGATGCGGAGACGACAAGCTACAAAAGACAGCTGAAACTGAGCGGAGACGCTTTTATTCTCGATTTCCGCAAGCTGCTTACATCCACAGATTTCCCCGGGACGATGAGCCTGATACTCAAAACGCTGTCGGCAGCATATCAATATCCCGTGGATATTGAGTTTACCGCAAACTTTAAACCTGACGGCGAATACAGGGTGAATATTCTTCAGTGCCGTCCGCTTCAAACAAAAGGCTTGGGGAAGAGTGTGATAATGCCTGATGAGAAGTTGGCATCTCTTACAGTCTTTCGAACAAACGGCAATTTTATGGGCGGCAATGTGCACTTTAAAATCGAAAATATTATATACATCGACCCGCACGAATATCTTGCTCTTGTTGAACAGGATAGATACGGTGTTGCAAGAAAAATCGGTTTGTTAAACCGCCATCTCAAAAACACGATTTTGATTGGCCCCGGCCGATGGGGGACGACTACCACATCGCTTGGTGTTCCGGTCAATTTTTCAGAGCTTAACAATATGCTCGGCATTTTTGAAGTGGCGTATAAGAGTGAACACCTGATGCCGGAACTGTCTTACGGAAGCCACTTCTTCCAGGACCTTGTCGAATCCGGAATATTTTACGGGGCTGTTTACAACGGCGAAGAAGGCGTATATATTAATGAAGATTTCTTTAAAACCCAAAAAAACCTGCTTGCTGAAATAACTGATGAAAAGTACGAGAATGTCATCCGTGTTATATCGTGTAAAGGGGTTGAACTTTACTCCGATACGGGCACAAATATAATGCTTTGCGCTGCTTTTAAATAAAGCCGGCCTGATCGGCAAACACAGGCGAAAATATGCGGAGTTTTCAATAATGCAGATATAAAGGAGATTATTATGACCGGTTTCAGCTCAAAACTTCACGAGGAATGCGGCGTATTCGGAGTTTACGGAGAAGATGCGATAGCACCTGCCGAAATGGTATATCTTGGGCTGTTTGCCCTTCAGCACAGGGGCCAGGAAAGCTGCGGTATAGCTGTAAGCGACAACGGCGCAATCAGAAACTATAAAAGCATGGGGCTTGTCGGCGATGTGTTTGACAATGATAAGCTGGCTACTTTAAAAGGGCAGATTGCAATTGGCCATGTGCGTTATTCAACCGCGGGCGCAAGCACGGTTGAGAACAGCCAGCCGCTTGTATTCAGTTCTATAAACGGGAAATTTGCCTTATCGCATAACGGAAATCTTACAAACGCACAGGAACTGCACGATGAGCTGGCACGAAAAGGCTCTATGTTTCAGACGACAACAGATTCCGAGTATATTGCGCATATTATAGCGCAGAAGAGAGTTTCGGCGCAGAGCACCGAAGACGCGGTTATCAAAACGATGAAACATCTAAAGGGAGCTTACTGTATCCTTGTTCTTTGCCCGGAAAAACTTATAGCGGCAAGAGACCCGCTGGGATTCCGCCCGCTTGTAATAGGCAAAACCGAAAAATCTTATGTTTTCGCTTCCGAAACATGCGCACTTGATGCGGTGCATGCAAGCTTTATCAGGGATGTTGAACCCGGAGAGGTTGTTGTAGCTGATTCGGAAGGCTTGCATTCCTACAAAACCAATTGCGAGGGAAAACACAGCGTATGTATTTTTGAATATATTTATTTTGCAAGGCCGGACAGCTATATCGATTCTGTCAGTGTTCATGAGTCAAGGCTCAAAGCGGGAGCGATATTGGCGCGGCAGAGTCCTGTTGAAGCTGACTTGGTTATAGGCGTTCCGAGTTCCGGGATTGACGCGGCGATTGGATATGCGCGTGAAAGCGGAATAGAATATGATTTGGGGTTTGTCAGGAATAATTATATCGGGCGTACTTTTATTAAGCCCAGCCAAAGCGAAAGAATGAGAAGCATTGACATCAAACTTACTCCTTTGGCGCAAAGTATAAAAGGCAAGAAGATTGTAGTGGTCGACGATTCCATTGTAAGAGGTTCCACAAGCGCAAATATTGTCAGGGAACTCAAGACAGCCGGCGCGGTTGAAGTGCATATGCGTATTTGTTCGCCTACTATCCACTGGCCGTGTTATTTCGGTACCGATATCCCCACCAAAGAAGAATTGACCGCGAACAGCCATACAATAAGCGAACTGTGTGAAATGATAGGCGCTGATTCTCTTGACTTCTTAAGTAAAGAGAGCCTTTGCGAACTTGTCGGCATGAAGCAGAAAATATTTTGTGATTCTTGCTTTACGGGAGAATATCCGTATCCTGTAGATATTCTTTCTCAGTCGGCAAGCTGCAATAAAAAAACAGACTCAATCTGACATAGAAATCAACAGCCCCGTTTCCCAAAAAACGGGGCTGTTTTACTGACGGAATGAATCATAAAGCAATAAGAAAATTTAAAATATTTCGGCGATGCGTGAAAAGTAATAGGTGACAATAAAAATTTAATGTGATAATATAAAAGGCAAAAGATACCGCAATCTTACTTAAATAAATACAGGATTCAATTCTGAAGGGAATAGAATCATGAACATTACCCGAAATGACAAGGAAATATTAAGAAGACTGGCATCAAAATATACAGAGATATCGCTTTTGCCTGTTCAGAGGGAAAAGATGGAGCTTTGGAAAGCTCTGAACCGCGGTGATATGCAGCGTCCCATGGTTGTTATTGACCAGCTTCCTTGGCATGAGCTGAACCTCAACGGAGAGCTTACTTGTTTTTGTAAGGATCCGTTCTGCGCAAGGCTCGAATCTGATTTGAGAAAAACGATATATAAATGGGAACATTTTCCGGTCGATATGGTGGTTGAGCCGTTTATAACAATTCCAAAGTCTATATATAATTCCGGCTTCGGCATTACATCGGCAGAAGAAATGCTCCAAACCGATGCTGCGAATGATGTTGTGTCACACCGGTATCTTAATCAGATCCAAACAGAAGAGGATATAAATAAAATCAAAGATATGGCGATCAGCTGCGATGAGGAACTCAGCAAGCACTGGCTGTTGCAGGCGGAGGATATTTTCAGCGGTATTGCGCCTGTCAGGCAAAGCGGCGGGCTTCAGTTCCATCTCGGAATTTGGGATGTTCTTTCGACATTGATGGGTGTCGAAAATATATTTTATGATTTAATTGACCGGCCGGAATTTATCCACGCCGTTTTGGAAAGAATAACTTTATCCGTTATAGCGGGGATTGAGCAGGCAAACAAACTGGAAGTTTGCAATGCCGCAGCGAATATTTGCCATTGTTCTTATATTTATACCGATTCAATGCTTCCGGATTTTGAAACCGGTAAAAGAAATGTGTCCCAAAATTCCTGGGCATTCGGTATGGCGCAGCTTTTTACATCCGTCAGCCCCGGTTTTACAGAGGAATTTGAGATTCCGTATATTTCGCGTATGGCTGAATATTTCGGCATGATTTATTACGGCTGCTGCGACCGTTTGGATGACCGCTTGGATATTGTTAAAAGGATTCCTCATATTAAGAAAGTATCCTGCAGCCCCTGGAGCAACCGGAATGCATTTGCGGAAAATATCGGGCCGGAAATTATTATGTCTGCGAAGCCTTCTCCGGCTTTGGTTGCCGGCGATTCGTTTGAACCCGAGAATATCCGGAAAGACCTTGATCTGACAATACAGGCTGCAAAGAGAAACAATGCAAATCTTGAATTGATTTTAAAAGACATTTCAACGGTGAAGTATCAACCGGAACGTTTGGCTAAATGGGCAGATATTGCGATGGAAGCAGCTGCCCGGTAGCGGACCGAAGGGACATTTCTGGAATTAATGTAGTTTGAAGGAGTAATGCCGGTGGACGATTCAGTTTACGAATCATTAAAAGACAGGCGGTATGTCGGCGGCAAGGAGTCAACGGCTTATATTATTTATGATGCTTCCGAGAATATCAATGCAGGAATATTCGGCTCACGTTATAATATTGATATTCTTAAGATCAATCTCAACCTTTTCTCCGTTCTGAGCCTGATTAACGGAATTTGGGATGTTATCAATGACACATTTATCGGCCCTGTTGTCGATAAAACCAGAACGCGTTGGGGGAAGTTTAAACCATACCTTATCGCATTTGCAATACCGTCCCTGCTGATGGCTGTTCTGCAGTGGTCTATTCCTTTCTTCCTGGATACGAACAATGAATATGACATGACCAAGTTTTTCTTTTTTCTCGCGATTCAGATGAGCAACGAAGCTATCGCGACATTCAGAGATATTTCAAAGACTGGCCTCCTGTCGTCTTTATCGCCAAATCCTACCGAGAGAGTCCGCCTTTTAACATACGCCAAATGGATTTCAAGTATTTTTGACAATATTCCAAAAGTGCTGCTCAGCATCATTTATGATGCTATGAACAACGGGATGATAAAAATCGCAAACAAGAAGGTCTTTTACGGGGCTATTGGGGTGTTCGCGGCACTGATAAGCACAAGCATGGCGATGTATTTCTTTATTCTTTCCAAAGAGAGAGTCACACAATCCGAGAAAAAGCCGAGTGTACGGGAAGGTATTCATACGATTCTGCACAACCGGCCTGTTTTTCTTTTAATGCTCAATGACCTCCTGGGAGCATTTACGCTTGCGACCAGTTATGAAAATTACTATATTGATGTATTAGGCTACAACACATTTGGAACATTGACAGAACTTCCGTCAATTGTCTCATGCAACATAAGCTACACTTATATTAAGTGGATGAGGAAGAAGTTTTCGACCAGAGTTCTTTGGATTCTTTCTTCAAATTATGACAATCTTCAGAAAATATTAATATTCCTGTTTGGCTGTATCGGGGGTAAAGGTAAAAACGGCTGGTACAGGAATTGGAAAAAGATGTTTTATATCATAGCGCCGATGGAATTTATCCGAAAATCTTTCTGGGGGGTCAGACAGGTTGTCCCGCAGGAAATCACCTATGAAGCGATAGATTACTGCGAATGGAAAAACGGTTACCGCTCAGAAGGTGTTATAATCATAACTAAAAGTCTAATGTCCAAAATTATCAGGAATACCACTTCAGGTCTCCAATCTGCAATTCTCAATGCAATAGGATACAGCCTGAAAGAAGGCTTCGGAAGCCAGGCGGATTCCACGAAATTCGGTATTTTTATTACCGCTTTTCTGCTGCCGGGACTCACAGGGGCGTTCAGCATAATTCCGAAGCTGATGTATAAGCTGGAAGATTCCGAAAAAGAAATTATGTATCGCGATTTGATGGAGAGGCGTTATTATAAGAAAGAAATAAGAAAAGATGTTGAGGCGGAAATGCCTGAGCAGCCATCCTATTAACGGTTTTTTTGTACTGTAATTTTCAAGAAACCCGCAAGACCGGAAATTCCGGATTTGCGGGTTTCTTGAAAATAAGCATCAATATATTTTATGTTTAGTTGAATATAGCCGCATAATATCCAAATAAAAAATTAATCTTGTATACTCTTGAGAAATTAATTATAATCTAAAATAAGTATATTAAAGCAACAAATTTTTAGTGGGCGGGCTGAGATTATGAAGAAAATAATATCGGTTTTTACAGCAATGGCAATATTTTTTGCACTTTTACCATTGGAATCTCTCAGAGTTTCGGCAGAGAAAAGCGGAGATTATTATTACAGCGTCGCCGGTTCCGAAGCGACGATCACCGAATATGCCGGTACACAGAATGAAATAAATATCCCCGGCAAATTGGACGGATATTCTGTGACCGGTATAGGCTGTTTTGCTTTTTATAACCACACCGAGCTGATATCGGTGAGGATCCCCGAGACAGTCAGGATTATTGCTGGCGCCGCGTTTTACGGCTGTACCGGGCTTGTATCGTTGAATGTTCCCGAAGGGGTAACGGAAATCGAACCATCTGCCTTTGCCGGCACTGCCTGGTTTGATAATTTTCCCGATGGTCTTGTATATGCAGGCAAGGTTGCTTACAAGTATAAAGGGCTGATGCCTGAAAATACAGAAATAATTATAAAAGAAGGTATAAAAAGTATTTCGGGCTTCGCATTTTCTGATTGTGAAGGTCTTGTCAAAATAACGATTCCGTTTAGTGTGAAAAAAATAGCGGAGGAAGCGTTCCGCGGATGCAGTCATTTAACGATTCAATGCTATGAAAATTCTGTCTCTTTTGCATATGCAGTCAATAATAAAATCAATTTTGAAATTATTCAGCCGGTAAATGTAACCGGAATTGATTTAAGCCGGACCGAAGTTTTTCTCAAACCCGGCGAGACGTTTCAGCTTGAAGCAAAAGTTGAGCCTTATGATGCGATGAATAAAGCTGTGATTTGGCTTTCCTCAGACGATTGTGTTGCGGCGGTTGATTCAAACGGTCTTGTTGCCGCGTTCGGAGAAGGCACAGCGGTTGTTTCCGCCGCAACCGAGGAGGGAGGGTATAAAGCTGCCTGCTGTGTAACAGTAGCCGTACCGGTTTCGGGAATATCGCTGAATACGGACTCGGTCAGTGCATCAGCCGGGGAGCAAATTCAATTGACCGCATCGGTTTTCCCGAATAATGCCACGAACAAATCATTTGCATGGAAATCATCCGACACAAATGTTGCGGAAATTTCAGCAGTGGGGCTTATTACGATGGTTGCGCCCGGGCAGGCGGAAATAACCGCAACAACCGATGACGGCGGCTATAAAGCGGTTTGTACGGTTACGGTTGCCAATAATACCGTTGAACCGGCGATAAATATAACAGACGGCAATAAAATACTTGATGGCACTTTATATAAAAAGGTTCCGTGGTATGTTTTTTATAAAAAGGTTGCTGTTCAGCTCGGTGCCAACATTGCCGGGAACTATAGTAATATTGCATGGTCATCCGGCAACAAAAAAGTTCTTGTCGATCAAACGGGCAGAATTACGAATCTGAAAACAGGCGCACGTTCCGCGGTTATTACAGCCGCTTTGCTTGATGATAAAAGTAATATACTGGCAGCGGATACAATTATAATTATATTTTACAAATTTAACTTTCAATTAAAAAAACTGGAGATCCGGTAAAAATATAGTTTGAATTTTAACGGGATAAGGCTTATAATACAACGGTTGTATCTTATGGCATAAATTGAATCAGCCGGATTGCAACGCACCGGCAATGAGGAGGAAATTAAGATTAAAAATCCATTAAAAAACATTCTGGCCTTGCTTTTGGCAGCAGTGATAATTGCCTGTTCGGTACCAAACGGCAATATTCTGTGTTTTGCGGCAACAGTGCCGGCAGCACCGGAATCGCTGACAGCGGTACCGGTATCGAGTACAAGTATCAAATTGTCATGGACCGCTTCAACAGGCGCGAACGGATATATTGTATACCGTTACAGCGCTAAAACAAAATCATACGCCCGTATTAAAGACACAAGCTCCACCAATTACACAAATACAGGGCTTACAACAGGAACAGTTTATTATTACAAGGTGGCGGCTTACCGTACCGTAAACGAAAAGAACCTGTACAGCAAACCTTCAGCAAAAGCCTTCGCAAAACCTGTTCTGCCGGCACCGGGATCGGTCAAGGCAGCCAGTGCAGGCAGTAAAAGCATTAAAATCAGTTGGGCGGAGGTAAGCGGTGCAACAGGATATACCGTATTTTGCTTTACCGCTTCAAGCAAAGCATACAGAACAATCAATGCCAAAAACAAAACCGGCTGTACCGATACAGGGCTTGTCGCCGGCAGAATTTACTATTACAGGGTGAGCGCATACCGCACCGTTAACGGAAAAAATATTTACGGTAATCTTAGCTCCACTGTTTCCGCAACCCCGCTTGTCGGAGGAACAAAGACCATTTCATATACTTGGAAATTCCAGTCAAAAACTTGGACATTTTCAAAAACCATCGGAAATGATACTTACAATAAATATAAAAATTCTGACAGAAGCAAGGTAAACACATATGCCTACTTTGTTACAAATACAAAAGACGATGCATGGATAAAAGGAATTGTTGACACTTTCAAGGCCATGGGCGCCAAAGAAGGTTACTCGGACTTTATGATTGCCTATTTAATGATTTCCTTTGTTCAGTCAATGAACTATATATCGGACGGAAAAACAGATCATCCGAATTTTCCGTTGGAAACTATTTTCAATAAAGGCGGAGACTGTGAGGATACAAGCATATTGGCGGCAGAGCTCCTGCGTCAAATGGGATATAAGACATCATTGATTATACTTGGCAAGCATATGGGCGCCGGCATTAAGCTAGGCCTTCTTGATCCGAAAGGAAGCACCTATTATACCGAAAACGGCACAAGATATTATTTTATCGAAACGGTTGCGAAAGGGTATACAATAGGTACATTGCCGGATGAATTTGCCGGGATTAAAGCCACGGTATTGCCGCTGTCATAGGACGAATACTCTCCATATTGGGACTTGGAATAAAAATCATCCAAACAAAAACAGAACAAAAAGGGGTTGCAGCATTTTTTCGTTTGCTGCAACCTCTTTATTCGTTTTTGGTTGGATCCCATTATTGTTTCGGGGACGCGCAAAGATTGTTCATGCAATTTTGCCCCGGTTATCAGTATATGCGTTACCTTTTTATTGCCTGTTCGTATATTGCCATTGTTGCGTAAATCTCCGCTTGGCTGCTTGTGTCCAAAACCCACAAATC
>CAYOAW010000038.1:0-1837 GCA_964402095.1 uncultured Eubacteriales bacterium | reverse complement strand
TGCTCACCTGTTGCTTTATACAGCTCAATGGCTCCGGTTATCGGGGAACCGCTGTTGTAAGAGTAGGAAGGCCCGTCAGGATGGATGATACCGGTGATTTTATTTTCGCTGTCTTTTTCAAACACCATCAAATCATAGAAAACGCCTTCGGGCTTTACCAGATATTGCAAAAAATTGTATGACTTTACGGCATTCTCCAAATAGGTTTTGTTGCCTGTAAGCCGGTAAAGTGCCGCTAAAAGCTGAATTGCCGGCCCGTTGGAGCAGACATGAAGCGCTTCATGCCTGTCGTCCCAGTAGAATCCGCCAAGCGGTGTTGTATCATCCGCGATAAAACCGTAGTCACGGAAAATCTGAGGATCAAGGTCTGTAAACGCGTCTTTAATGATAAAATCCGCGATTTCTTTTGCCAAATCAAGATATTTGTTGTTTTTGGTAAGTTCATAAAGATTTATCAAGTCGCGCGCGAGCCACATATTGTCATCATAAGCAACGCCTTGGCTGGCCCTATCTTTGCATACTCCGCGGGTATAGGAATATCCGTCGAATTCCCCCTTGACCTCACGGCGGTAGTAGCGCAGCCCTTCCACCACTTTTTCACATTTATCAAGATAGCTTTTGTCCAGCACAGCCAACTTGTAAGTAAGGGAGAGGAGCCCGCCGTAGCCCCAGTTGGACTCGATATTCTTGCGGGGCCTGTTTGTGAGAATACTGACACTTTCAAACCAGAAGTTATCATAATAGCCTTTGGCGAGAAGATTTGCCCTGTAAAAGTCCTTTTCGTAAACGGGCAGAGCGGCGGAATAGCCGTTGTCGGTAACCGGCTTTTTAAGTATCGCACCGGTCGATAAGAGGGAAAACAGTTGGGAAACGATGAGAGCATAAGGCAAAAGCGGCTTTAAAAACTGTAAAATCGAGTCCATACTGCAATCAATTCCTTCCGCACCCGGTTTCTGTGTTCTGTTTGAGATTTTGATTCGGATTCGTGTGATTTTTTATCCGAACAACCCTGCCGAGCTGTCCTCGTGTTCCACCATTTTACTGCTGATTGTTTCAAAATCCGGCAGTTTGAAATAACCTGTTCTGTGTGCTTTCATCTTCGCACCGGAAAGGATATTCAGTGACATTTTTCCCACATTCAAGCCTCGCATAAGGAAGTTTGTTTTAATGCGGGTGTCTTGAACGTCGCCGTATTTGAACATAACTTTTTTCTTGGTGAAGATACCCCGCGAATAATGGAAAACATTACTGTCATAAGCAATGGTTTTTGTTTTGTAAGCCAGCCAGCCGCCAAGAGCGGAGAGGACAAAAACAATAATACATAAATGATAGCTGTAAGAATAATAGGCAAACAGCAGGAAAAGCGGAAGCAGCGAAAGAAACACGGTTCTTACAGCCGCGGGGATCAGGGCTGCCTTGTGTGAGGGTATTGCTTTACTTTCGCAGGCAAAATCGGCGGCGCACAGCGCAAGAACCCGGTCAGCCTGCACTTTGTTAACTAACAGGCAAAGCTGCGGAGTTTCTTTTTTTTCGTTGCCAAGCCCGACAACGGCAACCTCAATCGAATATAGATTGAAGAGTCTTGCGAGGATAGGCTGTTTGAGAAAAACGGCATTGACTTTTTGATGCTCAAAGATGTAACTTGTTTTTCTGATTATTCCGCATCGTATATAAAAGTTTTTGTCATCCATTTCAACGGTGTAACCGGCAAGGTCAAACATGCCCCATACCGTGACGGCAATTCCGCCGGCTATTGTCAGCAGCGCGAGAGAAACGGCGCTTTTAATGTCCCATGTTGAAGTTGGATCAAAATACGGTGTTCCGAAAATAAAAAACA
>CAYOAW010000037.1:11990-18724 GCA_964402095.1 uncultured Eubacteriales bacterium | reverse complement strand
GTCGAAACAGCCATAGCAAGTTTGATTCTGTCTTCAAATGAATATTTCCGTATAATTCCGGTTAAATAACCTGCAACCAAAGAATCTCCGCATCCTACCGTGTTCACTATTTTTATATCCGGGGTTGTACCGCGGTAGACTTCGTCCTCAGTTACAAAAATAGCCCCGTCTTTTCCGAGCGATACGATGACAGTTTGTATGCCTCTGCGTTGTATTTCTTTTGCGGCGGAAATAGTTTCTTCAAGTGTCTTTATTGTGCGCCCAAGGCAAACACTTAATTCATCTCTGTTAGGTTTAATAATATTAATATCTTCGGGGCATAAATCTATTGACGCTTTAAGTAATTTATCACTTGTATCTAAAACAACAAATTTATTTGCGGATTTTGCAAGTTTTATCAATTTTGGATAAAAACTTGTATCTATTCCAGGGGGAACACTCCCTGCTAAAACCACATACTCACAATCTTCTAAAAGTTCGCAATAATGATCGACAAATCTATCTTGCATTTCTTCTGTCGCAACAGAACCGGCCTCTAAAAGCTCGGTTTGTTTCCCATTTGACATATCATTAACGCTTATGCAAGTTCTGGTCTGTTCTTCAACCATTACAAAACTCGAGATAATACCGGCTTTTATCAATGAAGAATTGATAAAATCCCCATTGCTCCCGCCTAAAAATCCGGTAGCAATTACATTTTGTTTTAAAAGTTTCGCAACTTTTGCAACATTAATACCTTTGCCGCCAGCGTGTTCAGCCTTCTCTTGAACACGGATAACATTTCCGGGGACAAGATTTGGTATATAGTAAGATATGTCGATTGTCGGATTTAATGTTACAGTTAAAATCATATAAATCACACTTTCTCTGCCTTATATTAATTTTCTTCATTATATAATTATATGTTTCTTAAGTCAAGGCTGATGGTCAATATCAGTTTGAATTCTCATTGCTAACAATTTCCAAAAGAACCGGATGCAGGAATTCCTGCAATTAATTCTATATTCACTTGCATTGTTTAAATAAAAAATATATAATATTTATAAATATGTTGTTTATATTATTGATATATTTATGTAATAATCTAAATCTGAAAAGGGGAAAAAATATGCCAAAGATGCTTATTACAAAAATCGAAAAAGCTTACCCGACGCTTTCAAAAGGACATAAAAAAATAGCAGATTATTTTATGGATCATTACGATAAAGCTGCTTTTATGACAGCAGCAAAACTTGGCGAAACTGTTGGTATAAGTGAGTCGACTGTTGTGCGTTTTGCGGTTGAAATTGGTTATGAAGGTTATCCTGAACTTCAAAAAAGCCTTCAGGAAATGATAAAAAGCCGTCTGACCAGCGTACAGCGAATGGAGGTTGCGAATATCAATGTCAGTGAAGCCACTATTTTGGATAAAGCGCTCATGGCTGATATTGAAATGATCAAGGCAACCCGGGAGCAGACATCAAGAGAAGCATTCTATATGGCTGTTGAATCCATTAACCATGCAAGGAACATTTATATTCTTGGTGTACGCAGTTCCGCTTCACTTGCAAGTTTCACAGCATTTTATTTCAATTTATTCTGTGACAATGTGGTTTTGGTTGATTCGGCATCGGCAAGTGAAATATTTGAACAGATGTATAGAATTACAAAAGATGATGTATGTATTGCGATCAGCTTCCCTCGTTATTCAAAACAAACAATAAATGCGATCCGTTTTGTAAGGGACAGGGGCGCGACAATTATCTCTATAACAGACAGTGAATCTTCCCCGATAGCAGGGCTTGCGACACATCTGCTTGTAGCCCGCAGCAACATGGTTTCATTCGTTGATTCTCTTGTTGCGCCGTTAAGTCTTATTAATGCCTTGATTGCGGCTGCAGCCCGCAGCAGAAGTGAAGAAGTTTATAACAATCTCCATATGCTTGAGAGTATATGGGATGAATATCAAGTGTATGAAACACAGCAGGAGGATGAGGAGGAAAACTTTGATGAGTAAGCTCCTCGTTGTCGGAGCCGGGCCGGCGGGATTAATGGCGGCGGGAAGAGCTGCCGAACGCGGGGTTGATGTGACTGTAATTGAACGAAATGAACGCCCGGCAAGAAAACTTATGATCACGGGTAAAGGAAGATGCAATCTTACCAATAATTGCAGCAGTCTGGAAGAATTGATTTCATATGTACCTGTAAACGGCAAGTTTCTATACAGCGCCTTTTCAAATTTTATGCCCAAAGATCTTATGGAATTTTTCGAAGATAGAGGAGTACCGCTTAAAACAGAACGGGGGAACCGGGTTTTTCCGCTCTCGGATAAATCATCTGATGTTGTTGATGCGCTTCAAAAATTTGCATTAAACAAAGGAGCAAAATTTATTCATGACAGAGCAAAAGATCTGATTGTTGAGAAAAGAACTGTTAAAGGTGTTAGAACAGAATCAGGTAAAGAGTATGATTCGGATTTTGTACTGATTGCTACCGGCGGTTTATCATACCCTCAGACGGGCTCAACTGGTGACGGTTATAATTTGGCAAAGCAGGCAGGGCACACAATAACTGATCTTAAACCTTCCCTGGTCCCTTTGAATGCGCACGAGGGCTTTTGTTCGGATTTAATGGGTCTTACCTTAAAGAATGTAAAAATTAAAGTTATTGATAATGAAACCGGTATGGAAATTTACAGTGATTTCGGTGAAATGCTGTTTACTCATTTTGGTGTTTCCGGTCCCTTGGTTTTAAGCGCAAGTTCACATATGCGTGAAATGAGGAAAGGTAAATATATTATTTTAATTGATCTTAAACCGGCATTGTCGGAAAGTGCACTTGATGCGAGAATACTGCGCGATTTTACAGAAAATACGAATAAAAATTTTATAAATGTTCTTGATCTTTTACTTCCTAAAAAACTTGTTCCTGTTATTGCAAAACTTTCCGGTATTGATCCGGGAATAAAAACAAACCAGGTGACAAAAGAACAAAGACATAGACTTATCGGACTGTTAAAAGGCTTCAAGGTGACAATAACATCTTTCCGGCCAATTGAAGAGGCTGTAATCACTTCGGGCGGAGTGAAAACAGATGAAATAAACCCTAAAACCATGCAGTCAAAGTTAACGCAGGGTTTATATTTTGCCGGCGAAGTGATTGATGTAGACGCCTACACCGGCGGTTTTAATTTGCAAATAGCTTTTGCTACGGGAAATTTGGCCGGAAGAATGATAAGCGATGCTTGCCGGATAAGTTTATAAATTATATTATAAAACAGACATCGATTATACTTGGAAGGAATGAGAGTTATTGAAAAAAATTAATATTGCAGTTGATGGTCCGGCAGGTGCGGGTAAAAGCACAATATCACGCTTTGCCTCAAAAGAGTTGGGATTTATATATGTAGATACCGGTGCGCTTTATCGCGCTGTTGGCTTATATGCTTTGAGGTTGGGTATTGATACAAAAAACAGCGACGCGGTAAAAGCAACTCTTACCGGTTTGCTTGTTGAACTGAAATTTATAAATGGTGAACAGAAGGTTTTATTAAACAGTGAGGATGTCTCAGAGGCAATAAGAACACCTGAAGCTTCCATGGCAGCCTCGGATGTTTCTGCAATTCCTGCAGTTAGGGATTATTTGTTTAAATTGCAGAGAAATATCGCTCTTAGCAATGATTGTATTATGGATGGAAGAGATATTGGCACAGTTGTTCTCCCATGGGCGCAAATAAAAATTTTTCTTACGGCTTCTCCTGAAGAGAGAGCGATGCGCAGATATAAAGAACTTACAGAAAAAGGGCTGAAAGTTGACTATAATGATGTGCTGAAGGAAATGATACAAAGGGATTTCAATGATTCAAACCGTGAAATTGCACCATTAAAACCTGCAGAGGATTCTATTATAATTGATACAACGGGCTTAAGCTTAGAACAATCGGTTGAGAAAATAATTCTGATAATTAAGGAGCGCTTGCAATGAAGGAGTTTGACTTTAGCTGTGTAAAAAGTTATAGGCTTGCTGATGTAATGAAGCCTTTATTTAAGTTCTTATCGCATGTGATGATGAAAGTCAATTATATCGGATTGGATAATATTCCGGATAGCGGCGGCTATATTTTAGCCTCAAATCATATCAGCGCTCCTGACCCGGCTTATATTTATATCAAACTTAATAAACCAATTCATTATATGAATAAACAGGAGCACTTTACAAAACCGTTCTTAAGCTGGTTATATACTCATTTCAACTCATTCCCTGTAAACAGGGGCCATGCTGATAAGACTTCGGTTGAATATGCAATTAAGGTAATTGAGCATGGCGATGTTTTAGGAATTTTTCCTGAGGGTACAAGATCAAAAGATTATACACCAAAACAGGCGAAAACAGGTGTTGCATTGATTGCCAGGGAAACAAAAGCAAATATTCTGCCTGTTTCAATATATTCTGAGGATAAAGCAAAGTTTTTTACAAAGATAACCATTCGCTTTGGGGAAATTATCCCTTTTGAATCGTTGGGTTTCAGCGAAGGCGGAAAATCCGATGAGCTGAGAACAGCGGCAAAGCTGATCATGGGTGAAATTATTAAGCTTTGGGAGGAGAAGCATTGCAAATAAAAATGGCAAAAACAGCGGGTTTTTGTTTTGGTGTTGACCGTGCTGTGAATTTGATTTATGCTCTTCTTGGTGAAGGAAAAAAAGTTTATACATTAGGGCCCATTATTCATAATCCTCAGGTGATTAAAGATTTAGAGGATAGAGGAGCAGTGGTTATTGAGCAACTTAGCGAAGCCCCGGAGGGTGGAACAGTTGTTATAAGAACACATGGTGTCCCGGAAAATATTATGAAAGAATTCGATAATACATTTCTTGAGCTTTGTGATGCGACATGTCCTTTTGTCAAGAAAATTCATAATATAGTTTCCGAAAAATCTTCGCCGGATATTCCCGTGTTAATTGCGGGAGATGAAAATCATCCGGAAGTATGCGGTATAAGAGGTTATTGCCGAGGTGAGGTATTCACATTCAATGATGCCGGCGAATTAAAGGATATTTTAAGCACTCACCCGGAATATTCTAATAATACAATAATAGTTGTCGCACAAACTACTTTTAACAAAAAAGAGTGGGATATTTGCGCAAATCTAATAAAATTACACTGTACAAATGCAATTCTATTTGATACAATATGTAATGCGACTCAAGAAAGGCAAATGGAGGCTCTCGAGCTTTCACGCATTTCCGATGCTATGATTGTCATAGGCGGTCGCCAAAGTTCCAACACAGCAAAGCTTAAATCCGTATGTGAAGCAAACTGCAAGACTTTTCATATCGAAAGAGCAGAAGAGCTTTATCATATAGATTTATTTGGCTTTAATTCCATTGGCGTTACCGCAGGAGCTTCTACTCCTGCCGGCATAATAAAGGAGGTACTTGAAACCATGTCCGACATACTGAATGACAAACCAAACGAAACCGAAGGGAAGCTTGAGGAAAATACTGCTTTGGAAGAAACAGTTCTCGAGCAATCTGCACAAGAGGAAGCCCCAAAAACTGGAAGTGCTGCTGAGGAAGTACTGGCAGAGAAAACAGAGCCGGTAGAGGAGGTGGCATTGCAGGCAGAACCTAAATCGGTCGAAGAAATGGCTTTTTCCGAAGCTCTTGAAGAAAATCTTAAAAATATGAGCACGGATCAAAAAGTTGTCGGTATTGTTATGGGTATCTCCCCAACCGAAATTCAGGTTGATATCGGGCGCAAACATGCAGGCTATATTCCGCTTGATGAATACAGTGCTGATCCTACCTGCAACCCGAAAGAAGAATTAAAAATCGGCGATCAGCTGGATCTGATTATCATGAAAACGAACGATTTGGAAGGTACCGTAATGCTTTCCAAACGCCGTTTTGATGCTATGCAATCATGGTTTGAAATTGTCGATGCCGAGAATACAGATAAGGTCTTTGAAGGCGTTGTTACTGAAATTATCAGGGGCGGTGTACTTGTTGTTACAAGCGGAGTCAGAGTATTTATCCCTGCTTCTCTTGCGACAGCATCAAGAAATGAACCGCTTGAAGATCTTCTGCACAAGAAAGTTAAATTCGTTATCATTGAAGTAAACAAACAGCGCAAGCGTGCAGTCGGTTCTGTGCGTGCCGCTCTTAAGTCCGGGAACAGTGAAGCCTCAGATGCTTTCTGGTCACAAGCGGCTGTTGGCCAAACGTATCAGGGCAAAGTAAAGTCAATGACAACATATGGTGCTTTTGTTGATATTGGCGGCGTAGATGGTATGATTCATATATCAGAGCTGTCTTGGAAACGTATTAAGCATCCTTCAGATGTCTTAACATTGGGCGATACAATTGAAGTTTATATTAAATCCCTCGATCCGGAAAAAAGGAAGATATCACTCGGATATAAAAAGGCTGAGGACAGTCCTTGGGAATTATTGCGTCGTGACTATCCGGTGGGCTCCGTTATTGATTCTGAGATTGTCGGCATGACAACATTCGGTGCTTTTGCAAAAGTCATCCCGGGTATTGACGGGCTCATTCATATATCGCAAATTGCGGACCGCCATATTGAAAAGCCTCAGGATGAGTTGAAAATCGGTGAAAGCGTTAAGGTCAAGATAACAGGTATCGACTTCGACAAACATAGAGTCAGCCTTTCTATCAGAGCTTTGATAGATCCGATGGAATCTGCAGAAAAAGAAACTGCTGAAGAAAAAGATACAGAGCAAACCGAAGCTGAAA
>CAYOAW010000037.1:0-11890 GCA_964402095.1 uncultured Eubacteriales bacterium | reverse complement strand
TCTAAAATCGGAACTTTTATTTTTAAACATAATCTACGGAACTGCAAAATTGCTCTCCTGGGTGAAAATTCTTATGAATGGATAGTAATTTTCTTTTCTATTTTTTTAGGGCAAAATGTTTTTGTGCCGCTTGACCGCGAACTGCCTGCCGAAGATTTAGCTGAACAGTTGATACTAAGCGGCTGTAAAGCGTTATTTTATTCCGAAAGATATAAGGGCTCGGCTGAAATCATAAAATCGAATATAGAGATGCCTGTTGAGCAATATCTTTCAATTGAAGATTTTGATTTATTTAGGGCGGAGGGCGAGTACGCTTTAAAAGAAAAATATTTTGATTTTATTGATAAGGATGTAAAATCATCTGATCTTGCGTGTATCGTTTTCACGTCCGGAACGACAGGTAAAAGTAAAGGTGTTATGCTTACACATGGCAATTTAGTCGCGGATGTAACTGCTACTTGTATGTGTGTGAGTGCGCAACATACTGTTCTTTTTTTGCCATTCAATCATACTTTTGCTTGGATATCATTGTTTGCGGCTTTTATTTTTAATGAAAATGGTTATCTTTGCAAAGATTACAGAAATGTTGTCAAAGATTTTCAAAAGTATCACCCTCAACACTTTATGGCCGTGCCGCTTGTAATTGAAAAGATATATAATACAATTTGGAGAACTGCTGAAAAAACCGGACAAACATCAACACTTCGCATAGGAATTAAGATTAATAGATTCCTTTTAAAATTAGGAATAAATAAAGGTTCAAAGTTATTTAAAAAAATACATGAGCAGCTTGGCGGTAATCTTGAATTAATCATTTGCGGCGGTGCAGCACTTGACCTCAGGTATGAAGAAGAACTTTATCATATGGGCATTGTTGTTTTAAATGGCTACGGAATAACCGAATGCTCGCCTGTTGTAACCGTAAACAGGGTTGAAAATTTTAAATTGGGCAGTATTGGATTGCCTTTGCCTTGTAATGAGGTGAAAATATTCGAACCTGATGAAAACGGTATCGGCGAGATTTTTGTACGGGGTTCTAATGTTATGATCGGTTATTATAACGATCCGGAGGCGACAGAAAATGCGTTCGATGGAGAATGGTTTAAGACCGGAGACTATGGGAGAATTGATAAAGACGGATTTTTGTATTTTGTTGGCCGGAAAAAAAATCTGATTATTTTGGCAAACGGAAAAAACATCTCGCCGGAGGAGCTTGAAGACAAGCTGATAAAAATACCTTATGTAAGAGAAGTTATTGTTTATGAGGAAAAGAAAAGAATTGTTGCTGAATTTTATCTTAATGAGGAAGATTATCCTGATGCTCGCCAAAAACTAAATATTGATGTGCACGATTTAAACAGATCTCTGCCAATGAGCAAACATATTGGAAAGATAAAGGTACGCGAAATTGAATTCCCTAAAACCACAACATTAAAAATAAAAAGAAGATATAATTGACAGTTTCGCAGGAAAGGAGTATTGACGGTTTGAATGTATATGATTTTGACAATACAATTTATCGGGGGGAGTCAGGCGTCTCAATATTTTTCTTTTTCTTAAAAAAAGATTTAATGCTGCTCAAAAAGATCCCATGGGGAATTGAACTGATTATAAAATATAAAACCGGCAGAATGACTATGGAACAAGTCTTGGATAAATACTCGGGATTCCTTGTCAGTTATGGCCAAAGTATAGCGAATTTTGATGATAAAATGGAAGAGTTTTGGGATATTCACGGCAAGAGAATTAAGCCTTTTTATTTAAAACAACGTAAAGATGACGATCTGATAATATCCGCTTGCCCTGATATAATTTTGGAAGTTATATGCAAGCGCTTAAATATAAGAAACTATATTACTACCAAAACAGAAAAAGATACAATGCGTCTGATTAGCTTTTGCTATAGGGAAAATAAGGTTAAGGCCTTTAAAGAAATATATGCCGATACGGTTATTGATAATTTTTACACAGATTCATATAATGACAGTGCAATGTTTGATTTAGCACGTAATGTTTATATTGTAAAAGGGAACAGAATGAAAAAAATTAAATAAATCAAACTAATAATATAAATATTATTAAAAGGTGTGTCTTTACAGAAATCTTTGTTAAAGGCATGCTTTTTGATTTTTAATTTTACAATTTGTACAAAAATATGATGCGAACTAAAGTTCATTTCTACTGCGACGGAATGAAAATCATTTGAATAACTCAATATGTTGTGTTATAATATAAAAATAATTAATTTAGGCGGTCTATATATGTTTAAGCATATTAATATAATATGCGGCCACTACGGTAGCGGCAAAACCAATCTTGCTCTTAACCTTGCGATTGATGCTAAAAACAGGGGGGAGCGGGTTACCGTTGTTGATTTGGATATAGTTAATCCATACTTTCGATCATCTGATTATGCAAAATTTTTGGAAAACAACGGCATAAAGATAATCTGCCCCGTTCAAGCCGGAACTACTCTTGATACCCCTGCTTTATCTGCTGAAATTATGTCTGTATTTGACAGTAATGAAGAATGTGTAATTTTTGATGTCGGCGGAGATGATGCTGGCGCCATGGCACTGGGACGTTACTCAAAAAAGATTATATCTCTTAGTGAATATCAAATGTTTTATGTTGTAAATCGGTTCCGGAAACTGATTTCGAATCCGCAAGATTCGGTAGAGTTACTACATGAAGTTGAAACTGCCAGCGGCTTAAAAGCGACCGGTATTGTTAATAATTCACATCTATGTTCGCTGACTTCGGCTGATGACATTGTTTCGTCGATACCTTATGCTCAAAAAACAGCACAAATTGCAGGTATTCCGTTGCAATTTACAACAGCGCCCAGATATCTTGAATATGAATTAACAGGTAAAGTTAAGGATCTGTATCCTATAAATATTATTGTAAAACTGCCATGGAATTAATATTTAAATAAATTTTAGGAGGAATATAAATGCCTAAAGCAATTATAGATGAAAATGTATGCAAGGGTTGTGAGTTGTGCGCTGTGGTATGTCCAAAACATATTCTTGCGTTATCAAAAGGGAAATTAAACGCAAAGGGCTATCATCCTATGGAAGTAGTTGAACCTGAAAAATGTACAGGTTGTTCATCCTGTGCGATTATGTGCCCGGATTGTGCGATTGTTGTTGAAAGGTGAGTGAAAGAGAATGTCTGAAAGAGTTTTAATGAAAGGCAATGAAGCCCTTGCGGAGGCTGCTATTCAAGCCGGTTGCCGCAATTTTTTTGGGTATCCGATAACACCGCAAACCGAACTTGCCGCTTATATGGCAAAGCGTATGCCTAAAATCGGCGGTACCTATTTGCAAGCTGAAAGCGAGATCGCAGCTATTAATATGGTGCAAGGAGCTGCTGCTGCCGGTGTCCGTGCCATGACATCATCGTCATCTCCGGGCATAAGCCTTAAAACTGAGGGTATCTCATATATGTGCGGTTCCGATCTTCCTGCGCTTATTATTAATGTACAGAGAGGCGGACCGGGGCTTGGCGGAATTCAACCGTCACAATCAGATTATTGGCAAGCTACGAGAGCACCGGGGCACGGCGATTTACATATACTGGTATTTGTTCCTTCTTCGGTTCAGGAAATGGTTGACTTGGTAGGCAAAGCATATGATTTGGCTGACAAATACCGTATGCCGGCTATGATTTTGGCGGATGGTTTGCTTGGACAAATGATGGAACCGGTTGTTATTGGAAATAATGCTGTAACAGATCTGCCAAAAAAAGAGTGGGCAACCTGTGGGCATAAAAATGAACGCAAGCATAATATTGTTAATTCGCTATATTTAAAAGCTGCTGATTTGGAAAGACTTGTCAAGGAGCGGTTTGAAAGATATAAGATTATCCAGGAAAATGAAACAATTTGTGAAAATTATTTCACCGATGACGCAGAATATATTGTTGCTGCATATGGCGCAACTGCGAGAATTGCGAAAGCTGCCGTTAAGGAAGCAAGAGGACAGGGGATTAAAGCGGGCCTGATCCGCCCAATAACTGTTTGGCCGTTTCCGGAAAAAGATTTTAAAAAAGCAGCGGAAACCGTTAAGGCATTCCTTTGCGTAGAAATGAGTATGGGGCAAATGATTGACGATGTAAAACTTGCAATTGAATGCAAGAAGCCGGTCAGATTTTTTGGCCATACAGGCGGGATAATCCCAACACCGGCTGAAGTCTTTGATGAAATAGTGAAATTAACCGGAGGTGCAAGATAATGGCTGTTGTGTTTCAAAAACCTAAATCTTTAACAGATGCACCTATGCACTATTGCCCCGGTTGCACCCACGGTATCATTCACCGTCTTGTTGCCGAATGTATTGATGAACTTGGCATTGAAGGGAAAACAATAGGAGTCGCTCCGGTCGGCTGTGCAGTTATGGCCTATGATTATTTTGCGTGTGATGTTATTCAGGCGCCGCATGGCAGAGCACCTGCAATAGCTACCGGAGTAAAACGTTCATTGCCTGACAGTGTGGTTTTTACTTATCAAGGTGACGGTGATCTTGCCGCGATTGGTACTGCTGAAACCGTTCATTCGGCTACAAGGGGCGAAAACATAACTGTTATATTTGTAAATAATGCAATTTATGGTATGACCGGAGGACAAATGGCTCCAACCTCATTACCCAATCAGATTACTCAGACAACACCGTATGGCAGAGACGTTAACACCGCCGGATACCCAATCAGAGTTTGTGAGATGCTCTCAACTTTGGATGGTACTGCTTTTGCTGAGCGTGTTTCGGTTGATTGCGTAAAAAATGTAATAAAAGCAAAAAAAGCAATTAAAAAGGCTTTTCAGACTCAAATCAGCGGTATTGGCTTTTCGATAGTTGAAGTTGTATCCTCTTGCCCGACCAATTGGGGACTTGCTCCCAACGATGCACTTATTTGGCTGAGAGAGAATATGCTGCCCTATTATCCGCTTGGAGTATATAAGGACAAAACTGTTGAAGTGGTTGCCGAAGCAAGCGTGAAGGAGGCGTCTGAACAATGAAGGATATGAACTCAATTCTTGCCGGGTTTGGCGGTCAAGGGATTCTTTTTATGGGCAAGGTTATTGCCTATGCCGGATTGATTGACGGTAAAGAAGTCTCATGGCTCCCTTCATACGGGCCGGAGATGCGCGGAGGTACAGCAAACTGCAGCGTTTGCATATCTGATGAACCGATTTGTTCCCCGCTTGTAAGCAATCCGAATGTTCTGATAGTAATGAACTTGCCGTCTTATGAAAAGTTTATTGATACTGTAATTCCCGGAGGTATCGTTATCATCGACAGTACTCTTGTTGACAGAACTGTTCAGCGCGACGACATCTCGGCTTACTATGTCCCGGCGACACGTCTTGCAGATGAAACAGGCTTGAAAGGCCTTGCGAATATAATACTTATGGGTAAAATGCTCGGCCTCACAAACTTTTGTTCAATGGAAACGATGAAAAAGACAATTGAAAAGATTGTTCCGCCGCGCAAACAGCACCTTGTCCCTAAAAATATGGAAGCTATTGAACTCGGATTAAATAGTTGATTTTTAAATAACTCCGCTGTCATTATTTGTGCTGACTGCGGAGTTGTTTTATCTTGTTTAAGATCATACTTTGGAGGATTTTTTTATGAAGCATTGGCTGCTTCCGAAAAACGGGAAATTTTATAAAGCAAACATGCATTGCCACAGCACATTGTCTGACGGTGAATTTACGGTAGAAAAGTTAAAAGAAGAGTATCAGAAAAAGGGCTATTCAATAATAGCCTTCACAGACCATGAGAAATTTTATACTCATAACGACTTAAGCGACGAAAACTTTTTGGCTATCAACAGTTATGAGGTGGATATCAGCAATTGGGATACCGATGACAGTAACTTTGTCCGTTGTTATCATTTTAACTGTTATGCATTATCAAACGGCGATAACAATGTGGTTTTGCCGAAACCCGATTACAAAGATACCGCAAGTATTAACCGCTTTATTAAAAAGCTGAATGAAAGCAACTATATTGTTTGTTATAATCATCCTTATTGGTCACTGCAAACTTTGGATGATTACCGGGAGCTTGAGGGATTGTTTGCTTCGGAGATATTCAACTACAGTGCCTATATCGGTGATGGTATCGACGGCAATCAAACGCAGGTTTATGATACCTTGCTTAGGCTCGGTAAAAGAATAAGCTGCATTGCCTCGGATGATAACCATGATAAAAACCCTATAGGGCATCCCCAGAATGATTCTTTCGGCGGGTTTATTATGGTTAAGGCAGAAAGCTTGGATTATGATACGATCATGAAAGCCATTCAAAAAGGCGAATTTTACGCCTCTGCCGGCCCGGCAATTGAAGAACTTTATGTGGAAGATAACATCGCAAAAATCAAGTGTTCTCCTGCTGTCCGGATTACCGTGAATACCGCAGGCAGGCGCGCGGGGGTTGTTAATGCACCGGAAGGGGAAACGATAACCGCAGCGGAATTTAATATTGACCCAAGGGATAGATATATACGTTTTGAGGTTATGGATGAACGGGGCAGGCGGGCAAACTCAAGAGCGTATTTCCTTGATGAACTTTAAAAGTCAATAGATACATTTGTATTATTTAAGATTTTAAATAGTGGTTTGTAGGTTAAAACTGCACCGTTTTATTTTATGCTTCTGTTTGTGCAGTTACTGCAAACGGCAGAATGGAGATAATAATGCCTGACGATTTCGGATTTTATGGCAAAGGAATTGACGGTTATGTGCATTACAACCAAGCCGTTGACGAAAGCTTTAAAAAAGGCGGGGGAGGCGGTGGACCGCGGCGTTCGGGTGCCGGCAGCGGAAAAGGCATCCTTATTGCCATATCCGTAATTATAATAATATTGTGGGTAATAAGCCATTACGAATAACCCGAAAAAGGAGCGTGTCTGCGGACACGCTCCTTAGATATTAAAAGGGGAAGGATTAATACATTCCGCCGCCCTGTCCTGCCATTGCGGCTGCTGTTGCAGCGTCTGCTGCCGGATTGGGTTTATCGGCAACGAGACTTTCGGTGGTAAGGACCATTGCAGCAACCGAGGCAGCATTTTGTAAAGCAAAGCGGACAACTTTTGTAGGATCTAAAATTCCTGCAGTTGCCATATCGGTATACTGGCTTTTGGCAAAATCATATCCGTAGCCAAGTTTGCCTGATGCAACTATATTATTGACAATAACAGAACCTTCGAGTCCTGCGTTTTCAGCAATCTGACGAATAGGAGCTTCAAGTGCTTTAAGAACAAGTTTAACACCAGTTTTCTCATCCGTGTCATCCGTTGCAAGCAGTTTCTCAACATCGCGGACTACGTTCAGCAAAGCTACGCCGCCGCCCGGCAGACTGCCTTCTTCAACGGCCGCCTTTGTTGCGGCAAGTGCATCTTCAATGCGAAGCTTTTTCTCTTTCATTTCGGTCTCTGTTGCTGCGCCAACTCTGATAACAGCAACACCGCCGGAAAGTTTTGCAAGTCTTTCCTGAAGTTTCTCACGGTCAAAGTCAGAAGTTGTATTTTCAATCTGAACCTTAATCTGAGCTATACGGGAGTCGATCGCGGCTTTTTCACCCATACCGTTAACGATGATTGTGTTTTCTTTCGATACTTTAACCTGACGGGCTTTGCCAAGCTGCTCAATTTCTGTTTCTTTAAGTTCAAGACCAAGGTCGGATGTGATTACTTCACCGCCGGTTAAGATTGCAATATCCTGCAGCATTTCTTTTCTTCTGTCACCGAATCCGGGCGCTTTGACAGCTACACAAGTGAATGTGCCGCGAAGTTTGTTAACCAATATAGTCGAAAGTGCTTCACCTTCAACATCTTCAGCAACAATAACAAGCTTTTTACCGGATTGGAGAATCTTTTCGAGTAACGGTAAAATTTCCTGAATGTTGGATATTTTTTTATCTGTAATCAATAGATATGCGTCATCTATAACTGCTTCCATTTTATCTGTGTCGGTTACCATGTAGGGAGAAATATATCCGCGGTCAAACTGCATACCTTCGACAACGTCCGAATCTGTAACAGCGATTTTGCTTTCTTCAACGGTAATAACACCGTCCGATGTTACTTTTGCCATTGCATCGGCAATAATATTGCCAAGTTCTTCATCTCCTGAAGAAATTGTTGCAATACGAGCAATGTCTTCGCTTCCGTTGACAGGCTTTGAATTTTCCCTTAATGCTTTTACTGCGGTATCAACAGCTTTTTGAATACCTTTTTTTACAACCATAGGATTTGCTCCGGCAACAACATTCTTCATGCCTTCGCGTACCAATATCTGAGCTAAAAGTGTTGCTGTAGTTGTACCGTCACCGGCAACATCGTTTGTTTTGGTAGCAACCTCTTTGATTAATTGGGCGCCCATATTCTCAAAAGCGTCTTCAAGTTCAATTTCTTTTGCTATTGTAACACCGTCATTTGTAATGAGCGGAGCACCATATTTTTTATCAAGAACAACATTTCTGCCTTTTGGCCCAAGTGTTATTTTGACGGTATCCGCTAATTTGTCAATTCCGGAAAGCAGAACTTTGCGGGCTTCTTCTCCGTATACAATTTGTTTAGCCATTTTATTTTCCTCCTAATTTATTATTCAACAACTGCAAGGATGTCGCTTTGACGAACAATTGTGAAATCTTCTTTATTGAGTTTCACTTCTGTTCCCGAATACTTGCTGGTAATAACCTTATCGCCAACATTGACATACATTGTGACCTCTTTGCCGTCAACGAGTCCGCCCGGTCCAACGGCTATAACTTCGGCAACTTGAGGTTTCTCTTGGGCAGAGGCTGCGAGTATAATGCCGCTGCTTGTGGTTTCTTCAACCTCAATGAGCTTTACAACGACGCGGTCTGCAAGTGGTTTGATAGTCATATGAATTCCTCCTAAAAATATTTATTGGCAGAGCATTGCTTTTGCTGCTCTTGTCCGCGGTTAAGATGTTAGCACTCAATAGGTTCGAGTGCTAATTCATATTTTAACCGCAAGTTGCTGAAAAATCAAGCGCTTTTTTAAATGTTAACAATTATGTAACAAATGATTTTAAACGATTTAAAAATTAATATGATGATATAAAAGTGCGATTATAAAAATAAATAGCGAGTATACCGGAAAAGGAAAAACTTGTTGCATAAAATTTATCTTTGAAGTAAAATTTATAAGCTAATCAGAATTCGGCAGGGGAGTGATAATTTATAAAAAATAATAACTTATGCTTAGCTTGGGATCAAAAAGTATGGCGTTGGGTATTTGTGACATTATTGATTGCGCCTCTTTTACCGGAATATATTGCACCGATTTTAACATTCCTCACGTTTTGTATATTTCTTTTTACATTCCGAAGCAGCCGTAAAAAGATATATATCGAAAAAGCACAAATCCTTTTAATATTATTCTTGGGATGGCAGTTTATCGGTATTTTATGGTCAAACAGTATTTTTAGCAGCATTGCTTTTTCATTACTATGGCTGTTAATGTTTTTGGGGTTCGTTTTTATTTTTAATATCATAAACAGCAGAGACCGGTTAAAGAAAGCCCTTTTTGCCATAACGCTAAGCGGAGGTATTGCGGGCGCAATTGGTGTAGGGCAAATATTTTTATTCCATTATGGCGCCTATATATATAAACCGCTAAAAACAGAACTTAACCCTTTTTGGCATATTTTGGATGTTATTCTTGCAAAGTTTATAGAATACAGGATTCTACCTCATAGATTTGTTGAAATGTTGCCTCGTCTAATGCCAATTGATATAAATGACAGGGCAAACTCTACTTTCAGCAATCCGGTATTTTTTGCTTGTTTTATGGTAATGGTTTTACCGTTTGCTATATACTGTCTGTTTTTCTTGGAAGATCGGCTCAAGAAATGGATTAGTTTAGCTTGCGTCATATTGATTTTGGGCGGTGTTGCATCATCCTATTCAAGAGG
This sequence comes from uncultured Eubacteriales bacterium, assembly GCA_964402095.1. GTDB lineage: Bacteria > Bacillota > Clostridia > Oscillospirales > Acutalibacteraceae > UBA1447. Next base: position 1,938 of record CAYOAW010000037.1, on the reverse strand, counting down.
GCCCTATTTCGCAGCTGCGGTTGTTATATTTATTGCTGTATTTATGGGACGAAAGCAAGCTTACAAGATACTTGCTGTTATACCTTTGCTGCTGATATTGATGCCTTCTGGTGTTTATAAGAGATTGCTGACACTTCTTGGGGAAAACGACATATCAATAAACACAAGATCTGACGTTTGGCAAGCTTGCACTGAAATTATTCATAAAAAATGGCTGTTTGGACTTGGCCCCGGTGTTGGCAATGTTCGCGAGATACTGTCAGAGCAATATGCGATTAATCAGCCCCATGCGCATAATATATTTCTTCAGCTTTTTCTTGAAGGCGGCATTGTCGGTTTAGCTTTATTTACCGGCTTTGTGGTTTGGCTTATAGTTGAATTGGTAAAATTTTGCCTCGATTCAAAAGAGGGAAGACCGCTTGGTGTTTCATTGATAGCTTGTATTTTTGGCTTATTAACATGCGGTATTACCGATTACGTTTTTTATGGGCCGAAAATTTTGCAGTACTTTATGATGATAACCGGTATTGCTTTTGCTGCAAAAAATATATATAAAAACAAACAGATAGATGGCCATTAAAACAATGTTGAATTCATAAATTTTGTACAACAATTTTCATACTATTTATAAACGGACTTCATGGTATTTTAATAATAGTTGTATTACTGAAAGTCGGGAGAAGATGAATGATGAATATTGGTGTTTCAACATCCTGTTACTATCCTTTGAAAACGGAGTTGGCTTTAAAAAAAATAGCATCACTTGATATAAAGATTTGTGAAGTGTTTATAAATTCATATTCGGAAATTGAAAAACCTTTTTTACATGAAATTCGAAAAATTAAAGACGATTATGGCATCTCAATTCCATCAATTCATCCGTTTCTTTCTTTCGGCGAACCTTATCTTCTGTTCAGCGAGTATGAAAGGCGCTTTGAGGACGGGATAAAATACTATAAAAAGTATTTTGAAGCTGCCAATTTTCTCGGTTCAAAAATTCTTGTTATGCACGGAGGTAAAAATTCTAATTATGTAAATGATGAATTGTATTTTGAAAGATTTGCGAAACTCATAGAGGAAGGCAAACAATATGATGTTATTGTTGCCCAGGAAAATGTTGTTCATTATCGTTCGCAATCTCCGGAATTCTTAACCGGAATGAAAAAATATATTGGCAATGATTTTAAAATTGTTCTTGATTTGAAACAGGCTGCACGGGCGGGTTATTCTGCTTTTGAGTTTGTCAGATGTTTGCCGGACAGTATTGCGCATATTCATATTAGTGACAGGACCAATCAAGAGGATTGCTTGCCGCCGGGTGAGGGCGATTTTGATTTTGTTCGATTAATTTCGGAGATGGAAGCATTGAATTATCAAGGAAACTATATAATTGAGCTTTATCGGCATAATTTTGAGCAAGACAGTCAAATCATTGATGCTAAGAATTATATTGAGCGCTTGGGGCAGATATTGTGATATTTTTCTTGCATTTTGCTATATATATGTTATAATTTAAAAAATAAATATTTATTTGGAAGTGACAACGATGAAATGTCCGTTTTGTGGCTTTGAAGAAAGTAAAGTTATTGATTCTCGCCCAACCGATGAAGGCGAGCGGATACGCCGCCGCAGAGAATGCATTAGCTGCGGCAAAAGGTTCACAACCTATGAAATTATTGAAACTGTTCCGATTGTAGTTGTAAAAAAAGATAAATCAAGAGAAGTATTTGACAGAAACAAGCTTCTTAACGGCATGCTTCGCGCATGTGAAAAAAGGCCCGTATCAATTGAAACTCTTGAAGCAGCTGTTTCCGATATTGAGCTTGCTTTGCAAAATTCTCTTGACAGGGAAGTTACAACAGGACATATCGGTGAACTTGTTATGGAAAAACTTAAAGCAATTGATGAGGTCGCATATGTTCGTTTCGCTTCTGTATA
>CAYOAW010000036.1:12274-18774 GCA_964402095.1 uncultured Eubacteriales bacterium | reverse complement strand
GTTACCGCGGGTACTACTACGATGATGAAGTTGGGATGTATTATCTGCAGTCAAGATATTATTCTCCTACACTGTGCAGATTTATTAATGCGGATACGTATGTAAAGACTGCGGAAAGTTTAATTGGAACTAATATGTTTGCTTACTGTGCAAATAATATTATTAATCTAGTTGATGAAACCGGTTATTTTGGTGAAAAATATCACTATGATCAAACAAAAAAAATTGCAAAGGACTATTTTATATCTCGTTTTGCCAACATATTAGCAATACAGGATAATTATGTTGATACGATATACTCGCCTACTTGGTTTTTCTATATTCCTTATTGTCAAAGTTGGCATTTTAATATCAATTCAAGTGTTAGTGGGAGTATAGATTCACGAGATTCGAGAGCAAGTGAAAGTTTTTCAAAAGCCATTGAATATCTAAATACAGCGATTACATGTGATGTGAATTCCAGTTCAAGAAGTACCTGCTTGGAGTCAGCTTTTACATTTTTTGGAATGGGCTTACATGCAAAACAAGATAAAATAAGCCATAGTGGTCCATATGGAAATCTTATTGCAAATATAAATGGGTTTACTTTTTATTATCATATTGCAGGTAAAGTGCCTAATGAAGGAAAAAAAATTGATGATCCGACAAGACAGTATGTACTAATGGGCAATAATGGTCAGTGGTATAATGTTGGATATACTATTGGTGCTGGGGCAGATTCAGTAACACGAGCCTATTGTCAAAAAATATATGATACACTTAAAGCTTTGGGGTTGAATGATATATGTAAGAATTAACAACAAAATCAAACTAATTTTATGTGATACCTTCTATATTTCAGAATGGAAAGCACAGATTGGTGGTCTCAAAAACGTTTACTTTACTTCATTTTTAGTGTTATATTTATAGCAATTAATTTAGATATGGGAGTGATATAACTGAACAAGAAAATAATTATAATAATTACTATTGGGGTTTCGGTATTGGTATTGCTTGTATTGGCGTATTATTTCTATTTCAGGGACTGGATAAAGCCGGTAGATATGGACCTTAGACCTGTAGCAGAAATATCATATTTTAACAACAAGAAAACAGAAGACTGCGAAACAATTTTTAATAGTATTCTAAAACAATGCCGTGGTCCAATACCTGAGAATGATAGTGGAGAATACAGTTATATTGACTATAAAGAAAATTTTGAAAGAGAGGTATATATCAATAAGGATAATAATGTTTTATCAATTTCTTATTATATGCATGATAAAATAGATCCGAAGAATCTTTATAGATCAATAAAAAGCTATGTATATATTAATATTTTTCCGAACAAACAAAAGAGGAATGTTGGAAATGGAGGGCTCCTTTTCGATTATTATTTTGATGATGTGAATTCTATTTCGGAGTTTAAAAAGTATTACACCTCCAAACATGGAATCTTTCGTCCAATCTTTAATCTGAATTCAAAACATGGGAAATATGGTCAGTTTAAATATCTGATATCTCCATTTTACAATGAAAAAGATGAGTATGGCGGCATAATAAATGAAAACACAGCTCGTGTTGATATGTACTTTTCTTGGGATAACTATACAATAGCAATAAACGAGTTAACGGACGATTATACTGAAGATTTTTGCACACCGTTTGTTATCAATGATTTAGCTGAACTGTTAACGAATATAAATTAAAAACACAGGGAACGACAGTCTGCCGTTCCCTGTGTTTCATGCTTCCAGGCTATGAGATAAAAGAAAATAAAATAAGAAGTGAATATAGTTTGTCTATAAGAGATAGATATGAGGGATTCCAATAGATGAAAAATAAATCAACGGTAATAACCAAGCAATTACTGATGAATATGGGTTAAATATGAAACGTAAAATTTTACTAATTTTATTAGTTATAGTTTTAATAATAGCAGTTGGTGTAGGAACGTATACAGTTTACAATGTATTTAACAGTGACCAAACCATTAAAACACAGACTTATGATAAAAAATATACTCTGGTTGAAGAAATTAAGAAAAATAACGTTAAAATGCCGTACGCTAAATTTTATATAACTAATAACAATGAGGAAAAAGTTTTTATTTGTAAAGATAGCTATAGAACAATAGATCTTTTTGGAGTAATGTTAGGTGAAGGTACTTATGATGTATGGGTTTTATCCTCAGATGTCGGAGTTTATTGTTATCGATATATAAATGGTGAATGGATTAAGTTGACGTCATGGGATGAATATTCTGGGGTTGAAAACATTTGCTATTTGAGAAAAGATACTGATCAAAGAGAAAAGGTTGCAGTGCCGGCAGAACAGATACCGCAAAAAGTCAAGGATTATTGTAAAAGGATTATGAGTTTAATAGGAAACATAACATAGGGGACGGCAAACAGCAAGTAAAACACAAGGGATGTTAACAAGCTGCCGATACTGGTGCGTACTTACCAAGGATAATGAACAACGCCCTGAAATTACAAAAATTAAGAGAAAAAAGGGAAATCAACCGGGAAAACGTATTTGAGGACAAAGAAGATAAAAGAAAATTTACGGAATTCCAAAGCGATTGTAAGGCAGTAAGCGGATAGAAGTTATTCGCCTGCTGCCTTGTGGGTTCTCATCGTTTTTGAATTGAAAAAGACGAATCCGGAGTTATAATAAATGAAAATACGGCTGGTTTTTGTGGTATAATAAGTAATAATAAAAATAAGCTGAGCGCTCTGGAGGATTATGAATGAATAAAACGCTGAACTATTGGGAAAACCCTTTGATGATAGGCGAAAACAAGGAGGACGGCCATAACCTTGCCTTGCCCTTTGACAGCATGGAAGAAGCGCTGGCGCAGGGCGAAAGCCTGTATAAAAAAAGCCTGAACGGTGTCTGGAAATTCTATTGGCAGCAGGGGCTGAGCGCTTTCAACCGCGATTACCGGCGCGTGCAGTTTGACGACAGCGGTTGGGATAATATTGAGATTCCTTCCGTTTGGCAGCTGAAAGGCTACGGCAAGCCGATATACCTCTGCGCGTTTTATCCCAAAGCTGTTTCAACGCAAAAAAGCAAAATTCCGTCCATCAATCAGGATTTGAACGAAATCGGCGTATACCGCCGCAGTTTTACAGTGCCGGAGGGCTGGGAAGGCAAAGAGATATTTTTGCATTTCGGCGCGGTGAAAGCCGGATTTTTCGTTTATATCAACGGGGAAAAAGCCGGGTATTCGCAGGGTTCTATGACACCTGCGGAATTCAGAATCACAGGTTTTTTGAAAAAAGGCGAAAACCAAATAACCGCTGAGGTTTTCCGGTATACGGACGGAACTTACCTGGAGGACCAGGATATGTGGTTCCTCTCCGGCATCTACCGCGAGGTATATATTTATGCGGAAAACACGGTTTTTATCAAAGACTTTTACGCGAACGCCGCGCTGGACAAAACTTACACAGACGGTTTGCTGAACTTGGAGATAACCCTGCAGAATGACGGCAAAACAAACGAAACGGCCGCGGTTGAAGCCTGGCTGCTGGACGGCGGGGAGAAAAAACTTATCGGCACCGCGCAAACCGGCGTGGCCGGGCAAAGCAAACTGACCGTTTCTCATGTGGAGAAAAATGTCCGGCAGTGGTCGGCGGAGGAGCCGAATTTATATAAGCTCGTGCTTGTTTTAAAACAGGGCGGGCGTGTGCTTTCATATAAAAGCATCCGCATAGGGTTTAAAACTGTTGAGATCAAGGGGAATATTCTGTGCGTCAACGGCCGCAGAGTGGTCATCAAGGGGGTTAACCGCCATGATTTTGACCCGGACAACGGCTGGGCGGTTCCGCGCGAGCGGTATTATGAAGACCTCTATTTGATGAAACGCGCGAATATCAATGCTGTGCGAACAAGCCATTACCCGGACGACGTTCTTTTTTACGATCTTTGCGATGAGCTCGGGTTTTATATTATGGATGAATGCGACATGGAAACACACGGTGTCCGCCGGAAAAACGTCCCGGGGAATGACCCTGTTTGGAAAAATGCCGTGGTTGACCGGGTTCGGCGGATGGTCCTGCGCGACCGCAGCCATGCCTGTGTGTGCTTTTGGTCTTTGGGCAACGAGGCGGGCGACGGCGATAATTTTATGCATATGCGCGAAGCGGTGCTCGCTCTCGACAATACCCGCCCGATTCACTACGAAGGCGACTTTGACCTGAAGAAATCCGATTTTATCAGCAGAATGTATCCGACGGAAAAAATTGTCGATAAACTGAAAAACAAGCAGGCGATTAAAGAAAGCCTTTTTGACAGCATCGCGAACAAGCTCGCGGCCGACAACAAGGCTGTTTCGGCCGACAAGTATTTAACAAAACCGGTAATATACTGCGAATATGCGCATGCGATGGAAAACAGCCTTGGCAACTTCCGGGAGTATGTGGAGGATTTTGAGAATTACGAGCATATGTGCGGCGGCTTCATTTGGGACTATGTCGACCAGGCAATCCGTGTAAAAGAAAACGGGGCCGAAAAATGGCTGTACGGCGGCGATTTTAACGAAGGCGCCACCAGTTATTATTTCTGCGCGAACGGGATTATCGGCGCGGACAGAATACCGCATCCGTCTTATTATGAAGTCAAAAAGGTGTATGCCAACCTGAAAGCGAAAGCTGTCGATTTGGAAAAGGGCGTTATAGAAATACAAAATAAGAATCTGTTTATTTCAACGCGGGACTACTCGCTCAAATGGTCGGTTGCGGTCAACGGCGAAACGGCCGAAGAAGGCATTTTCGAAAATTCGGAGACCGCTCCGCTTTCCTCGCGGCTGATAACGCTGCCTTATCAATACGGTTCTTTGCCGGCCGGCGAAGCTGTCCTGACCGTTTCGTTTGTCACAAAAAAAGATACACCTTGGGCGCATGCGGGTTTTGAGCAGGCTTTTGACCAGTTCACGCTAAAAGCCGCGCAGCCGAAGCAAGACCCTGCGCCGCAGGGCAGCCTTGAGCTTTCACGCAGCGGCAATACTGTTAAAATCAGCGGTTCCGGATTTTCGGCGGAAATCAGGGGCGGCTCGCTGGTATCCCTGCGGTACGGCGGTACGGAAATGCTTGACGATTCACAGCCGATGAAGCCGAATTTTTTCAGGCCGCTTACGGATAACGACAGGGGATACCTGAATTTCGCGCCGCAATTTGCGGGGATCAACCCGCTTTATCAATGGAGAAGAACCAGCCGCCAGGTGAAAGCCGTTCGCGTAAAGGCGGAAAAAATATCCGGCGGCCGGGCCGAGGTAAAGGTCAAATGGTTTGCTCCTTTCACGGCCGGGGTTGAAACGGTATATCGCTTTTCAGCCGGCGGGGCCGTAACGGTAAAACACTGCGCGTCGGGTATTTTGCTGCCGGTGCTTAAAATCGGTCTCAGGGTCGGAATAAGCAGTAAACTCAGCCATGCGAAATGGTACGGCAGGGGCCCGCATGAAAATTATTGCGACCGTTTAACCGGCGCGAAGACAGCTATCCATGAGTTAAAGGTTTCGGAGTTGGAACACCGGTATATGAGGCCGCAGGAAAACGGCAACCGTGCAGAGGTGCGTCTGCTGGAATTGACTGGCGATAAAGGAACCGGTGTCACAATCGAAGCGCCGGCGGGGCAAAGTTTCAACTTCGGCGCCGGTTATTATTCGCAGGAAAAGATTGACAGGGCAAAGCATATTTTTGAGTTGAAACCCGACAGCTTTATCACATTGAACCTTGACGCGGCGCAGCGGGGTGTCGGCGGGGATATGCCCGGCTGCACATACCTGCATGAACCCTACAAAATGCGCAGCGGCAGACGGTATTGTTTTGAATTTACCGTATCGCCGAAAGGATGACTCCGCCGTTAAAAAAACCGAAATATTACATTACCCGGGCAGCCGATAAAGACTGCCCGGGTAAAAAATTCTGCCCCGTAATTCGTACCGCTTATTCGCTTTTGGGTTTGAGTAATTCATACAACCCGATGCAAAAACCCGATGTGATACCGACCGAGGCGACAATAAGCAAAAAATTCAAATCAAAGCCGTGCAGGATAATACCTTTTGTCACATACATCATCAGCGATATAGGGACGGAGCATAACGCACCGGTCAATGCGAAAAACCATATAGATTTGACCCCGCAATAAACGGCTGCTATCGTGGCACAATAGGCAGCGTTCATAAAGAAAAACAGGACCATATTTGGAATTTCGGTTTCGGTAAACGACGGAGCTATTGAGGCGAAGGCCTCGCCGAACATAAAACCGAGCATGGTGCCAAGAAATACACCGGCGATGCTTGACAAGGTCACCTTGACAAGCTTCCCTTTCATCCCGAGCAGAAGGCCAAGCAGAAATCCGCCGGCAGCGCCGATTATAAGCAAACCTAAGAAGGGGACTTCAAAGGTTGAATTGGGCGTCCCGTGCGATAATCTGTTTATAACAATAAAGATAAAGTTTACCGAAATTCCCGAAAACAAGAATACGCAAAACCCAAAAAGCGCGGTTAGAAGCGG
>CAYOAW010000036.1:0-12174 GCA_964402095.1 uncultured Eubacteriales bacterium | reverse complement strand
GCGGCTGTCAGTGTGACCGAATACCAGTAAACCCAGGGCTTTTTCTTCAGGAAAAGGTAAAGCATTATTGCCGCGTAAACCGCGGCGCTTACAATATAAACGAGTATTTGCCGGTGGTTAAGAAACATACCAATCGTAACAAGGACGACTGCTGCCGGGACACAGGCATAGATGGCTTTATAGATATCCTTCAGCTTTTTGGCTCTAAAGATGAAAAAGGATATCACTAAAATGACAACCACAAAAGAGATATGTTTTGCGGGCGGGAACCAGGAAACATCCATATCGTAATTATGCGGGAAAAATCTGTTTATCAGGGACTGGTATCCGTAGTCAAACATAAAAGTCAAGTTCAGCAGGATGAACCCGAATACGGGAACAGCGGCAACGGTTAACACGGTTTTTAACTTGCCGTTCATTTTATGCTCTTCCATGACAGCATCTTCTTTCTGAAATATTATCGGCTCAAAAGATTATTTCCGGAACAGTTCCGTTATGAAAGCAACAGCCATCACTATTATGCCGCAGGCAAACAGTATCCCGAAAGGGATGGAAAGAAAAACCAGAACCGAATGCTCACCCTTTTTCAGGATGCTTCTCAAACCTGTGTATGCGGCGGCGATTGCCGCCGCCATACCCGAATAAATCAGAACCGCGTAAACAGGGCTGTTGATAATATCGGGGAGATCGGGGTTTCTTGCCAACCCGGGGAAATATGCTCCCGCCGCCATAAGGCCCGCGGCGCAGATAAAAAGACCGAAGGCGCATTTGCCCAGGCAGGTTTTCGGGAAGAAAACAATTTTCATTTTCCGCAGCTCCTTACAAATACGGGCAGCCTTTTTATGGTCAAAGCTGTTTCATATATCAGTCGTTGATAAACAGGCTGTGAAGAAGAACAAATAATACAGTGCACAGCCCTATTATGACGGAAACAGTGACTGAAACGGAACGGTCCTTTTTTGTCCAAGCTGTAATTCCTGTAATAAAGGAAATAAGGCTTATGATGCCTAAAACCGGTACGGCAACATCCCACCAGGTTAAACTGGTTTCACCCATAAAACTGAATGTGGGGGCTTGGTCAAACGAAATTACTTTGGCTCCGAAAACAAGGAAAAGAATCACGGCTAAAGAAATAAGGAAAATAATTTGAAGGAAAACCGAACATAATCCGGCTTTTGAGGAAGGCTTCAACGCTTTTTTCATATAAAAGGCTCCTTTTCAAAATCAACAATAGACCGGACTTCAATATTTCGAAACCGCCGGATGGCAGAAGGCGGCATGTCACCTCTGCCGAATACTCATGAGAAGAATATTTTTTGGATGATGCTAATAATGCCGGTTGCGTTGTAAAGACCGAGGACCATTGCCAGATAAACCAGAAGAGAACGTTCTCCGTTTTTGATAACCGAAACCAGACCGGTGCCGAATGCCGTTAAGCCGCCGGCGGAAATGAGCAATGTGGCGATTGTCGGGATCGGGTTATGCAGAATAAAATCAAACCCCTTATAGCCTTCATCGGCTGAAAGTAAAACCGATGCCGCCGCAAACAGGATAAAACAGAGGATGACAAGGGCAACAGACCATTTTCCTAAGGTTGTTTTCGGTAAAAAAGCAATTTTCATTGCACTGCGCCGCCTCTCCGTCACTTAAAAAACAGATTGTAAACAACACCGAAAATCATTGGCAAACTCATAACGCCCGAACCCAATGCCAGAAAAACCGCTATGGAACGTTCCTGCTTTTTTATAACCGACAAGATACCCGTAACCGCCGACGCGATTAGCGATGCGAAATAAAGAATCGCTGCCGCCGATGTCAGCGGATTGTGAATGATTACCGCAAACCCGGAGTAATGTCCCGCATACGGCAGTGCCGGACCCAAGACCGAGCCTGCTGTAAAAAATATCAGGCCGGCAATTAACAGGATGACAGATTCAATGCCCAACTTTGTTTTTGGAAAGAAAGTGATTTTCATATTATCGTTTCCTCTCCGGCAAACAAAAACCGGCCGTTGTTGGCCGGTTTTGTTTTATTATTAATGCGGCGAAAACGGCCAAATGCAACTCCGCATTCAATACGGTATAATCCTGCCCGCTTAACTGCCATATATTTCCCCGCGCTGTGAATAATCTTACGACGACAGGGATTTAACACTTTAAAGAGATGAACTTTATCTTCATACTTATTATACTCGCAATTTTTTTAAAAGTAAATACCGGGCGTTTATTCGGCATAAAAAACGCCCCGGATTTCTCCGGAGCGTTCTGTGCGCATAAATAAACCTAAATTTAGATTATGCTTCTTCCCGCATTTCTGCGAAGCACGCGCTGCAGTAAACAGGGCGGTCCTCACGGGGTCTGAACGGAACCTTTGCTTCTGCGCCGCATTTTGCGCAAGTCGCTGTGAACATTTCGCGTTCGCCGCGGTTGCCGTTTTTGCGCGCGTCACGGCAGGCTTTGCAGCGTTGGGGTTCATTTACGAAACCCTTTTCCGCATAGAATTCCTGCTCGCCGGCTGTGAAGATAAATTCTTCGTTGCAGTCCTTGCATGTGAGTGTTTTGTCTTCGTACATTTTTTTAACCTCGCTTGAAAATAGTATTTGCCCTTGGACGGAATCGCACCGCCACCTTTGGATGAACAACGCTCTGCTTTAAGCTACGCGGGCATATAAATTTGTCAACTGTTTTCGGAGGTTAAGGCCTGGGACTCGGATGATTTCAGTTTTTTCTTAGCCCTTTGCAAAGCGTTATCGACTGCTTTAGCAGAAGTGCCGAGTGCTTTTGCTATTTGCTCATAGCTGAGGCCGGACAAGTACTGCTGCATGATTTTCTTTTCCATTTTTGACAGCCGGCTGTTTAAAATCGCGAGAATCCGCGAAGTTTCTTCCTGCGCAATAAGGATGTTCTGAGGATCCGACCCAGCCGCTTCATAGTCCGTATCTTCGTCATCCAAAGGGATACTGAAATTTAACGGCATATTTTTCCGGCTGAGCTGTGTACGTACAGCGGAAATGATCCGGTTTTTTATGCAGGCCGAAGCATATGTGCGGAATGCCGCTTCCCCGCCGGGCCTGTAGGTGTAAACGGCGCTTAAAAACCCGAGCATGCCCTCCTGGGCCAAGTCATCCGCTTCAAGATTTTTGCCTGCCATCGCCGCGGCTTTTGTTTTAACAAGCGGAACAATGCCTGCGATTAATGCTGCCATCGCGTTGTTATCGCCTTTGCGGGCAAGCATAACGAGGGTTTCATCATCGGAATCGACTTTTCCAAGCCCGCTCATCAGCTCACCTCACCGGAGAAAACAGTCACGCTCACTAATCATATGCTACAAATTTTTATTTGTCAACAATTATTTTTCATTTATTCATTATTTTTCATCAATTTTACGGAATAAACGCATATTTATTATATATTTTGTGGTTTTTTAACGATTTTGGCCTCGGTTCGGGTCAAATTATAATTCTTTGAACGGTTACGGAGGCGGAACGATAAGCGGGTGGCGCCGACAGAAATAATTATATCATTTTTCAGCGATTATGTTATAATGATGTTGCAAAAACAGTATGATCCGTTTTTGCGGAATATCCCGAAAAATTTTATTTTAATGCAGAAAGAGGTGGAAAAGATGTGCGGAATTATCGGTTATGCAGGCGGGCAGCCTGCTGCACCCGTTCTTTTGGACGGCCTTGAAAGGCTTGAATACAGAGGTTACGACTCCGCGGGAATCGCTGTTTTTGAAAACGGTACCGTAAGAGTTGTAAAAGCGCGCGGCAGACTTTCCGCTCTGCGTGAAAAAATTTCCAACGAAACACCGTTGACGGGCACTGTCGGCATAGGCCATACCCGCTGGGCGACTCATGGCGCGCCTTCGGATATAAACGCCCATCCGCACCAAAGCGGTTCGGGACTTTTTACGGTTGTTCATAACGGCATTATCGAAAATTACGCGAGGCTGAGAGAAGATTTGATTTCCGAAGGGTACGCTTTTGTTTCCGAAACGGATACAGAGGTAATAGCGCATCTGCTGGAAAAAAATTACAAAGGCAATCCGATTGAAACAATGGCGCAGGCGCTTACGATACTCGAAGGTTCCTATTCCATCGGCGTGCTTTGCGCGGAATTCCCGGACAAGCTTTTCTGTACGCGCCACTCATCTCCGCTTTTGGCGGGTATCGGCGAGGGAAGCTGCCTGATAGCGTCGGACATAGCGGCAATGCTTCAATATACAAACAATATTTACCGCCTGGAGGAAGGGGAGCTTGCCGAATTATGCAGGGACAGCATTGAATTTTACAACTCCAAGGGCAATAAAATCAGAAAAGAAAAAGTGCGTGTTGACCTTTCGCCTGACGCGGTTGAAAAAGGCGGCTACGAGCACTTTATGCTCAAGGAAATTATGGAACAGCCGGAGGCGCTTCGCAACACGCTCCGGCAGTATCTCGGGGATGACAGAAAAATAACCTTGGGGGATGTGCGCTTTCCGGCAGGTGAACTCAAAAAAATCGACCGTATCTTTATAGTCGCCTGCGGTTCGGCATACCATGCCGGGATTGTCGGGAAATATGTGATTGAGGAATTGGCGCGTATTCCCGTTGAAGTGGATATTGCCTCGGAGTTCCGGTACAGAAGGCCGATTTTGGGTAAAAATTCTTTGGTTGTTATAATTAGCCAGAGCGGAGAAACAGCCGACACGCTTGCCGCGCTTCGGGAGGCCAAGGCCGGCGGAGCCGTGATACTCTCGATTGTAAATGTGCCGGGCAGCTCAATAGCAAGGGAAAGCAGCCTGGTTCTTCCGACATGCGCCGGGGTTGAGATTGCCGTGGCAACCACCAAAGCTTACAGCTCGCAGCTTGCCGTGCTTTATGTGATTGCCGCTTATCTGGCACAGGAACTTAAAACCGTCGGCGCGCAGGAGCTTCGGGATTTTGTATCGGCGCTTGCGGCGTTGCCGGAAACCGTCAGTTACGCGCTGGAAACATCTTCTCAAGCGGAAGGGCTCGCAAAATACTACTCAAAGCAGGAGCATGCTTATTATATCGGCAGAAATCTTGATTACGCCTCGGCAATGGAGGCGTCGCTGAAACTCAAAGAAATCAGCTATGTCCATTCGGAAGCGTACGCCGCGGGTGAACTCAAGCACGGCACGATTTCGCTGATAGAGGACAAGACGCTGGTGATTGCCCTCTGCTGCTGTGAAAGGCTTCTGCCGAAAACCGCTGCAAACATAAAAGAAGTCAAGGCAAGGGGAGCCCAGGTGCTTTGTGTCGCGCCGCAAGGCAATATTATGGAGCTTGAGGCGGACAGAGTCGTCAAGGTCCCGCGTACTCATCCGCTGCTGATGCCTTCCGTTGAAGTTGTTCCGATGCAGCTTTTCAGCTATTATGTTGCCAGGAGCAGAAAATGTGATATAGATAAGCCGAGAAACCTTGCAAAATCCGTTACGGTAGAGTAGAATATTTTAAAACTTTGCTTCTCTTGAAAGGAGTTCCCCGAGTTATGGATATAAACTCCCTGCTGCCTAACAGCGGCAAGCAACTCGAAATTTCCACCGAATACGGAAAATTCCTCCGTTTTCCCGTTAAAACACATGTTGTCATGAGCGGGGACAGCCTTACGGATATCATGGATAAGTATGTGAAGCCTTACCTTCAAAAAGGCGACATGATTTTTATCAGTGAAAAAATTGTAGCGATAAGCCAGGGCCGGGCTTTCGATATCGATGATATTAAACCGTCCCGCCTTGCCTGTTTTTTCAGCAAATTTGTGTACAAATCGCCTTACGGTATCGGGCTTGGCAGTCCGTGGACCATGCAGCTTGCCATTCAGGATATCGGATTGCCGAAAATCTTTCTGGCCGCCTTTTGTTCTGCGGTTACAAAACCTTTCGGTGTGCGCGGCGTTTTTTATAAAATAGTGGGCGATAAGGGCAGAGCTATCGACGGCCCTTGTGATTACACGTTGCCGCCTTACAACCACTGCGCGAAAATGGCGCCGAAGGATCCGGATAAAGTCGCCCGGACACTTCAAACCCATACCGGCTGCAAGGTTGTCATTATGGACGCCAACGATATCGGCCGTGAGGTGCTCGGCGTTTCCGACAGCAATATCGACATTGAAATGTGCAAGGCGGCATTTGCGGACAACCCATTGGGGCAAACGTCACAGCAGACACCGATAGCCATCGTGCGCAAAGCTTAACCGCGGCAAATATATATTGTATTGGAGGATAAAATACATGAACAGCGAGCTTACTCAAATCCCTAAAAGGATCAAAGAACTTCGTGAAATCCTTGATATTTCCGCCGAAGTGATGGCGGATAACCTGGGAATCGGGCTCGAGGAATACAAAAAGTTTGAGACCGGCGAAAAAGATATTCCCATCAGCACACTCTATGAAATTGCGATTGTTCTTGACACGGACGCCACCGTTTTGCTCACGGGTGAATTGCCCAGAATGGATACTTATTCGGTCGTGCGCAAGGGGGAAGGCGTTTCCGTTGACCGTTATAAAGGCTATGAGTATGAAAGCCTTGCGTTCAATTTTATGAACCGTTCCATGGAACCGATGCTCGTAACGCTCGAGAAGGAAGAAAAGGAGCCCGGGCTGGTTATACACGGCGGGCAGGAATTCAACTATGTTCTTGAGGGAAGCATGAAGGTCACCATCGGCAAAAATGTCTTTATCCTGAACCCGGGGGACAGCATTTATTTTAATCCCTCTCTTCCGCACGGACAGGCAGCCGTTGAAGGCACAACGAAATTTTTGACCGTTATAAATGAATAGAGGATATAAAAATGAATGAGATTATTAAACGCTTCTGCCCCCGGTTTGAATTTTCATCCTATGAGGATATGAAAGAAAATTTTACAATCACTGTGCCCGGCAATTTCAACTTTGCTTATGACGTTGTTGACGCCTGGGCGGATTTGGAGCCGGATAAAACGGCTCTTGTCTGGACGAACGATTCCGCGGAGATGAAAAGCTTCACATTTAAAGATATAAAAGAAGAAAGCAACCGCGCCGCCAACTTTTTTAAGGCACAGGGCATCAAAAAAGGCGACACGGTAATGCTCATCCTCAAGCAGCGCCCGGAAGTTTGGTTTTTGATTACCGCTTTGCACAAAATGGGCGCGGTAGTGATACCGGGTTCCTATCAGCTTACACCGAAGGATTTGGAATACCGCCTGACCGCGGCGAATGTCAAAATGCTTGTTACGGTCAGCGATGATGAAATTGTCGGCCATGCCGCCGCGACGCTGCCGACATGCAAAAATGTGCTGAAATTCGCCACAGTCGGCGATACCGCAGTTCCCGGCGCCATTGATTACAGGAAGGTTATAGCGGATTATTCGCCTGATTTCCCGCGCCCGCAGGGGGAGGAGGGAACGGTTGTTACCGATTCCGCTCTGATCTATTTTTCATCGGGCACCACGGGAATGCCTAAAATGGTGCGCCATGATTATTCATCGGCTCTCGGGCAGATCGCAACAGCCAAATATTGGCAATGCGTACAGGAAAATAAAGTTCATCTTACCCAGACCGATTCCGGTTGGGCAAAGTTTGCCTGGGGCAAAATTTACGGGCAATGGATTTGCGGCGCCGCCATCGGCGCGTATGATACCGAAAAATTTGTCCCGAAGGGTATGCTTGACGCGATTATGAGGCTGCGCCCGGCAACGCTTTGCTGCCCGGCAACAATCTTCCGCTTTTTGATTAAAGAGGATCTTTCGGATTATGATTTCAGTTTTATTGAGCATGCCAGCCTGGCAGGCGAACCGCTGAACCCCGAGGTCTTCAAGCGCATTGAAATGCTCACGGGGCTGAGAATTTATGAAGGTTTCGGGCAGACGGAGTCCTCCGTGATGCTCGCCAACTTCCCTTGGATGAAAATCCGCCCGGGCTCAATGGGAAAACCCGCGGCCATTTACGATATCGACCTGCTTGATGAAAACGGCAACCATTGCGAAGACGGCATTGTCGGTTCCATCTGCATTAAAAACGCGAAAGAGCATCATCCGACCGGCCTTTTCAGGGAATACTGGAAAGATGAAGAAGCAATGGAGAAAAGCTTCAAAAACGGCGCGTATAACACAGGCGATACCGCCTGGCGCGACGCGGAAGGTTATTACTGGTTTGTCGGGCGCAACGACGATGTAATCAAATGCTCCGGTTACCGCATCGGGCCTTTTGAAGTTGAAAGCGCGTTGATGGAGCATCCGTGCGTGCTTGAATGCGCCGTTACGGCTTATCCCGATCCGCTCAGGGGGGAAGTGGTCAAGGCTACGGTTGTCCTCGCCCGCGGATTTGAGCCGGGAGAGGCATTGATTAAGGAGCTGCAAGACCATGTTAAACGTGTCACAGCTCCCTATAAGTACCCGAGAATTATTGAATTTACAGACGCTCTTCCGAAAACCAGCAGCGGGAAAATCAAGCGTACCGACATCCGCGCGGCCGATATGCAAAAGCTTCAGGAAAACAGAAAATAAAGCCGGCCTTTCGTGAAAATTAACCGGCGTTTCAACCGGATCAACCGGTTGAAACGCCGGCTTTTTTGCAGTTTGCGATATGCTCCGCGTAAGTGGCGGCATAATAGTAGTTTCGGTCTTTGTCGGTTACAAAGTAATAGTAATCCGTATCCGCAGGATAAAGCGCGGCGGCAATTGCGCTGCTGCCGGGGTTGCAAATCGGCCCTGCGGGCAAACCGGTGCGGACATAAGTGTTATAGAGATCATTGTATTTTGCGCGCCCTCCGGTAATATAAGGCTCAACGGAATTGTCAAGATACTCGAATGTGACATTGAACTGTAAATGGGAAAAACTGCTGCTGTTTAAACGGTTATGAAGCACGGAGGATACCTTTGCATCCTGTGCTGCGAAACCTGATTCCTCCTGGATAATCGAAGCAATGGTCAAAATTTCATCCATGGAATAGCCAAGCTTTTCCGCTCTGGCGTAATCGGCATCGGTCAGTTTGCTTTCCATGTTATCCAAAAATCGGCCCAGCGCGTTCACAGCCGATTCACCTACATAAAAATCATAAGTGTCCGGGAATACATAGCCCTCCAGCAGGTAAGGCCGCTCTCCGGCATTTGTAATCGACGCGGCAAAGCTGTTGCCTTCGGGCGGAGAATTGACTGCCGCGATAAACGCGCTGCTTGCGCAGACACCTTTTTCTTCAAGGATGTTTGCTGTTTGATAGACCGTGCTGCCCTCCGGGATGGTTACTCTGACCGAAGGCCGCTCGGTTATCGTCTCCTTCGGCGCCGTATTATGTTCCGCAAAGCCGCACCCGCCAAGGCTCAGCAGAATAATTATGGATGCCGATACAGCAAGTATTTTTATCTTCATTTGAGATCCTCCGTGTTGGGTTTGCATACAGTATAGGCGATTTATCGGCTCCGGGCAACAAAAATACGCAATTTATAGGGTTGCTTTGTCAAATAATCACATTTTTATGTGTTTTGGTTTTGTATTATGTTATAATATTCCTTAAGCATAACAATCCGCCGAAATGTCCCCTTTTGAAAGGAGCTCTTTTAAGATGAGCAAAAAGAACAGCGAAATAGTGATTTACCAAACCAAAGACGGAACGGCAAAAATCGATGTCCGTTTGGAAAAGGAAACCGTCTGGCTTTCGCTTGACCGCATTGCCGAACTGTTTCAGAGAGACAAATCGACTGTTTCAAGACATATTAAGAATATCTTTGTTGAGGGCGAACTGGAGCAAAGCGCAGTCGTTGCAAATTTTGCAACAACTGCCGCAGACGGGAAAACATATCATGTGGATTATTACAACCTCGATGTAATCATCTCTGTCGGTTACCGGGTCAAGTCCGTTCGGGGCACACAATTCAGAATTTGGGCGAACTCGGTTTTGAAAGACTATCTTGTAAAAGGTGCGGCGGTCAACAAAGCGCGCCTGCGGGAACTGAACAAGGTTGTAACTATATTAAAAAAGCCAGGTATTTCCCTTGACGCAAAGCAGGTGTTAAGCGTTGTTGAAAAGTATACGGCAGCGCTGGATTTGCTTGACGACTATGATCACAGAAAAATTAAAAAAGCCGCCGGCAGGAAATCAGCGTATACCTTAACTTACGGGGAATGCCGTGCCTTAATTGAGCAAATGAGGTTCGGCGCGGAAAGCAGTCTTTTCGGCAGCGAAAAAGATGAATCCTTTCAGTCAAGTATCGGGGCAATTTATCAAACCTTTGACGGCAAGGACTTGTACCCGACAATGGAGGAAAAGGCTGCCAATCTGCTCTATTTTATTACGAAAAACCATTCGTTTGCCGACGGCAACAAACGCATCGCTGCCGCTGTTTTTCTTTACTTCCTTGACAAAAACCGCGCACTTTTTAACCGGGAAGGCAAAAAGAAGATAGAGGACGACACGCTTGTTGCCCTTACGATAATGATTGCGGAGTCGAACCCGGAAGACAGAGACCTGCTTGTCAATCTTGCGGTTCGCTTTATTGCCGGATAATACCGTGCCGAAAGGACAACCGTCATGAGAATATTTGAGTCGCAAAACATCACCGCCCAAGGCAAGCTGCTGCCGTTCGCCGATTTCAAGCTTTTTCTGGATTTACCCGGCGCGGCGCTAACAACCCAAACCAAAGCCGATGTTATTGCTGCCGGCGAAAAACGCCTCGGTGCCGAATTTGAGCCGCTCAAAGCAACCGACTACATGCGCTTTTGCCGCGAGGGCAACCGCAGCATTTACGAAAAAATCTATTTCGCCAGGCGTTCCGCCGTGCTGGAGCTTCTGCTCGCCGAATACACCGAAGGGAAAGGCCGTTTTACCGATCAACTCATTGATGGCGTCTGGCATATTCTGGAGGAAACTTCCTGGGTCGTGCCGGCCCATCTGAAACCGGCGGGGAGCGAAGCGCTTCCCCTGAGCCCCGAATACGGTGAAACCGTCCGGATACTGGACTTGTTTTCCGCTGCCACAGGGGCTGTGCTTGCCTGGGTTTATCACCTCGGCAAACCTTTTTTGGATGAAGCCGCGCCTGTTATTTGCGAGCGCGTCCTTTTTGAGCTCGAGCGCCGGATTATAAATCCCTTTATGGACTGTGATGACCACTGGTGGACCGGCTTCAGCGGGCGCCGCGTCAACAACTGGACACCGTGGATTGTCTCGAATGTCCTCACCGTCTGCGCGCTTTGCTTTGAAGAGGAAAACCTGCGGGAAAATCTCACCGCGAGGTCCCTTTTGATGCTCGACAACTTCACCGGCGGCTATTTGCCGGACGGCGGCTGTGACGAAGGCCCCGGCTATTGGGGGGCGGCAGGCGCCGCTTATTTGGACGCGCTTGAAATCCTGTTTGACATGACAGGCGGCAAAATCAATGTGTTCGGCGTACCCCTCTTGCACAAAATGGGGGAATATATCATGAGCGCCCACATCCATGCCGATTATTTCCTCCCCTTTGCGGACGCGCACCCGCGCCTTAAAATTGATTACGCCATGGCGGCGCGCTTCGGCCGGCGCACCGGTTCCAAGGCGCTTGAAAGCTTCGGTGCCGGCGGTTATGCAAGCAACGGCCCAAACCCGATTGCTGCCACGCACCCGACCCGCGCCATCAAAAATCTTTATGACATCCCTGCCGCCGGCGTGGTTTACCGCCATCCGCTGAGCGTCTGGCTCGACGGTATTCAAGTGACGGTACAGCGCCAAACCGGTGATACCGGCAAAGGCCTCTGCCTTGCCGCCAAGGGCGGGCACAACGCGGAGCAGCACAACCATAACGACACAGGCAACTTTATTGTCTACGCCGATGGCGAGCCGCTCATCATCGACGCCGGTGTCGGCACCTACTGCAAAGCAACCTTCAGCAGCGAACGCTACACCATTTGGTCCATGCGCTCCTCCTACCACAATCTGCCGGATATCAACGGCTTTGAGCAGCCCCCGGGCAGGGAGTATGAAGCGAAAAATGTGCTGTACGATGAAACCGCCCGTTCCCTCACCATGGATTTAACCGCCGCCTACCCTGCGGAAGCCGGGCTGAAAAGCTTTGTCCGCATCGCGGAACTCACGGATAAACATATCAAAATAACGGATTCAATCACCCTGAAAACCGCGGGAGAAATCACCTTCAACATCCTGCTGGCGGACGAACCGGCAATTGCCGCGCCCGGCAAGGTTCTGCTGCGCGGCGGGCACACCCT
>CAYOAW010000035.1:0-18797 GCA_964402095.1 uncultured Eubacteriales bacterium | reverse complement strand
CCATAGCTGAAAAGCCAGACCCCGTTGTCATCGTTTTATATCCTGAACTATATAATATTTCCTTCTGCCGCAGCATTGAGCTTGCGCGGCATGTTGTTTCTGTATAAAAAAGAAGTCATAGCTGTAAAGCTTTGACTCCATTGTCGTTTATTCCTGCTCATTAATTGCCCTCCTGCCGCGGTGCTGATTTTACGCGGCTTTATAAATACCGAAAGGCGCTTGAATCGTTGCCGATCCAAACGCCTTTGTTTTCCATCGTAAAGAGAAACTTATTATTTTTTGTAAAGCTGTCTTATTGTTACAGCAGTCTTATGTTTTCCGACATACATTCTTTGCGCATATATTCAGGCCATACGGAAGCCTGAACTTCGCCGACATGAGCTTTGTTTAAAAGCAACATGCAAAGCCTGGACTGCCCGATTCCGCCGCCGATTGTCAGCGGAAGCTTATCCTCCATCAACGCTTTGTGGAACGGCAATGAAAGCCTGTCCTCGGCGTCTTCTTCTTTCAGCTGCTTCACAAGGGAAGTTTTATCTACTCTGATACCCATTGAGGAAATTTCAAACGCGCAGTCAAGAAGAGGATAATAAACCACAATATCTCCGTTAAGGTCCCAGTCATCATAGTCAGGAGCCCGGCCGTCATGCTTATCGCCCGATTTCAGTTTGCCGCCGATTTGCATAACAAAAACAGCGCCGTACTGTTTCGCGGCTTCCCGTTCTCTCATCCTCGGTTCCAGTTCGGGATATTTATCCTCAAGCTCCTGCGATGTTATAAATGTAATGTCACCCGGCAGTGCCGTTTCAAGCGCGGGATATAGTTTTTGAACGCTGTTTGCCGTTTCCAAAATAGAGGAATAGATCAGCCGGACAATCATTTTTAAATAATCGACGGTTCTGTCTTCTGCAAGGATAACTTTCTCCCAATCCCATTGGTCGACATAAATCGAGTGAAGAGCATCGCATTTTTCATCTCTGCGAATAGCATTCATATCCGTGTAAAGGCCCTTGCCCGGCTCAAATCCGTATTCGCTGAGCGCATACCTTTTCCATTTGGCAAGGCTCTGGACAACTTCGGCAATCTCGCCTGTTTCAAGGATATCGAAAGATACAGGGCGCTCGACACCGTTGAGGTTATCATTAAGGCCGGTTTTTTTGAGAACGAAGAGAGGAGCAGAGACTCTTGTAATATCAAGCGCCTTGCTTAAAGCATCCTCAAAAGTGTCTTTTACAAATTTAATTGCTTTTTCGGTTTCGATGACGTTGAGTTTTGATTCATACATAAGCGTTTGCTTCTCCTGTCTGTTAACAATAAAACTAAAGTGCCGCAGATAAATGATACCCGCTGCACCGTTGCTATGTGATTACTATACTCCCATAAAATGCCGGTGTCAACAATTTTTTCAAAAAAACGGTTGTAATAAAATGAAACTTTACTATTACTTCTTGCAAAATTATGTGCACTTTTACACAAATTTGCATATAAAACGGTATTTTTGCAAGTTTTAGTTGTAATTCTTTCTTTTTTTTGAAAAAAGTCTTGACAAAGCTGTGATACTTCCATATACTTTTGGTATGAACAACGGTGTTCTGAGCGGGATGAAGTGTCTATCCTCTTAAGAACGCTGTCTTTTATTTTTTAGGGGTGAAACAAATGCAAAAGGAAGGGCAGATCAGGATTCCTTCGGGATGCGCGATTTCGGGCCTGATATCGCGGGGCGGAAATTGCATCGGCGGGGATGTCATCCGGAAGTCTATGACGGTAATGCATGATCGTTCCAACGGTCTCGGCGGCGGTTTTGCAGGTTACGGAATATATCCGGAATATAAGGAAGAGTACGCGATGCATGTCTTTTATGATACTGTCGCGGCAAAAGAAGAATGCGAAAAATATCTTGACGTGCATTTCGAAATTATAAATCTTTCCAAAATACCGGTCAGAAAAATTAAAAAGATTACCGATGAACCGCTTATATGGCGATATTTCGTGCATCCCCTGCCTTCGAAACTCGCCGACAGCCAGCTGGATGAAAATGAATTCGTACGCAAGTGTGTTTTTAAGATCAATACTTCGATTACCGGCGCTTATGTATTTTCAAGCGGCAAGAACATGGGTGTTTTCAAGGCCGTCGGCTTCCCGGAGGATGTCGCGGATTTTTATAAATTGGAAGAGTATTCCGGTTACTGCTGGACAGCGCACGGAAGATACCCGACAAATACCCCGGGCTGGTGGGGCGGTGCGCATCCCTTCGCGCTGCTGGACCTTTCCGTTGTGCATAACGGTGAAATATCCAGTTATGACGCCAACCGCCGTTTTATCGAAATGTACGGATATAAATGCACCCTGCAAACAGACACCGAAGTTATTACCTATATAATTGATTACCTGACACGGAAGCTTGGCCTGACCTATACGGAGATGTCAAATATTATCGCCGCGCCGTTCTGGAGCACCATCGCAGCCAAGGATGAACAGGAACGGGAAAAGCTGACCTATCTGCGGAACATGTTTTCAAGTTTGCTCATAACCGGCCCGTTCTCCATCCTAGTCGGTTTCACCGGAGGAATCATGATGCTCAACGACAGGCTGAAATTGCGTTCAATGGTAATGGGCGAAAAAGACGATACGGTATATTTTGCCAGTGAGGAAGCCGCCATCAGAGTGGTTGAGCCGAATGTCGAAAATCTTTATTCTCCAAAAGGCGGAGAAGCAATCATTGTCCTTTCAAAGGGGGAATTTTAAAATGGGTTTGGATTTTTTATACCCTAAATACGAGGTCGTAAGGAACCCCCAACGATGCATCGCCTGCCGTGTATGCGAGAGGCAATGCGCAAACGAGGTTCATACCTATGACAAAGAATTAAACATAATGATGTCAGACGAAAGCAAGTGTGTGGATTGCCACAGATGCGTTTCGCTCTGCCCGACAAGGGCGCTAAAAATCGTTGAAAGCGACCATACCTTCAAGAAAAACGCGAACTGGAGCGGAGATGTCATTTCCGACATTTATCTTCAGGCCAAAAGCGGCGGCGTTCTGCTGTCATCCATGGGCAATCCCAAACCATACCCGATCTACTGGGACAAACTGCTGATCAACGCTTCCCAGGTTACAAACCCTTCTATCGATCCGCTGCGCGAGCCTATTGAAACCAAGACTTTTTTAGGCAAAAAGAAAAACGAGATCATCCGGGACAGCAAGGGAAATATTGTAACAAAAACAGATCCCCAGCTTGAACTTGCGGTGCCGGTCATGTTTTCGGCTATGAGTTACGGCTCCATCAGCTACAACGCGCATGAATGCCTCGCAAGAGCGGCAAGCGCGCTCGGTATTTATTACAATACAGGCGAAGGCGGCCTCCATGAGGATTTTTATCAATACGGTTCAAACACCATTGTTCAGGTTGCCTCCGGCAGGTTCGGTGTTCATAAAGATTATCTTGAGGCAGGCAGCGCAATTGAGATTAAAATGGGCCAGGGTGCCAAGCCCGGCATTGGCGGGCATTTGCCCGGCAGAAAAATTGTCGGCGATATCGCGAAAACAAGGATGATCCCCGAAGGCAGCGACGCCATCTCCCCTGCTCCGCACCACGATATCTATTCCATTGAGGATTTGCGGCAACTCGTTTTTTCGTTAAAAGAGGCAACCGAATACAAAAAACCGATCATTGTTAAAATTGCCGCGGTACATAACATTGCAGCCATCGCGAGCGGCATTGCCAGAAGCGGCGCTGATATTATCGCGATTGACGGTTACAGGGGCGGCACAGGCGCCGCGCCCACAAGGATACGCGACAATGTGGGTATTCCGATTGAACTCGCGCTTGCGAGTGTCGACGAAAGGCTCCGTCAGGAAGGTATCCGGACCAATGTGTCATTGGTAGTAGGCGGAAGCATCCGGAGCAGCGCGGATGTCGTCAAAGCTGTCGCACTCGGGGCCGACGCGGTCTATATTGCCACAGCGCCGCTGTTGGCGCTCGGCTGCCACCTTTGCGCGACCTGCTTCACGGGTAAATGCAACTGGGGCATTGCCACGCAGGAGCCCGAGCTGGTCAAACGGCTCAATCCTGATTTAGGCTACCAAAGGCTTATTAACCTTGTAACCGCCTGGAAACATGAAATATGTGAAATGATGGGCGGTATGGGCATCAACTCAATCGAAGCGCTTCGCGGCAACCGCCTTATGCTTCGCGGTATCGGCCTTCATCAAAAGGAACTCGATATACTCGGCGTCATGCATGCGGGGGAATAATTTCTGCCGGCTGCCGTTATTGAAAAAGGATGGTCTTATATGAAACGAATTTATGTTAATGAAAAGTGGTGCCTCGGCTGCCACTTATGCGAATACCACTGCGCATTCGCAAACAGCGGTAAAGACAATATGGCAAAAGCCTTAAAAGATGTTGTCATAAACCCGCGCATACAAATCGAAAAGGTCAACAACATATCTTTCGCGGTATCCTGCAGGCATTGCGACAACCCGCTTTGCGTCAAAGCCTGCATTGCCGGCGCTTTAACTATAAAAGACGGAGTAATATCCATCGACCAGGATAAATGCGTCGGCTGTTACACCTGCATCATGATTTGCCCTTACGGCGCGGTTATGCCTTCGGAAACCGGTGTGGCGCAAAAATGCGAATTATGCTCGCAAAACTCATTGGGCAGCCCGGCCTGTGTCAGCGGATGCCCGAACGGCGCAATTGTATTTGAGGACAGGGGGTAAGCAGATATGAAATATGTTATAATTGGCAATTCGACGGCAGCGGCCGGCTGCATAGAAGGCATCCGAAGCATTGATAAAAAAGGCAAAATCACCGTCGTTTCAAAGGAACCCTGCCATATCTATTCCCGCCCCCTTATCTCCTATTATCTTAACGGAAAAACCGACTTGGATAAAATGAAATACCGCCCCGACAATTTCTATGAAAAGAATAACACCGAGCTGTTATCCGGCTGCGAAGCGCAAAAAATCGACGCCGAAAAAAAGTCCGTTATCCTTGGCAGCGGCAAAAAAATTCCATATGACAAACTGCTGATCGCAACGGGTTCCGACCCGTTTATCCCCCCAATCAAAGGGATTGACAGCATTGAAAACAAATTCACTTTTATGTCCCTGAGCGACGCCAAAGCACTTGATGAAAAAATCGAAAGCAGCAGCAGGGTGCTTATTGTCGGGGCAGGGCTGATCGGATTGAAATGCGCCGAAGGCATATTCGGCAGAGCAGCCCGCATAACCGTTGTTGACTTAGCCCCCAGAATCATGCCGAATGTATTGGACACAGACAGTGCGAATATGGTACAATCTTATTTGGAAAAAAAGGGTCTGTCTTTCATTTTGTCGGCAACCGTACAGGAGTTCACCGCAAACAGCGCGCTGCTTTCAAACGGCGAAACGGTTGAGTTTGATATTGCCGTTATCGCCGTCGGCGTACGGCCCAATACAAAACTGTTATGCGATATCGGCTGCGATGCCAAGCGCGGCATTCATACCGACCAAAGGCTTGAAACCGAAATAAATGATATCTATGCCGCCGGCGACTGCACGGTAAGTTTTGATGTTTCAAGCGGAGGAGAAAAAATCCTTGCCCTAATGCCGAACGCTTATTTGCAGGGTGAAACCGCAGGGAAAAATATGGCGGGCGGACAGGCTGTTTACGCAAACGCCATCCCAATGAACGCAACAAAGCTTCTGGGCCTCCCTATTGTTACGGCAGGCAGTTATGAGGGCGACGAATATACGGTGACCGGTGAAAACCAATATAAAAAACTTGTAACAAAGGATAATTATTTCAAAGGATACATTTTAATCGGCGACATCGCGCGCGCTGGGATATACACATCGCTTATTATGGAAAGAACACCCCTTGACACAATTGATTTTGAGCTGATTAAGGAAAAACCGCAGCTAATGGCTTTTTCAAAAACACAACGGCAGCAAAAACTCGGAGGATTGAAAAATGTTTAAAATTGACGCGGACGGAATGGATTTCCCGGAATTAAATGAAAAACTGCGTCAGGCAGGCACCGGCAAAGCAATTGTTGAGAATTGCCTGGGCCAGCGGTACATCGGCTGCGCGGCGCGGGATATCACGATCGAAATCAACGGCACCCCGGGCAATGCCCTGGGCAGTTATCTTGACGGCGCCAAGCTCATCGTCAACGGAAACGCGCAGGACGCTGTCGGAGACACCATGAACGAAGGCGAGATTGTCATCAACGGTTCCGCTGGCGACGGAACGGGCCTTGCCCAAAGGGGCGGTGAAATCTATGTCAGGGATTCTGTCGGATACCGTGCCGGCGTGCATATGAAACAATATAAAGAAAAAATGCCCGTTTTAACAATCGGCGGAAGCGCCGGAAGTTTTTTGGGCGAATATCTTGCCGGAGGGTATATAATAGTATTGGGGCTTCTTTCGGATGCCTGCCCGATCAGCAATTTCTGCGCGGCCGGCATGCACGGCGGCAAGATTTTTATCAGGGGAAAGCTGCCGCAAACATTGCCCGACAAGGTAGAAGTGAAAGAAGCGGGCCCCGATGATATCGCCTTAATAATGCCTTATATCGAAAAATACTGCGGCTATTTCGCCGTTTCAAAAGAGGAAATATTCTCAAAACCTTTCCATGTAATGACACCGGACAGCAAAAACCCCTACCAGCGGTTATATGTTTTCAACTAAACAAGCGGCCAGTGTTCCCGCGTGAATTCGATTTTCAGGAAAAGGATGGTGATAATATGGAAAAAGTATTAATTGTTTCAGCGTCCGACAAAACCGCCAAAGCTTTGTGCGAACTTGTCAACGAAACCGGAACTTACCGGATATATGTGGTGCCCGACGCGCTGCAGGCACTTCAAACGATGGCTTCAGCGGATTTTGACGCGGTTATTATCAACACGCCGCTTTCCGATGAATCCGGCATCGCTTTGGCTGAAAAAATAGCAAAAACCGCCTTTTCCTGTGTTATCCTTATTCTGAAAGCCGAGCTTGACTGCAAGGCATCGGAAAAACTCGAAAAACTCGGCATCATTGTTTTGCAGAAACCGATTTCAAAGCCGCTGTTCTTTCAATCCTTCAAGCTTGCCTGTTCCCTGCACAGCCGGATACTCGCGCTGAAAAGCGAAAACAACGAGCTGAAAGTGAAGATTGATGAGATCAAGCATATTGACAGGGCCAAGTGTGTTTTGATACAATACCTCGGTATGACCGAGCCTATGGCGCACCGTTATATCGAAAAACAAGCTATGGATATGCGCCTTCCCAAAACAACCATAGCGGAAAATATTTTAAAGACTTATGAGTACTGAGCCTGTTGCGGCAGGATTTGGCCGATATTGAATAAAAGGTAGGGTTTATTAATGAAAAAGTTTGTTTTTGTCACCGGCGGTGTGGTTTCGGGTTTGGGTAAAGGTATTACGGCAGCTTCGCTGGGCAGACTTTTAAAAGCCAGGGGCATCAAGGTTACGATGCAGAAACTGGATCCCTATATCAATGTTGACCCCGGCACGATGAGCCCGTTTCAGCACGGCGAAGTATTCGTTACCGACGACGGGACGGAAACCGACCTTGACCTCGGCCACTACGAACGGTTTATTGACGAAAACCTTAATGTCAACTCAAATATAACAACCGGTAAAGTATATTGGAATGTCATCACTAAAGAGAGAAAAGGCGAATATCTGGGCCAAACCGTTCAGGTCATTCCCCATATTACAGATGAAATCAAAGAAAGAATTTACAAAGCGGCGGATTCCTCGGATGCGGATGTTATGATTGTTGAAATCGGCGGCACCGTCGGCGATATCGAATCCCAGCCGTTTTTGGAGTCCATCCGCCAGGTCGCGAGGGAAATCGGCTCAGGCAACTGCCAGTTTATTCATGTGACCCTGCTGCCCTATGTGCCGGGTTCCGAGGAATATAAATCAAAGCCGACACAGCATTCGGTCAAGGAGCTTCTTTCGATCGGTATTCAGCCGGATATCCTTGTCTGCCGCTGCGACAAACCGATGGAACAGGGTATGAAACACAAAATCGCCATGTTCTGCAACGTTGCCGAGAATGCCGTTATTGACAACACCACGGTAAGTTCCCTCTACGAAATACCGTTGATGCTTGAGAACAACGGCCTCGCGAATATTGTCTGCGAAAGGCTCGGTCTTGCCTGCAAAACGCCGGAGCTCGGTGAATGGACCGCTATGGTCGAAACCGTGCGGCAATGCAAAACATCTGTTAAAATCGGCCTCGTCGGCAAATATGTGAAACTGCACGATGCGTACCTTTCCGTTGCGGAAGCGCTTGTTCACGGCGGTATAGCCAATGGCGTTCACGTTAAAATCGACTGGATCGATTCGGAAGAAATAAATGACGAATCGGTGCAAGGCCTTCTGGGCGGATGCGACGGAATTATCGTCCCCGGCGGTTTCGGCGACAGGGGCATCGAAGGCATGATAACCGCTGTCAGATATGTGCGTGAAAACAATATCCCCTACTTCGGGATTTGCCTGGGTATGCAGGTAGCTTTCGTGGAGTTTGCCAGGGATGTTCTGCACCTTGAAGACGCAAACAGCGGCGAATTTTCCGACACTACCAAAAACGCCGTCATCGACATTATGGCCGACCAAAAGAATATTTCCGACAAGGGCGGCACCATGAGGCTCGGCAAGTATCCCTGCGAAATAGCGGAAGGGACCAAACTCTTCGGCATCTACGGGCAGAAGAGTATCAGCGAGCGCCACCGCCACAGGTATGAAGTCAACAACGCTTACAGAGAAAGCGCGCAGGCGAACGGCCTTGTTCTTGCCGGGCTTTCACCGGACGGAAGGCTGGTTGAAGCGGTCGAGCTCAAAGACCATCCCTGGTTTGTCGGTGTCCAGTTCCACCCCGAATTCAAATCCCGCCCCAACAGAGCCCATCCCCTGTTCAGGGAATTTATCAAAGCGGCAAAGCAGTCGATGAAGGATTAACCGCAGTTTTGCCGCATCAGCTCAAAACACCGATATAACAAAACATTAAAATTTCTGCGTCCTGCTTTAACCGGCAGGGCGCATTTTTTTGCGCATAACAAAGATTTAACATTACTTCACATTGGCATCACATAAAAAGCACGGAGCGTTCACTTCACGATGTTTAAATGATGGGGTAATAACAGTATCAAAACTTACACAAAATTCAGGAGGTTCATTCATGAGATTTTTGATTCACGGTTTAAAGAGCCTGGTCCGCAGGCCGGCAAAAACAGGCATGCTGCTGGTCATATTGTTTGTCGTGTTCAACCTGATATTTACCGGATTCATTATCCAAAACAGCATAGCACGGTCAAAGGACTATATCCGCAATCAGCTCGGCAGCGCTGTGGAATATAAAATGGATTACACAGCTTTCATTGCCGCCAACAAGCCGAGCAATACCGGCGAAAGGCCGACCATGACAAGCGTGCCGGCATTGTCTAAAAAAGTCGCGGAAAAGATAGCCGCGAACCATTATGTTGAAAGCTATTACATTACCGAATCGGCCAACGCGAACTCGGACACAATCGATCCGGCGGACACGCAGTCATCAAGCACCGGTTTTCAGCGGAATTTCAGCGATTTTAATTTCAGCGGCACCAATAACGTAAAAAACCTCGATTTTGTTCTCGGCAATGTCAAACTCACAAGCGGCAGAACACTGAGCGCCGACGACCTCAGCAGCGGCAGCAATGTCGTCATTATTTCCGAGGATCTCGCAACGGAAAACAGTTTGCTGGTCGGTGACACCATCTCGCTTTCAAAAGCTTCCACACCGATGCAGCAAGCCGCCGGGCAGGGCGGCGGAGATCAAGGCGGGCAAAACGGCCAGGGCGGTTCGTCAGGCACAACCTCAACGACCTCAACAGCCGAATCCGTCAGCTACCAGGTCATCGGAATTTATAAAGCTGTCGAAGAAGACTTTGACGTCAACACCATCTTCACCTCAAATACGGTCATCGATAAACTGAACGATACAGCGGATTCGGATGAAACAAACGGCAGCATCGTTTTTCTGCTGGATGATCCGGACCACATTGAAGCATTCAAAGAAGAAGCTTCCCCCTACCTGACATCCGAATACCATATTCTGTATTCCGACGACTCCGAATATACATCACTGACAAAACCGCTTGACCTGCTTTCTTTTATCACATCAATCCTTATCTGGGTGGTGTTTGTTGCCGGCGCGGCGATTATTATGGCGTTGGTCACCATCTTCGTGCGGGACCGTAAATTTGAAATCGGGCTGTTAATGTCTTGCGGAGAAGCCCGTTTGAAAATTATTGCACAGTTTGTATTTGAAATTATGCTTATTGCGTTTGTCGCTTTCGGCATATCCGTCGCTTCCAGCAGCGTTGTTTCCAAGGGAGTCAGCAGCTGGATTGTCGAAAATCAGCTGCTGTCGTCAACAAGCCTGATCGGCAGCACAAGCACCGACACTTCAACAATCGATATGCCGGGCGGCGGAATGCAGCGAATGGGCGAAAGCAGCGTTTCCCTTTACGGCGCGGTGGATATGGAAAGTGTCAGCTCGGCATTCGATGTTTCCATCAACTCCACTGTCCTCGGGGAATTAATGCTTGCCAGTTTTGTCATGATTCTTTTCGGGTCCAGTATCCCGCTGGTCATTATCATGCGGTATAAACCCAAGCGGATCATGCAGGATGATTAGCATCGCCTTTTCGCATAAGCTAAAAATATATTAATGAATATACATTGGGAGGATTTATTATGGGAGAACCTATTTTTCAGCTGGATCAAATAGATTACGGATATGTTGACGGCACCAAGAAAAGAGTCATCCTCGACGGTTTAAGTTTCAGTTTTGAAAAAAGCACTTTTTATACGATTTTAGGCCCGTCCGGAAGCGGAAAGTCTACCCTGCTGGCAATTGCCGCCGCCTTGGATGAGCCGGAAAAAGGCACTGTCAGGCTGAAAGGCCAGGATATAAAAAAGTTGGGATACACCAAGTTCCGCCGGAACGGCATCGCAATCATCTTTCAGAAATACAATCTTTTAAATTATCTGACCGCAGTCGAGAATGTGGAAGCGGACATGATGATCATAGACCGGAAAATCCCCGGGAACAAAAAGGAAGTCGCTTATAAAATTCTCGACAGCCTGGGTATCGGCAAATCAAAAGCGGACCGGCGCGTGACAAGCCTTTCGGGCGGCGAACAGCAGCGTGTAGCTATCGCCCGGGCGTTGGCCAAGGATGTTGACCTGATTTTGGGCGATGAGCCTACCGGCGCGCTGGACACGGCAACACAGTGGGAAATTATTAAATTATTCAAAAGTTTAGCCCATGACTTCGGCAAAACAATCATTTTGGTAACACACTCGGACGAAGTCGCCAAGCAAAGCGATATCATTATGCATTTGCAGGACGGCAAACTTATAACCGGATAAAGGCAGAACATTTCATAAACCTGATAAGGAGTTGGATTAAAGGTGTCAGAAGACAAAAGCTATTTGGATTCATTTACCGAAAAAGAAAAACCGGGCGGTTTCGAGCAGGAAACATTTGTCGCTGTAAAAAGCAAGGGGAAAAAGATGAAAATCATGGCGGCAGCCGTTGCGGTTGTTGTTTTGATAACGGGTATCTTTGTTGTTTACAATAAAATGAACAAAGTGCAGGTCCCGAAATTAGCCGGAATGACTTTGGAAGAAGCAAATGTATGGGCGACACAGAATAAAATCGTCCTTGCGAGCAAAAGCAGTTATAATTTTGATATTGATTCCGGAACTGTCATTTCACAGGAAACAAAAGAAGGCGCTGTAATCAAGAAGAATTCCACGCTGACCATTGAGATTTCCAAAGGTGCCGACCCGTCTGAAAAAATCACCTGGCCGGATATTGAATCCATGACAAAAAGCGAAATTGAAACCTGGATTTCGGACAACAAGCTCACCGGCGTCAGCATCGAAACGGCAAATAGCGATGTGGTCGCTGCCGACCAAGTTATCAGTTATTCCCTGACAGATGACACGGAAGCCAATTTTACGCGGAAAAGCCGCGCGACAATCAACATTTCCCTCGGTTCCGCCAGTGAGTCGGAAACGGTTGTTGTGGAGGACTTTTCAACCATGACTGCCGGCGAAGCGCTGCAATGGGGCACCGACAACGGCGTAAAGGTCAATATTTCCGAAGCGTTTGACGATTATGTTTCCGCCGGCAATGTCGTGTCGCAAAGCGTCAAGGCCGATACGGAAATCAAGAAAACCGTTCCCGTTACCGTCGTTATTTCAAAAGGCGCGCCGGTCATTGTCCCCAACTTCTCCTCCATGTCGGAGGATGAGGCAAACACCTGGGCCAAGACAAACAATGTCACGTTGATTGTCAAAGAAATATATTCCAGCAAAAACAACAAAGGCACTCTGCTGTCGCAGAGTATCTCGGCAGGCTCTTCCATTGAGGGGAGCGACGAACTGAAGCTTACCTATTCCCTGGGCCAAATTGATGTGGAAAGTTATATCGGCAAAACAAAGCTTGATATTTTGAACTGGCAGAAAGAAGTCAACACCAAAAACGGGAATATCAGTTTATCTTTCATCACAGCGTACGGCTCAAAAGGGTCTTCCGGGAAAATTATCAGCCAATCCATCAAAAATGACTATGTTGTCCCCGGCGCGAAAATCAGCGTTGTGGTTTCTTTAGGCAAAAAGCTGCTGACACCGGACTTTTCGGGGCTGACCGAATCCGGATGCAATTCGCTTGCTCAGT
The DNA here is from genome assembly GCA_964402095.1 of uncultured Eubacteriales bacterium. Classification (GTDB taxonomy): domain Bacteria; phylum Bacillota; class Clostridia; order Oscillospirales; family Acutalibacteraceae; genus UBA1447. Next base: position 6,072 of record CAYOAW010000035.1, on the reverse strand, counting down.
CCTCGGGTGTCACCATCGTATTTACCTATAAGACAAGCAGCTCCGTTGTCAAAGGTACGGTAATCGCCCAAAGCCCGGCCAAGAACACCGTTATTACCGACGCAAAAGCCATAACAATCACCGTCGCGCTGTCCGGAACCGCCGACGCGGTCACCGTTCCCGATTTTACAAAAATGACAAAAGACGCGGCAAACATCTGGGCCAAGACGAATAAAATCACCCTGGTTTACAATGAAAATTACAGGGATGACGATGCCAAGGGGAGCCTGTATGACCAAAGCACCGCTTCGGGGAAAAGCGTCGCCCAAGGGTCAAAAATCACGGTTTACTGTTCCCTCGGGAAATCGGCAACCGTACCGAGCTTTATCGCGATGACCAAAGATGAAGCCGACGCATGGGCAAAATCAAACAGCATAACGCTGATTTACGAAGAAAATAATTCAAGTCTCTACACCAAAGGCACCCTTTACAGCCAGAGCGTTGCTTCGGGCAAAATCATCGCCCAGGGAACCTATATCACCGTTTATTATTCCCTCGGCAAAGCGGCAACCGTTCCCGACTTTACGGCGATGAGCAAAGACGAAGCCGACGCATGGGCAAAATCAAACAATGTCACCCTGATTTATAAAGAAAATTACAGGGACGACGATGCCAAGGGGACCTTGTATGCCCAAAGTGTTTCCGCCGGAACAAGCGCGGCCGATTTGTCTGGTATAACGGTTTACTATTCTCTGGGGAGAGTGCAGATATCAAGTTTTGTCGGCAAAACAAAGCTTGAAATGCTCACCTGGCTGCAGGATGTCAACAGCAAGGGCGCCAACCTGAGCGCGGCTTACACTTACGCCGATGACGAAACCGCCGAAATGAATATGATTCTCAGCCAGTCGGTCATGAACACCAGTATTGACACCGGCAGCACCATCACCTTCAAAATAACCTGGGATCCGGACGAATAAGCCTGCGCCTGCGCGTCCGGAATTGAATGTAAAGTTTAAAAAACGGATTCGGCAGTTATATGCCGAATCCGTTTTTTTACCGCAGGACGGTATTATACAAAAATATACTCAACCATTACATAAAAGTGGGTCAGGCTCCCCGCAAGCACAAATAAATGAAAAACCGTATGCGCGTACGCTTTGGTTCTTCCCATACGCAGGAAGATCATCCCGATAACATAAATGAAACCGCCCGCAATCAGAATGCCCAACGCGCGCTTGTTAATTTGGTCCGCTATCGGAAAAACGGAGGCAAACATCACAACGCCTTCGCCCACATACAGGAGCATGCGCAGCACCTTCGTCCTGTTGAAAAAGAACACGGTTGACAAAATGCCCGCCAACGCGCAAGACCACGCTACAAAAAAGACAAACCAGCAGTGCTCCGGGTCCTTCTCATATAGGCTGACAAGCGCGCAGGGCGTCGCCGTGCCCGCTATCAGTATAAATATCATCGAATAATCAAGCACACGGGCGATTTTTTTAAGTCTGCCCGCAGGCAGGCCGTGGTAAAAAGCCGACGAGCTGTACAGCACAATCATGGATGCGCCGTAGACAAGCGCCGATATGATTTTATTGGCTTCGCCGGACCGGATACTTCTTGAAAGGCATATCGCGAGCACCACCGCGGCCATAAAAATCCCGGCGGCATGCGTCAGGCAGTTCAGCCTGTCCTCTTTTTTTGAATAAGTGACCAGCTCGATTTTATCCGTAAGCAGTTTCCCCTTCCGTTGTCGGTTCCGCCAGTCGATTATAAATCAATCCATCCGCGTTTTCAAGTACAAACCCGGCTGCGGCCGGACGCCTTTTAGATAAAGGTTAACCGCCCTGCAAATTCTCCTCAAAATGTTTTGCTTGCCAACCGGAAGGTTATCCTATATACTTCAAATCAGAATGTTTCTACTTACCGTTCCAAAATTTTATGAGGGGGCAGTTAAGCTTGAACGAACCTGACAAAATTGTTGAAGAAAATAAAGCCACGGAAGACGAAGCGCTGAAATATGTGCACCAAAACCGCCGCTATGTCGGCACCAAGGAAACTTTCGCCTATATACTCAATGACTTCTCCAACAGTTTCAACATCGGCAAATACCAGAACCGATTTATTTGGGATGTTGTCAAGATTGATTTCACCATTGCCGCTTATGTCAATATTTTTACCGGTATTTGGGATACCGTCAATGATATTTTTATCGGCACCATTGTTGACAAAACCCGGACCCGCTGGGGCAAATTCAAACCCTATGTGTTGTTTTTGAAAATTCCTCTCACCATTATCGGTTCGCTTTACTGGTTCCTGCCGTTTTTCTTCCCGGACACCGCGCCGGATTTCGTGCCCAAGCTGGTTTTTTACTTCGCCTTCGGGGTTTTTATGGAGACGGCAGGCACTTTTTCGAGCATTGCGCAGGGAGGGTTGATGTCAACAATCACGCCGCACCCTGTTGACCGTGTGCGGCTGATTACGCAGGCAAACTTTTGGTCCGGCTTCATCGGCGAAAAACTGCCGGAGCTGTTGATGGGTGTTTTTATGGACCTTATCAACAACAAGATTGTCCGGTGGAAGCTTCGCGACCTGTTCGTCGGCATGGGGCTGCTGACAAGCGTCATTGCCTGCGCCGCATCCTTCTTTTTTATCTTCCTTACAAGGGAAAGAGTCCAGCAGACAATCGAAAAACCCAGCATCATGCAGGGTTTTAAAGCGATTATCAACAACTATCCCATCCTGTTAATCACACTTTCAAGTTTTCTGAGCGGCTTCGGCGTCAGCATAGGGCGTTCCAACTATTTCATTGATGTTTTGGGCTCCGCGACGCTGCAGACCATTGTCGGCATCCCCGCGTCGCCGGTTTCAAGCATCAGCTATGCCCTGATCGGGCCGATGAGAAAGAAGTTTTCCACAAAGGCCATTTGGATTGCCGAGGATATTTACACCGATATGTGCTGGCTTTCTGTTTTTGCCGTCGGGTCCATCAACCGCAACTTTACCAAACGCAAGGTGATGATCCCCACCTTTATGATCGAGGAATTTGTGGAAATGTGGACATACGGCCTGCGGCATGTTATCGGCCAGGAATTGTCCAATGAGGCCATGGATTACTGCGAATGGAAAAACGGTTACCGAATGGAAGCGATGACAGGTGTCGCAAGGGGGCTTGTCGGGAAGCTCCAGGGTATAGCGATGAACACCATACAGAACCTGATTATGGCAAAGATCGGCTATATCCAGGGCAAAACCATCGGCACGCAGACACTCTCGACCAAATGGTGGATTTTCGCGCTCGGCACCGGCGTACCGGTAATAACAAGTTCCCTCGGTGTTTTGCCCAAGTTCTTTTACCCCCTGACCGGCCCAAGGCGCGACAAGATGTATGCCGACCTGCTTGAGCGGCGCAAACAGATGGCGGTAAGAGTCTCGGAAGCCGGAGATGACCAGGAAGAACTCGCGCGCATCGCAAAGGCCGAAATCAAAGGTGAATATGTAAAGAACAGGGATTTGAACAAATAAATTTTAACCGGTATTTCAAAAGCGTGCCTGAAACGGTTTCAGGCACGCTTTTTGCATTTGATTGCAATAAATATTCAGCCCCCGAAGTCCGCGGATATGCGAAAATATTCCTCAATTTCCGCCCTTTTTCCGGAAGCGCTGCCCTGAATCATGCCGGCAGTGCCGCCGCCTTTGCCTTTTACCGCGGTGTTGAGCGCCGCAGCGGCCTTCCGGAGGTCAACGGTTTTGCTACCCATAACATATTGATACCCGTCATGGTCATTGCCGGAAAAAGCGGCGCATATTCCGCCGCACAGTTCCGCGCCGGCGCTTGCCAGCCTGCGCAGGCTCACCATATCAAAGTCCGGTTCAAACAAACACAGATTCCCATCCGTCGGTTTCAGGTTTTCAATTTTTATTTCGGCCAGCCGCTGCCTGAGCGCGGAAGTTTCGCCTTTCATTTGTGACAACTCGGCTTTCATCCTGTCCACCGCCGCGGCGACCTCCGTCTGTTTGGCTGACAGCGCGGCGGAAACAGCCGCGACGCTTTTATATTTCTCATTGTAGTCCGCCAGCGCGTCAAACCCGCACAGCATATGAACACGCACGCCGCCTTTGTAGCGCATGGAATCCAGCAGCTTGATGATGCCGATTTCCCCCGTGGCAGCCACATGCGGCGCGCAGCAGGCGCAGCGGTCAACCCCTTCGACGGTAACAATACGCAGGCTGTCCGCCATTTCGATTTTGCTCCGGTAGTCCGTTTTCTCCAACATATTACGTGTAAAGTTCTCTGCCTTTACAGCAGTATTGTTTATTACCGCCTCATTGGCCAGCCGTTCAATTTCATCAAGCTCGCCGCGGCTTAAAAATCCGTCAAAATCAACCGTGACATCCCCGCTCCCCAGATGAAACCCCACATTATTGAAGCCCCGGCGCTTATATACCAGCCCCGAAACAATATGTTCGCCCGTATGGTTCTGCATCCGGCGGAAGCGTTTGTCCCAGTCAATCTGCCCGGTGACCGCTGTTCCGGCCGGGATTTCGCCGGCTGTATAATGGACAATCCCTTCCGGCGTTTCCCGCACATCCGCCACGGCAATACCGCCGAGTGTGCCCGTGTCCGCGGACTGTCCGCCGCCTTCCGGGAAGAAAGCGGTTTTATCCAATATGATCCCGAACATTCCGTCCGCGGCCGCGCAGGAAATTACCTTGGCCTCAAATGTTTGAAGACGGCTGTCCAGCTCGTATAATTTTTGAGTCATTGTTTCGCTCCAGTCTTTCGCAGGGCGGGGGCTCGCTCCCGCCGCTGTTTGCAAACAATTTTATGTGATTTTTCGGGTGCCTTTATCTGCCTCTCCGTCAGGCTTAACATAGGCAAAGCAAACCGGGAACTCCGTTCATGGTTCTCAAATGCAGAGAAGCTTTCACCGAACAGTCCCCTCGTGCGGGTTTATCCCAGCCTGTTTAATATGCTCTCAGCTTTTTCCGTAATATACTTAGAGGGCAATTTCTTTTGTCCGAATTCCCAATCGCCCCAAGCCTTATAAACAGATTCCGCTTTATATTGCCCGTTAGCATCTGCTTTGCTTCTTATCATATCTGCCATTTCCAAAAGCCTTCTATCGTTATGCAGCCATTGAAACCGGGTTAAAACATCCGTCACATGTAAAATATCATACCACATTAACGGAGCTTTCAGTTTCTGAAATCCGCTGCCCATGGCAAACAGATAGGGCCGCCGTTCTTTTCTTTGATCCCACAAACCCAGCAATGCTTCCGCCCCGTTGCGGGTTTGCGGCAAATCACTGAATTCTTCATATAAAGACAGTAGTTTTAACATAACCAATGTTGCATACGGGCAAGGGTCTTCTTTTCTTCCGGGTCCTCTGAATCTGCCCAAGTCGGATGAAACCGTGCATGGCCAACCGGAATTCTTTTGCAAATCAAGCAAAAATTCAACACCGGCCTTCATTTTATCCGTCTCCGAGCAGCCAAGTTTTTTAAGTATGTACAGCACAAGCGGCGCATCACAAAGCATCCACGCCCACTGCTCCCGGCCGGTACCGCCAAAATGCTCCGGGATATTCACCTTGACCTGATACAAATTTTCAGTTGATATATGTTCCGTTATTTTTTGCACGGCATCGGCAATTTCAGGTGTATCTGTATCAAACCCGGCATCCGCAAGAAAACACAGCTTATGTATCAAGTGGCTTGAATCGTTATGAGATTTTAATACTTCACCGGGCCAGTTTTTAACCTGACGCAATAAATCATTAATCATTTCAACCGGCAAACCTAATCTTTCACAATCTATTGTTTTCATATTCAGTTTTGCCCTCCCATAGCGTTCCGTGACCGGGGTACAAAATGACCCGGTTCTGCATGCAGCCCCCCGGTTGGTTATCGATTTTATAGTATACCTTTCGCCTGCATATCCTTCAGCCTTTCAAGGCACAGCTGTACCCCCGCCAGCGGGGTGTGCAGCGCTTCGCTTTCATATTCCACAATATACCATTTTGTTCCGCCGATTTCATCGCACAGCTTCATAAATTCGGGCAGCGGGATATCATCTTCGCCGATCATCGTGTC
>CAYOAW010000034.1:0-19213 GCA_964402095.1 uncultured Eubacteriales bacterium | reverse complement strand
AGCCTGTTGCCGGCATATTTTTTTAGGGAGTCAACTGTAATCATACTTTTCACCCCTTAAAAATGACGCCGCAAAATTAATGATAAAAGCGATTGAAAGAAGGATAACACCCAGGGCGATGGCAAACTCAAAATTGCCTTTACTTGTTTCCAGCATAATCGCGGTTGTTAAAACCCTTGTTTTTAACTGAATATTGCCGCCGACAAGATTGACTGCGCCCACTTCCGATATCGCCCTTCCAAAACCGGTCAGTGCGACGGAAACAAGCGGAACCTTGTTTTCTATCAGCAAAAGTTTTGTTTGCGTCCTGCCCGGAAGCCTCATGCCTTTCGCGGTTTCCAAAAGTTTAGGCGCGTTAATGCCAATCACCGAAGCTGTCAGCCCTGCCATAATCGGGGTGATCAGAAGGCATTGCGCTATAATCATAGCGTCAACGCTGAATAAAAGTTTCAGCGATCCGAGCGGACCGCTGTGGGATAAAAAGAGGAAGACGATCAATCCGATAACAACCGGCGGCATCCCGGTCAGCGTATACAGTATGCGCATAATAAATGCTTTGCCCCGAAAAACAGATTTGCCCAAAAGCACACCGAAGGGTATACCTATCAGGCATGAAACCGCTGTGCTTGTCAGCGTCATTCTCAAGGTGACACCTATTATTTGCCATATTTCTCTGTCAAGAGAAAAAACGAGGCGCATAGCCTCTTTAAATGCTTCCATAATTCACCGATCAGGCAATGGGGAGGCTTTGCCGGTTCTGCGTGTTAACAGCAGACCGTTGAGCCTCCCCGTTGCCTCCCTTTTATAGCAGGAAAAATAATTGCTGGCCGTACTGGGCTTTGCCGTAATTCTCAATTAATTTTAATGTTGAAGGCATTGTCATCCAATGGATAAAATCCCTCGCTCCTACGGCATTGATCCCGGTATTCTTATCCGGATTGCATGCAATCAGGGAGTAGGTGTTCTTCATATAATCATCTTTGTCTATCAGGATTTTAAGGTCATTAAAGCCGTTTTTCATAGAAAGATATGTCGCGGTGTCGGTTAATGTGTAGCCGCCCATTTGGTCAGCCATTGTGAGGCAGGCGCCCATGCCCTGCCCGGCCGAAACATACCAGCTGTCATTTGCCGGTTTCGGGCTCAGCCCGGCTGCCGCCCATATTTTAAGCTCCGCCTTGTGTGTCCCGCTATTGTCGCCGCGTGAAATAAAAGTGCTTTTGGATGATGCAATATCTTTGAAAGCATCAACCGCGGAAGTTGAGGACTTAACACCTGCCGGGTCAGTCGAAGGGCCGGCGATAACAAAAAAGTTGTACATGAACGGGATGCGTTTAATGCCGTACCCATCAGCGACAAATTTTTCCTCATCCGCTTTTGAATGGACAAGCAGAACATCGGCGTCACCGCTTCTGCCCAGCGCGATTGCCGCTCCGCTGCCGTTTGATGTTATCTGTAAATCATAGCCTGTGGATTTTTCAAAAAGAGGTTCAAGGTAAGCCATTAACCCCGAATCATTGACCGATGTTGTGGTTGAGCAGCGGATGACATAGTTCACATTGGCAGGCTGAGTCGTGGTGGTAGCCGCTGCCGTTGTAGCCGCGGTTGTTGCCGCGGTGGTAGCCGCCGCAGTAGTAGCTGCTGCCGTAGTAGCTGCCGCAGTAGTTGCCGCTTTTGTAGTGGCGGCAGCGGTTGTTGCGGTTGATGCCTCAGAGGTTGCTTTCACCTTGACTGCCGCCGAAGGTTTGCCGTAGATATCTTTGCCGTCGACAGTGCGGAAAGCACTTACTTTATAATAATAGGTGTTGTCGGTATCACACCAGTAATTTGTGAATTTAGTTTCGTCCGTTACTTTTATGCGCTCAAAAATCTTTTTTGAGGGGGAGTAACGGTATACGACATATTTGCTTGCCCCTTTTACGGGGTTCCAGTTGAGGACGATTCTTTTAAAGCTTGCTCTTGCCGCTTTGACTGAGCCCGGTACGGAAGGAACCGGCGACGCTGCTTTTGCGCCAGAAGGTTTGCCGTAAATGTTTTTGCCCCCGGCAGTCCGGTAAGCAGCAACTTTATAATAATATTTTTTGCCGGTTGCAAGGCCGGTGTTTGTAAAACTAACGCCCTTGGTTACCTTTAAACGCCCGTAAGCCTTTTTCGCGGAGCTGTACCGGTAAAGGACATAGCCGCTTGCCGATTTCACAGAGGACCAGCTGATTTTGATACTGTTGTAGGAGGCTGAAACAGCCTTGACATTTTGAGGAACTGCCGGAGGTGCCGCGGCAAATACGGAACAGAGGGAAACTTGTATAAAACCGGCTAACATAATTGCAGCCATGAGCAGGGCTGATAATTTTTTAGCGGTTTTCTTTTCGGCCCTGATTTCCGGCTGCTTTGTGCAGGGTTCGCCTTGACTGCCGCAAGCGGGTACTTTTTGATAATCAGACATGAGAATACCTCCCTGCAATCTTTTTGTTGTTTGCCGCGCAGCTGTTTGGGCATTTACGCGCGCAAACCGCAGGGCTGCCCGGTACGCTTGAAAGCGGTAATACCGGGTTTTTGTGAAATTTTTCCATAATTCTTCTCCTTTTCAAACACGGAAGGCCGGGGCGTTTCCAGCCCGACCCTTAGCCGATGAATAGATTTCGGCTCGTTTTTACTGCCATAGCAAATACCTTAGACAGTAAAAATCGGAATTAGAATTATATTTTAACGCATATGCGATAAAACCTGATTTATTTCAGTTGCTTGACGGTAAATGAATATGGTATAATGTTTTAAAATAAAGATCGGTGCCGAATAAAAATATATCAAATCGTTTTAACGGATGAAAAGGGGAGGACCGGTTTATGAATATAGCGGTGCTTTGTATAAGCGACAGCGCTTTTGCAGGCAAACGGGAAGATTTGAGCGGGCCGCTCATCATTGACATCATGCGGGAAACGGCACGGTCCACCTATTATGGCTGTGTGCCGGATGAACAGGACCAAATATCTATTGAACTTGTCCGGCTTTGCGATGAGGAAAAAGTCGATATTATTTTAACAACAGGCGGCACCGGATTCGCGCCGAGAGATGTAACGCCTGAGGCGACGCTGTCGGTGCTTGACCGCCAGGTTCCCGGCATACCGGAAGCTATGCGGCAAAAAAGCCTTGCGATAACTCCGCGCTCCATGCTTTCAAGAGCTGTAGCGGGCATAAGAGGCGAAACCCTTATTATTAACCTGCCGGGCAGCCCGAAAGCGGTCAAAGAAAATCTTGAAACCGTACTCCCCATACTGAACCATGCGGTTGAGCTTATTCATGGCAGGGTTGAGAATTGCGCCGCAGACAAATGATTATTCGGAATAATTAACTTCATAATTGTATAACGATAAAGCTGTATTGTCAACAACCGGAAAATAAGAGGAATATTTGGGGTGATAGTATGCCTGATTACAAGGGCTATGCTGGCAGAGTGCTGAAAATTGATTTAAGCAGTGAAACCTGCGAGGATTTCGCATGGAAAAATGCCGACAGGGAGCGCACCTTGGGCGGTAAAATTATGGCTGCTGATATTCTTTACAATCATATTAAGCCGGATATGAAGGCTTTTGATGAGGACAACTGGCTTGTGGTAACCACCGGCCCGTTATCCGGCTGCGGCTGCCCAAGCTCATCCCGCTTTAATATTTCCACCATATCGCCCTTGACAAACATTGTAACTTCATCCAATTGCGGGGGCAACTTTGGGCTTTCGCTCAAAAAAGCGGGTTATGACGCGCTGATCATTACCGGCAAGGCAAAAGGGCCGGTTCATGTTGAAATCACCGAAGACAGCGTTGCTTTTCATGACGCGTCAGAACTTTGGGGCCTGCATGTCACGCCGTCGCAGGAAAAACTTCCCCCGAAAGCAGGCAAAATGGTCATTGGCCCGGCAGGCGAAAACAAGGTTCTGTATGCCGGTGTTTTCAGCGGCGAGAGAACAGCCGGCAGGGGCGGTGTCGGCGCGGTGTTCGGCGATAAAAACCTGAAGGCCGTTACCGCTTTGGGGTCCTTGCAGGCGGAGGTATTCGACAAAGAGGCTCTTAAAGCGACAAACAAAAAATGGATAGAGCAGCTCCGCTCGCATCCTCTTACCGGCAGGCAAATGCCGCGCCTCGGCACAGCAGGCTTAATTTCTCCGATGCAGGCACACAGGTCGTTGGCGACAAAAAATTTCAGCGACGGCCGTTTTGACGATTTTGAGAAAGTTTCCGGCGAAGAACTTGCCGAAAATTATTTGGTAAAAAACTCGGGATGTACCACCTGTGTTATTCAATGCACAAGGCGCGTCAATGTGGATGGCAAGGTTGTCAAGGGCCCGGAACTGGAGACGCTCGGGCTGCTGGGCGCGAATATTATGAATAACAACATCGAGCTTATCAATAAATGGAATTACGAACTTGACGAGCTGGGTATGGACACGATCTCTGCCGCGGGAACAATAGCCTTTGCGATGGAACTCAACGAAAAAGGTCTTTGGGACAACAGTTTAAAGTTCGGAGAAACAGAAAATCTGTCGAAGGTTTTTGAAGATATAGCTTACAGAAGGGGTATCGGCGATATCCTCGCCGATGGTTCAAAGCGTGTTTCCGAAAAATTCGGAGGCAAAGAATACTCCATCCATGTAAAAGGGATGGAACTGGCTGCTTATGAGCCGAGAGGCGCTGTCGGCCAGGGCTTGGGGTATGCCACCGCAAACAGGGGAGGCTGCCATCTCAATGCGGGGTATCTTATTGTGCTTGAGGGACTCGGGCTGAATATCAACCCATATACCCCGAAAAGCAAGGCTGCCATCAGCATTATGTTTCAAAATTTGATGGAAGCCATATCCGCGGCAGGCAGCTGCCTGTTTACTTCTTATGTTGTCTTACCCGCTCCGGTTATCAACAAGCCGAACAGCAAACTCGCAAAGTTTATTAATATCGGTTTTGTCGCTGTCGGGCCGGTTATCGCTTTGCTTGATAAATTCCCTGCGGTGGCAAGCACGAACCTCCCGCTGATTATGTACCCCTACGCGATAAAAAACGCAACCGGTATGAAGATGAATCTAGGGCGAATGCTGAAAATCGGCGAACGCGGCTATAACCTTGAGAGGCAGTGCAACATTATTTTAGGCCAGGGACCGGATGCGGATAATTTACCCAAACGCCTGACAAATGAACTGCAGGTCAAGGGTGACAAAAGAACCAAAGTACCTCTTGACAAGATGCTGCGCAGCTACTATAAGATTCGCGGGTGGAAAAACGGCGGCCCGACACAGCGAAAGCTGAAAATCCTTGGAATTAAATAACAGGAGGCGGAATTATGGCTAAAGCAACAGTAAAGTGTTTCGGTGTTTTGAGGCTTGATTCAAAAATCGGCAAAGCTGAAATCGAAGCCGAAAAGATTATAGATGTTTTTGATAAAATCAATGAATTGATTGAGACCGGTATGAGCATCAGCTACGATGATGCGCTTGTTTATCTTAACGGAGAGCGGTGTAAAACAAAGAATAAAAAGCTCAATGACGGCGATGAGGTATGGCTGATTTCACCGGCTTCGGGCGGGTGAAAAAATCGAAAAAACAAATTACTTGGTAAAAGGCGGACAAAATCATTGGATTTTGTCCGCCTTTTGTAAAGTTGCCATAAACTTTCAATGATACCGAAGCTTGCTTTGCCGAGTATAAAGCCCGATTATGATCCGGTTGAAACTGTAATGGTAAAGTAACCCATTGCCATCGCGACATTGATATGAAGCCCGCTGCTGTTATCGGCATCGTAGGATAAAGTGCCGTACATATTGAACTCTTCCGGATTTTTATTAAACCCTGCGTCTTTAACTTTGCCGATATAATCGGTGCAGTTGGCTTCGGTTATATTGGAAAGAAGAATAGTGACTTCATTCGTTTTAACTGACGTTGAGAAGACTTTACCGAAATCGGCTTTCGGAACATCCTTCATCAGCGGGCTGTCCGGCCATTTTCCGCCTAACTGAACAGTTTCGTCACCGTCTTTGACGACTATGCCGCCATCCGTAAACTGCACATCTTGGCCCAAGCCAGCATAATAGTCTTCAAGAGCCTGCTTTTGAGCATCGGTGAGGCTTGACCAGTTTCCGTCCCAGTCGGTAATGCCTAAACCGCTCAGCGCATTGCGTATTTCTTCTTCGGAAGGCTGGCTTGCGGTCTGTGTTGTTCCCTCAATTGCCGCTGTGGTTTCCTGTTCGGACACAGCCGCAGTGGTTTGCGCGGCGGTTGTTTCCGTTGTGGCAGCCGCAGTGGTGGATTCATCTTTATCCGAAAACATTTTTGGAACAAAAATGACGGCGCAAACAACAAGAATAAGCACCAAAATTACAGCAATAATAACACCGGCATGGCTTTTTTTGGCTTTTGGTGCGGGTGTTTGCTGGTAAACCGGAGGAGGAGCATTATATGCGGGAGACGAAGGCGGCGGGGCGGCAGAAGTATCCGGTGCTGCCGGTTCTGTCAAAGTAGCTCCGCATCCTTGGCAAAACTTGGAATTGTCATCATTTTGTATACCGCATTTTGGGCAGAACATATTATTCAACTCCTAATCTAAATTAAGTTTTATGTGTTGCTGTTGTTCGGGTCCTCCGGTTTCGCGGGCGGATTGATCGGCAGCCCGGTTTGTGTGTCAAATTTCTGCGCCGCGGGGGGGGCAGGTGGCGGCGCTATCGGCTGGCCGGTCTGTGTATCAAATTTTGGTGCCGCGGGAGGTGTATACGGCTGAGCCGGAGGTGTCCAGGGCTGCGCAGGAGGGGTATACGGCGCGTTATAAGGCGGCTGTGAAGGCGGTGCCGCAGTATTGCTGCCGCCGCCGAAATCAACTTTGCTCAGCTTCTCCGAAACTTTGTCAGCAATTTTACCGATGACGGGGAGGCTGTATTCTGTGTATTTGTATGCTTTTAAGGCGGCCATGATTTCAAATATCATGAGAGCGACCGAGACGATTACGGCTATCACGGTGAATAATGTGCCGAATGCGGCTGCTTTTTTGACATCATCGTAGTAGCCTGTATAATAGGCGTTCCAATAATCGGTGTAGTCGGGTGTTATGGCGGCGACAATAATTCTACCGACGATATAAAGCACAACCGAAATAACCGCGCCGATTGCATTAAGGATCAATGCCTGAACAGCATGGAATTTGACGAGGACACTCTTTTTCTCAAGGAAGTAAATCAACAAAGGGGCAAGCCATGCCGCGAATTTTAGAAAAGGAATGTAACTGAATATTATTGCGGCTCCGTAACAGGCGACAGCGATATAATTCGCGTCGATTTCACCTATAGATGATTTGTGTGGTTGGTAGACAGTGTTGTTTGCCATGTAAAAAGCCTCCTTAATAATTTTTTTCGCAGATGTCTTTCAAAATCTGCCGGAACCGGCCGGTTCACAGATGAATTTTTCATAAAGGCAGTTGCATCCCCCCTTTGGAGCGTAGCAAGAATTATTACTACTTATATATTAAACTATATCCGCTTAAAAATGTCAATTGAGATTTTGATAATCCGAAAAAGCGGGTATTTCAGCGATAATTTCAAATTTATTGCCCCTCATCCATACGGATGGTGTAATACGCACAGTATAACCACAACCGCTTGGGGTAATCCATTCATGCATCGGCATTTCGGGCAAACCGAAGGCGGACAGAAGCGCCATAATCACTCCGCCGTGTGTGATAACGGCGGCTTTGGTGGTTCCGGTTTTCATCAAGCCCTGCACGATTAATGAGAAACAACCGCATATTCTGGCAGAAAAGGCTTTGCCGCTTTCGCCAAAAGGCGGCTCGATATTCTGCTCCCCTGCAAGCCAACCGGGAAACATAGGGTAACGCTCAAGCTCGGCAGCGGTTTTGCCCTCGAATTCTCCGAAGTTATACTCGATCAAATCGTTTATAATAATAGGTTCCCGGCCGGGATAGATAATACCGGCTGTTTGAGTGCAGCGCAGCAGCGGGCTGCAGAAAAGGGCGTCTGCCTGCGGGTAGACGGCGTCCTTATTCAGCTGCTCCAACTGACGCAAACCTTCGGGACATAAAGGAACATCGGTGTGGCCGATATAACGCCCTTCGAGATTTGCCGCAGTCATACCGTTGCGGATAAAGAAAATGCTGTATGATTTCATCGGGTCCTCCAAGCAAAGCGAAATTTTTCTAAATAAGTATTTACAATCGAAAAGTTAAGGATTATAATAAAAAATACAAAAAGTATAATGAGGGAGAAGCTATGGAAAGAACATTTGCGATGCGCCTGACGGATCTCCGCAAAGAATCGGGCATTAGCCAGAAAGATGCCGCCGCTGCTTTGGGCGTTTCGCAGGCACTGCTTTCCCATTATGAAAAAGGCATCAGGGAATGCGGGCTTGATTTTGTGGCGAGAGCTTCCGATTATTATGATGTAACCTGTGATTATCTTTTAGGCAAGAGTTCTTTCAAAAGCTGGTTCAGCGAAGAAAACCTGCTGAAAAAGGAGATCCCGGAGGATAAAATTCTAAATTCCCAGACCGCCAGCCGCGCTGCTTCATATCTGCGGGAAAGAATGAAAAATGAAAACAGCGCCAATGCCGAGCGTTTAATGAAATTCTATACGATGGGCATATACAGTATGATGCTGGCATGGATCAACGCGGGATATCTGCCGAAAAGTTGGCTGATCAGAAAAAATGTGGCGAACAACTCCTTGTACAGCAAGTGTATTTCCGCCATATCAATTTGGCTGCTTGACATTGAAAAGAATCCTGCCGCCGTACAGGAGGAAGAGCCGCCGCTTTTTATCAAGACTTTGATATCGGAAATGGACGCTTATGTAAACTCCGTTAATTCCCAGCTGATGGAGATCAGTTCCGATCAGGCTCAATAGCTGTTCTTTATATAAAATTCCTTGCCGTCGTCCAGCCGGACGGCGGCAATTATATGTTCAAAACTTAAATCAACAGCCAAATGGTTTTTGTTTCTGTAAACTTTATTCGGGGCGCATCCCTCAATCCAAGCAGTCGGAGTATGGCCGGTAACCAGAATACGGTCCTCAAAATAAACTTTGCCGTAATCCGGCTTTTCGAAAATCAAATCATTTAAATTATATTTATCAAGATTCTTTTCGGGTTTAAAATTCTTTATGCCTGCATGAACCAGAACAAAACTGTACCCGCCCGCTTCAGCCTCCTCATATAAAGAAAACTCCTCAAGATAATCGAGAATATCTTCGCGTGTATCCTCATCGGAGGCCAAAAACGCTTCGAACGTTATTCTCCCCTCGTTTTCCATCCACCAGGTGTATAACCGGAGCCCGGCGGCGTCAAGATAATCCCCGGCATCCTCATCATCCTGTATATCGCGGATTTGAGAAAGCACTGTAAAAGCGACATAATCGTGATTGCCCAGAATCGGGATGACGTTGGGGCGGCAGGCCATGTCCGCAAGCAGTTCAAGCGGTTTTGGCCCCCTGTCCACAACATCGCCCAGCACATAAAGCGTATCGCTGTCTTTGAAATCAATTTCATCAAGCATTTTTAGAAAACCGTCATAATTCCCGTGCAAGTCCGAAACAACATAAATCATTTAATCAATTCCTTGTACATTTTGATATATTCGTCTGCCGACCGGCTCCAGCTGTTGTCGCAGTTTAACGCGCGGCAGACAAGGCGGCCCCAGCCGGTTTTGTCACCGTAACATTCAATGCTGCGGCGGATGGCATTGAGCATGTCTTGCGATGAATAGCTCTTAAAAGTGAAACCGTTGCCCTGCCCGTCACCGCTGTCTGTTACAGAGTCCTTCAAACCGCCTGTTTCCCTTACAACGGGTATTGTGCCGTAACGCAGCGCAACCATTTGGGAAAGGCCGCAAGGCTCGCTTTTTGAAGGCATCAAGAAAATATCGCTCCCGGCATAAATTTTTCTGGCAAGGTCGGGGACAAAGCCGAGGTGCAGGCCGATTCTGCCGGGGTATTTTGCCGTCATGCTTTTAAAAAAGTTTTCGTAAACCGGATCCCCCGTGCCGAGCACCGCAAACTGAACATCGGAGGTCGACAGCAATTCGTCGAGGACTTCCATGACAAGGTCAAACCCCTTGTGCTGAACAAGCCGGGAAATCATTCCGATCAAAGGCGCGCCGGCATTAACAGGCAGCTCGAAAAGTTCCTGCAAAGCCGCTTTGTTTTTAGCTTTGTTTGATGGTTCATCAGCCGAATAATTGTAAAAAATATCTTTATCATCCGCCGGATTGTAGCCGGAATCGTCTATTCCGTTAAGAATGCCCTTCAGCTTGTATCCGCGTGCGTTTAAAATCGGATCCAAACCATGGCTGTACCAGGGGTCCAGTATTTCTTTGGCATAGGTGGGGCTGACGGTTGTCACCGTATCGGCGCATTCGATGCCGCCTTTCATTAAGTTGATGGCGTTGTCATATTCAAGAAGAGAAGATTTGTTTTCCGGTATGCCAAGCACATTGCCTAAAATATCACGGCCGTAAATACCCTGGTACTGTATGTTGTGGATAGTAAAAACAGTTTTGATATTTTCAAACCCCTCTTTATGCGCATAGGTAACGGAGTTGTATACCGGTACCAGCGCCGTTTGCCAGTCGTTGCAGTGAATGATATCGGGCTTGAAGTCAATAAAGGGAATAATTTCCAAAACCGCGCGGGAAAAGAATGCAAAACGTTCCGCATCATCATAATGCCCGTAAATGCTGTCCCGCTTGAAATAGTATTCATTGTCAAGCAGATAATAGATGACTCCGCCTGCCTGTGCTTCATATATGCCGCAGTACTGATTCCGCCAGGCAACCGGTACGGATATATGTGTGATGAATTTCATTTGATCACGGTCTTCCTGACGGATACCTTTATAGAGCGGCATGACGACACGGCAGCCTACAAGCCTTTTGCGAAGTGCCTGCGGCAGAGAACCGCCGACATCTCCGAGCCCGCCGGTTGCCATAAAGGGCAGCGCCTCGCTTATAGCATACAGAACCTTCATTGATCTGCCTCCCACTTATTTAAATTATTTCCAAATAATCTCTGCCCGGCAAAGCGGGGAACTGAACTGCCGGCAGGGTTTGGTACCAGAAAGCAACGCTTGCAATATCATCCTGAAGCGGCAGATAGCGGCCGCCTTCGCGCCAGCCGAGTGCCTGGATAGTGACCTTGAGTTTTTTCTCAAACCGTATCGGGTCCGTTATATGCCAGCGATAAAGCCCGAAACGCTGCTGCGACTGATACAGGCCGTCGGGGCAGATAACCTGCGACAGCCCCGCGTATGGTGTGCAAAAGCTTTCATAACGGTGCGTTGCCTGATTTTCAAAATTATAAGAGCCGCAGAAATAGTCCTCGGTGCCTGTTCCGCATATGGTGGGGAATTCGCTGTCATCATCCATATAAAACTTGATTTCGCCTTCTCCCCACCAGCCTCTGTTGTTAACGCCCCAGGCAAGGTAGGTTCCGACATAATGCCCCTTGCCTTCTATACCGTCAACTATTGTGTATACTTCTTTGTACGGGAGCGGATTAACCCTTCGGAACTGGGCGTGAAAATACGCGCAATCCTGCGGGACTTCCGTTAAAGAATAATCGATTTGATAATATAAAGGTTCGGTTTTTTTGCTTATGTTCTCAATGGTGATTTTACAATGCTTTTTAAAAGGCATCTGCCAATAGCAGTTAAAGGCCCGTCCCGGGTTAACGCAAACAGCCAGGGAGGAAAGCGGTGCGTATATTCCCCAGCCGCTGGCGAAAAAGTCGCCCAAAGGGCACTCGACGGAAGGCTGTTCCTGATGATCCCAGTAAATCCGCAGAATATAGAACCGCCAGTTATTGTCCGGAGTGCACCAGATATGATTGATTACGCCCGGGCCGTCTATATCCGCCAGAATTCTTGTTTCCATACTGCCAATGGCAATGCAGGGGTTAACTTTCCAGCCTTTCCCCAAATCTCTTGCCGCGCCTGCCGAAATGCCGTCTTCAAGCTCGCATTTTGCCCCGCCGCCCGCTTCTCCGGTAGGGTTTTCGGAGCAGATGGAGCGGGTTTTTGCGTTGGAGAGCAGAAAAAGATTGCCGAGTGAATTGTTTAAACCGTCATACATAGCGTTTATCCTTTCATCGTAATGTTTCGAAACTCGCTGTTCGTTATATAGAGATGCCTTTACCGATAAACACAGGAAAGTTTTCTGCGCCGCAAATGGTTTTTCCGGGTTTGATCACAGCATTTTTATCGGTAATAACGCAATTTATCACGGCATTTTCACCGACAAATGAATCCTGCATTAATATTGCGTTGCTTACTTTGGCACCTTTTTCAATATGAACACGGCGGAAAAAAATACAGTTTTCCGCTTCGCCTTCAATTTTGCATCCGTCGGCCACAAGGCAATTCTTTACATTTGAGCCCAACCCGTAAATTGCGGGCATATCGTCCCTGAGCTTTGTGTAAATCGGCCGCTCCGGCGCGAAAAGAGCCGTTCGCTTTCCGCTGTTTAAAAGTTCCATGCTTATATCATAATACCCCTGCAAATTGTCAATCATCCTGGCAAACCCTTCGACTTTATAGCCGAAAATTTTGAGGTTTTCGATGTTTCTCAGAATGATATCCTGCTCAAAACTGTTTTTTCCCAAACCGACCGCTTCGTTGACAAGCCTTTCAAGAAGCGCTTTTCTCATGACGATGATATTGAGGGAATAATCTGTGCAGGATGCGCTGTGCCGGCTAAGGGCCGTTGCCGTTATCCTGCCGGATTTGCTTACGGTGAAGGTCATTAAATCTTCCAGTTTCGGTGTTTCACCGTGTTTGTAGGCGATTGTAATATCGGCGCCATTTTCTTCGTGCGCATCGATGAGGCTGTTAAAGTCCAAATTGCATACAACATTGCAGTCGCACATGATGACAAATTCTTCATTGGAGCGGGATATAAAACCCGCGCTGCCGTTGAGCGCTTCAATTCTGTTGCGGTAAACTCCGCCCGAGCCCGCGCTTAAAAACGGAGGAAGAATAAACATCCCGGCGCGCTTTCTTGACAAATCCCATGGTTTGCCTGTACCCAAATGATCCATAAGGGAACGGTAGTTGCTTTTTGTTATGACTCCAACGGTTGATATGCCGCTGTTGACCATGTTTGAAAGCGCAAAATCAATCAGCCGGTATCGCCCGCCAAACGGAACGGAACCCATGGTGCGAAGGCTGGTCAACTCTGAAAGCGCGGCGTCGTATGCGTTTGAAAAGATAATCCCCAATACATTGTTGGCTCTCATTATTCCGCCCCCTTTACATCAGAATCAATCATTGCGGCCGGCGGAACTTTTGCCCCTTTGCCGGCTTTTACGCCGGACCCGACAACAGCGACTCCCCAGTGGTCAAGGCTTTTCGTGTTTTCGGGGCACTCGCCGATCACTGCTTTTTCCTCAATAACAGCGTTTTCGGCGATAATTGCGTATTGAACAACCGCGTCCGCTTTTATAACAGCACCGGGCATAACTATCGAATATTTGACAACTGCGCCTTTTTCAACTTTGACATTGGCAAACAGTACGGAAAAATCAACCTCTCCCTCAATTTGACAGCCCCCGGCAATCATGGAGTTTTGAACATTGGCATCAGCAGAGATATAATGCGGAGGTGCAGCGGGGCTGTTTGAAAAAATACGCCACGAATTATCGCTGAGGTCTAAATTGATTTTCGGATTTAAAAGGTCCAGGTTGGCGTCCCAAAGGCTGTCAATGGTACCGACATCTTTCCAGTAGCCGTCAAACGGATAAGCGAAAAGCCGTTCGCCGCTGCCGTGCATGGCCGGTATCACATCTTTGCCGAAATCGTTGCTTGATTTTGGATTTGCCTCATCGGCTAAAAGGTATTGCTTTAGCTTGCTCCAGGAGAAAATGTAGACACCCATAGACGCCTTGTTGCTGTGCGGATTTTTCGGCTTCTCTTCAAAATCCTCTATGGAACCGTCGTCTTTGACCAACATAAGGCCAAAGCGCGGGGCTTCATCCCACGGCACTTCCAGCATGGCTATCGTGCAGTCAGCGTTTTTCTCTTTGTGGTAGGCAAGCATTTTTGAATAATCCATTTTATAAATATGGTCGCCTGAAAGGATAACAACATATTCGGGGTCGTAGCGTTCGATAAAATTAATATTCTGGTATATAGCGTTTGCTGTGCCTTTGTACCATTCGGAGCCTTTTATTTGTTGATAAGGCGAAAGGATATGAACGCCGCCGTTCATCCGGTCAAGATCCCAGGACTGCCCGTTGCCAATGTAATCATTCAGCTCCAGCGGCTGGTACTGTGTCAGCACACCAACGGTATATATGCCGGAATTGACACAGTTTGACAGCGGAAAATCGATAATCCGGTATTTTCCGCCGTAGGGAACTGCGGGTTTGGCGATGTTTTTTGTCAGCACGCCAAGACGGCTGCCTTGCCCGCCGGCGAGGAGCATGGCGACGCACTCGGTTTTTTTGTACATATTTTTACCTCCTGACGGTTTGGTTTGAAGGGAATAAGGAATCCATGCAATGATTTTCAGGTCTTCGTTTTCGGCGCGGCAGTTTTTTTCCTCAGGTAAATTACTGACAGGCCGGCCAAATTCAGCTCAATGCAGTTTTTAAAGCTGTGCATGGGAATGGCTTTGGATTTAATGCTTTTGTTTGTTCCTGTTCCGGTGCCGCCGAATTCGGGCGCGTCGGAATTGAAGGCTGTTTCGTATTGGCCCGCATACGGAACACCGATCATATATTTTTTTCTTTCAACATTGGTAAAGTTGCAGACGGCAATGATCTGCCCTCCGTTTTTATCGTTGCGGCAGAAAGCAATAACGGAATTATCGGCATCATCGCTGCTTATCCATTGAAAACCTTCCCAGCTGCAGTCGATTTGCCAAAGCGCGGGCGTGTTCATATAAAACCGGTTTAGAGCGGCTGAGTAGGCTTTGAGCTGGCGGTGTTTTTCATAGTCGAGGAGCAGCCAGTCCAGTTCTTTTTTATAGTCCCATTCGATGAACTGCCCGAATTCTTGCCCCATAAATAACAGTTTTTTGCCCGGATGTGCTGTCATATACCCTAAAAAAGCGCGGACGCCGGCAAATTTTTCCTCATAGGTGCCCGGCATCTTGTCAATTAAGGAATGCTTGCCGTGTACGACTTCATCGTGAGATATAGGCAGCACAAAATTTTCGGAGAAGGCGTAAAAAAAGGAAAAAGTCAGGCATTTGTGGTTGTATTTTTTTGCGAGCCCGTCAAGCGAAAAATATTTGAGGCTGTCATTCATCCATCCCATATTCCATTTGAAGTTGAATCCTAAACCTCCCGAAAAAACGGGTTTTGAAACCATCGGCCATGCAGTGCTTTCTTCCGCAATCATCATGACATCGGGGAAATACCTGAAAACGGCTTCGTTGAGTTTTTTAATAAAGGCGACAGCTTCCAAATTTTCCCTGCCGCCGTTGACGTTCGGTTTCCAATGCCCCGGTTCCCTGCCGTAATCAAGGTAGAGCATGGAAGCAACCGCGTCCACCCGAAGGCCATCAAGGTGGTATTTCTCAAACCAGCAGAGAGCGCTTGAGATAAGGAAACTCTGCACCTCGGACCGGCCGAAATCAAAAACCTTTGTCCCCCATTGCAGGTGTTCGCCTTTGACCGGGTCACTGTATTCATAACATGCTGCGCCGTCAAAATCAGCAAGCCCGTGTTCATCTTTAACAAAATGTGCGGGAACCCAGTCCAGAATGACGCCTATTCCGTTTTCATGGCATTTGTTGACAAATCTCATAAAATCTTTTGGTTCGCCGTAACGGGAGGTAGGCGAGAAATAGCCGGTAGCCTGATAACCCCACGAACCGTCAAACGGATATTCGCTCAAGGGCAGCAGTTCAATATGGGTATACCCCATTTCGGCGGCATAGGGTACAAGCTCATCCGCTAAAGAAGCGTAAGACAAGGGAACACCGGGAACATACTGCCGCCATGAACCGGCGTGAACCTCGTAGATGTTAACGGGGCTTTCATAGATTGAAGCGTTCTTTCTTTTTGCCAGCCATTCCCCGTCGGTCCATTCAAAGCCGTTAAGGTCATAGAATTTGGATGCTGTTCCCGGCCGTGTCTCCGTGTGGAAACAGTAGGGATCGCTTTTCATCAATTCCTTCCCATTGCCGGCGGCAATGTGATATTTATAAAGGTCAAATTGTTTTATGTTATCCGCATAACCTTCCCAAATCCCTTGTTCGTTCAGCTTTTTAAGCGGATTTGCCGAAGGGTCCCAATCATTGAAGCTGCCCGTTGCGCTGACCGCCAAAGCATGCGGAGCCCAGACACGAAAAACGGCTGTTCCGTCGTCAAGCCGGTGCGCGCCCATGAATTCATAGGATTTATAATTGTTTCCCTGATGAAACAGGTATGACGGGACCGAGTCGTTATGCAAAAGCTCACCTTCATTCGGTCAAAAATATTTTAATAAAAACTAATTATTATAATATAAAAGATTATAGCAAAACGATATGTGATATTCAAGCATTTTTGACTATTTTATTCAAATAGACAGGAGGGAGCGCAGCGGTATTTTGGCTATTTTGTTTAAAAAAGCGGCGCCGGTTTGAAAAAAACATAGTGGTATATTAAAAAATATGATATAATTTCAGTTATTGTACATATAAATTTGGAGGGATCTGTGATGTGTTCTTTTTCAGTAAACCAATTAAACGGTTTCGGCGGCAAAATAATCCGCCGCGAAGGCAAAGGATTTTTTGAAATGCTGGATGCTCCGGGCGGCAGCCTGTATGCGATACATTTGGCCGGTACCCATTATGAGATGGGAAGGCAGTACGGACTGATGCTTGGCGACCGCATTTTTGAAAGCTGTGAAATCATGAAGGCAATGCTTATTAAATCGGGGCTGCCCGAAGGGCTCATCCCGGTTATAGGCAGCAAAGCCTGGTCACACTATTCACGGTATGTACCCGATATTTATAAGCGGGAACTGGAAGGCATTCTTGACGGCGCGGCGGAAAAAGGCGTTCAGCTGAACCTTGATATGCTGGAAACAATGGCGGCAGTACCCGAATTAACCGGTTATTGGCACATGGAAGAAATGATCGGAAAAATAATCAGCGGGCCGGAGAAAGATATTAAACCGGTGTGGGACGGGAAAGAGAGAGGCTCTATGCCTACTCAATGCAGCGCATTTATGGCTTGGGGCAGCCGGTGCGAAGACGGAAATCTGTACGGCTGCCGCAACCTTGACTGGGCAAAAGATACCGGCATTGCCTCAAACAAGTGTGTCACCGTTTTTCATCCGGAAAACGAAAAAGGCGAAAAAGGGGTTCCTTCCGCTGTATTCGGGTATATCGGTGTGCTCGGAGCAATGGCAGGCATCAACGCCGAGGGAGTTGCGCTCAGCGAAATCGGCGCTTACAGCATGCGGGAAACGCTGGAAGGCCGGCCTTGGCATTATGTTTTCCATGAAGTTTTGGAAAACGCGAAGAACTTGGACGAAGCTGAAAATATTATCAGAAAGGGAAATTACGTTCAGGGATACTGTTTTGTTGCCGGTTGGGGCGACCCCCGCAGAAAAGGTACGCCCGAATACGCCCCCAAGGGCATGTCAATTGAAGTGGATGCCGAAAATATTGAGATACTTTACGATAACGACCCCGGGGAGCTTGAAGCGGTTTGCGTTGACACAAACGGAGAAGTTTTGCTGTTTGACGGGAAACCGGTGTTCTATGGGATGCCGCTCGAACAGGCTGTTTTCAGGGCGGATACCGCATTTTCAAAAAGCGTCCGAAGCGGACAGTATACTGATAAAGGGCCCGCGGGCGTCAAAAATTCCGGAAACGCGAAAGAAGGAAGAACCTGGAGAACACTTTATCAGCCGATTTCACTGATGATAAAATCGGTCAACAGCGGGGAAGCATTCTGTTTTGAAGGTTTGGAGGACTGGCAAATTCCTGCGGCGCACCCGCATCCGATGACCCGGGACGAAGCCCTTAACATATGCAAAATGGCAGGGGACAATTCAGGCAATGTTATGAGCATATTGTATGATGCCACCCGGCTGCGGGTTTTGGCTGCTTTTGAAACAGGAAGCGGGGAGACTTGGACGCCGGCTTCAAAGTCAGGGTATGTTGAGCTGGATTTATCAGAGGTTTTCAATTAAAAAACAGCAAGATTATTGAAGGTGATGGATTATGTTGTCCGGTTTTTTTAAAAGTGCTGTCTGTTATATAATGGCGATTGCTGCGGTAATCGGAAGCTTTGCGAATTCTTTATGCAAACCGGCAGTGCCGGAAGAGGAGCATCCGGTGGTTTCGGGAACTTTTATGCAGGCATGGGCGTTCAGCGGTTTCAGTGATGAGGAGATCGGCCGCCACTTTGACAGCCTGCTTGAGGTTGGAATTGACACCGTTATTCTGCAGAGCAACGCTTCAACACCTTCCGGCAAGTTCGAAAACGTTTATTACCCGTCCGTTCTTGCAGAACAAAACCACACGGAGAATTTTAACCCGGACAACGAACAGTATGTGGAACGGTGCCTTGCGGCTGCTCAAAAGAGGGGGATGAAGGTCTTCCTGGGGCTCAATTCCGCGGATGAATGGTGGACCGAATTCGTCAAGGACAAACAGTGGTATACCATGCAGGCGGAGCTTGGCAACCAAATCGCGAAAGAAATGTACGGCTTTTACAAAGCAAAATATCCGGACGCGATGTATGGCTGGTATTTTACCTGGGAGTTTTCGAACGCTTTATGGCCTTATGAATACAGATGCGCGGATATGCTGAACATCAGCCTTGATTATTTAACCGGTCTTGACCCGTCCATGCCGCTGATGCTTTCGCCGTTTATCGGTTCGAATATTTCGGCATGTCAAATGCAGGCTTCGTGGGTAAAGCTTTTTAGCTTTACACGTTTCAGACAGGGCGATATCTATTGCTGCCAGGATTCTGTCGGCGCGGGGTATATGCCGATTGAAAAGCTGGACAAATATTTTTCGGCTTTAAAAAACGCAGTTGATACAAAGCCGGAATTGGCCTTTTGGGCAAACAACGAAAACTTTGTTCAGGCAGATTGGAGCAGCGCGCCGATATCACGTTTTGTGAAGCAGATGAAAATCACCTCAAAATATGTTGAAAACCATGTGACCTTCTCTTATTCCCACTACTATTCGCCGGATATGGGCAAACAGGCATACCACGAGGCATATAAACGTTATTA
>CAYOAW010000033.1:4555-19469 GCA_964402095.1 uncultured Eubacteriales bacterium | reverse complement strand
TATGATATTGACGCTTTGCGTCAGTGATATTTTACGGCGCTGCCGCAAAGTGATATTCAAAGGTGCCTGTTTCAAGGCGCGCTTTGAGTTGACAAAAGCAAGTCTACTGTAATGCTTTTGTCATCTCCCCCCACGCCGCAATCACCCATTTCCTCGCGTCCAGATAAAGCCTCAGCACCAAATACCCGATCAGCCGGAAAAACCGGAAATCGCTGTTAAATGCCGGGAACGGCATATCTTCCGTGTAAAGGTTCGCCATGAGTGAATTGAGGAATTCCTCAACATTGGTGTAACCGTCGCTGTCCCGGTCCAGGCTGCCATCCGCCGGGTCGGCGGGGTTCAGCCCGCGCGCGGTCTCCCAGTCATCCGGCATGCCGTCTTTATCCGTGTCGGTATACGCCGTACCCGTTTCCAGCACCGGCCAGCCGCCCGCATCCGACGGTTTGTCGATCACTCTGCCCGTGCCGTTTAAAACCTCGCTGACGATTCTTTCGTCATAAGCGTCCCTGCTGAGTGCCGCGCCGGCGTTTTTCATCACCATGGCGTAGGCTTTTTCCGCGGGCTGAACATTGACGGTCTGGCCGTCAAAGGGCGCGGAGAGCTTCCAGCCGTTGTCCGGCTTTTTAAAATCCTCGTAGGTGATTTTGGCGTACTGGTCCTTCGGCAGTTTGCCGTTCATGTAATTGCCGGCAAAATACATGGAGGAATAGAGCCCCATATCAATCAAAAAATTCTCGGCTTCCGAACTCGGGCCGGGGATATAGTAATTGTTGATGAAGTTCATGGTGGTTTTCCGGTCGGTGTCAAAATACTCCCCGGCGTACTTTCTGCCCCAGTCGTAAACGACGTTGTCGGTGAAGTCAAAGAAAAAGCCTGTGGGGTCTTCCGTAACGGGCAGCTTGCCCTGCGGCCTTGGGCTGCGCGCGTCGTTGTGCGCGAACAGGTTGTGGTTGAACGTGGTCAGCTGGCCGTTGCTGCCGTTGACCAAAGAGCCTTTGCTGTGTTTGCCCGCGTGGTGGATGCTTTCGTGCAAACCTTCCGTGATGAAGGTCCATTGGACGGTGACGTTGCCGCACTCCGTGACGGAGAGGGTCTCGTCCACGCCCCAGCTGACGGAGCAGTGGTCGATGATCACGTTTTCGCATTCCGAAACACTCATGGCGTCTTTTTCCTGCAAATCGCCCAGGCGAACGCGGATGTTGCGGATGATAACCTGGTCCGCTTCCACGTTCAGGCTGTAATCCCGCAGGGTGATGCCCTCGCCCGGGGCGGTCTGCCCCGCAATGGTGATAGTCGGGTTGGTGATTTTAAGCGAATTTTTGAGCGCGATGGTGCCCGCGACCTTGAAAACGACGATCCGCGGACCAGTGGCATAAATTGCCGTCCGCAGGGAACCGGGAATATTGTCGCCGTCCTCCAGGGTGGTGACCTCAATCACGCGCCCGCCGCGGCCGCCGGCGGTGTATTTGCCGGCGCCGTCCGCCTCGGGGAAGGCAAGTGTTTGCGGCGGCGGGGCGGCTGCCTGCGCGGGGAGGGAGAAGACAAAGGCGAAAACGAGGAGGATGGATAAAGCCGAAAGGAAACGCTTTTTCATTCGGAAGACCTCCTGATGTATAATCCTTAAGTCTGTTCACAGTATAACATGAATTTAAGGCTTTGACAGATTTAAAACAAAATTTTGCATTTCAATGAGATTGCATATGTGACTTATTGTATGTAGACTTATTGTATTCACAGGTTAAACTACTATTATGAGGTGTTGATTATGGATATTGTTAAGAATTTTGCGGCAAATGTTAAAAAATACCGGACCGGGAAATTCTTGTCACAGGAGATGTTAGCTGATAAGGCGGGGCTGCACCGTACTTATATCAGCGCAATCGAATGTGAAAGACGGAGTATCGCTTTAGAAAATGTTCAAAGAATAGCGGATGCCCTTGAAATTGAGCCTTATAAATTATTCTTGCCCGTTAAAGATAAAATTGACTGATAAAAATATGAACCGGGCAGACAATTCGATTCTGTTAAAAAATGATGTTATCGGTATATTTATTGATCCGGACGGCGGTTTAAAAGCAAATCTCAAAAGCAGTGACCGAAATATAAAACAGAGAATTTCTGAATGAAATGTCTTTTAAGAGCCGTCTTCAAGTGAAAGGGTGAATGTTCTGGGCAAACTGATGATTGTCGGCACGCCGATAGGCAACCTTGGCGATTTTTCTCCGCGGGCGCTGCAGGCT
Source organism: uncultured Eubacteriales bacterium (assembly GCA_964402095.1). GTDB lineage: Bacteria > Bacillota > Clostridia > Oscillospirales > Acutalibacteraceae > UBA1447. The sequence continues at coordinate 17,229 of CAYOAW010000033.1, read as the reverse complement.
TTAGCGGATTGCGATTTTATTGCGGCCGAAGATACGCGCGTAACGGTGAAAATACTGAACCATTTCGGGCTTAAAAAACCGATGGTCAGTTATTTTGAGCACAACCGTTTTGAGAAGGGCGAGCAAATTGCGGCCAGAATTACGGCCGGTGAAAACTGTGCATTGGTGACGGATGCGGGCATGCCTGCGGTTTCGGACCCCGGTGAGGATTTGGTAAACCTTTGCCACAAACTTGGCATTAAGGTGGAAGTGATCCCGGGCCCCTGCGCTTTTATCAGCGCGCTTGCATTATCCGGCATGCCGGCGAAACGCTTCACCTTTGAAGGATTTTTGAGTGTGAATAAGCTCAGCCGCAGGGAGCACATTCAGTCGCTTTTGAATGAGAGGCGCACGATGATTTTTTACGAGGCTCCCCACAAGCTGCCTTCAACGCTGAAAGACCTTGCGTCAGCTTTTGGGGACAGAAAAATAGCGATTGTCCGCGAAATCACCAAAATATATGAAGAGGTGATTCATACAACCTTAAAAGAAGCGGTGCAGAAATTCGGGGACGGCGGCCCGAAAGGCGAAATTGTTTTAATTGTCGAAGGGGCGCCGGAACCCGAGAAGGAAGAAAAGACTTTGGAAGCGGCAGTTGAAACGGCAAGAGCGAAAATTAAAGAAGGCATACCGCTGAATGAGGCCGCAAAAGCCGCGGCAAAACAAACGGGATACAAAAAAAGCGATATTTACAAAGCTTTACAGCAGGGGGAATAAAAGCATGGCAGCATTCACGCAAGCCGTTGTTGAATATTGGTATTTAAGCATTGCATTCGTTGCCGTTTCGGCACTGACGGTTTTTGTCTGCATAAAAGCCTCTAAAGCCTCAAAAAAGGCGAGGGCGGAGAGGAATGAGATTATAAGCCGTCTGAAATATGAAAACAGAACGCGCGCCGAATTTTCAAACCTTACGGAAGAAATGATTGCAGCCGCCGCCCCCAAAAAACTATTCGACGGCATTGCTTTGAATTTGCAGTCAAAGCTTGAAAAAGAGAGCGATATGAACGCGGCTTATGAAAAACTTACGCAGCCTCAAAAATATATCTATGCCCTGTATTATGTTTCGGTCGACGGCGCCCGGAAATTGAGCGAATTCTTTAAAATGAACGGCAAGCCGCTGACACCTGCTGCCGGTGAGGCAGTGCGTTTGATTTTAGGGTGTAAAGCTTGGGAACTTTACAAAAAAGAATATGACATGTTTGATGAGGATAATGAAGATATATCTTTGTCACGCAGTGTGACAGATAAATATGATGCGGAATTTGCGGCCGAAATGCCCGCAGGCAATATATGTGTGCTTGCGGCAGACTATATAAAACAGAACGCGGCCGGCTTTATACAGCAGTAGCATGCATTTTTATTGCTTGATTATTCCTTGGCGGTTTGCTATAATATTGTTCGGTATCATAATTGGATTAATTTAAAATTTTATTTGGAGGTACTGATTATGGAATTCAAAGGAAGTAAAACGGAAGCTAATCTGATGGCGGCATTTGCCGGCGAGTCACAGGCACGCAATAAGTACACCTACTTTGCCTCGGCGGCAAAAAAAGAGGGCTTTGAGCAAATCGCGGCAATTTTTGAGGAAACAGCGGGCAATGAAAAAGAGCATGCCAAGCTTTGGTTCAAAGAACTTCACGGCGGCAGTGTTCCCTGCACAGCGGAAAATCTGCTGGATGCGGCTTCCGGCGAACATTATGAATGGACGGAAATGTACAAAGGTTTTGCGGAGACTGCCGCGGAGGAAGGTTTTACAAGAATAGCCGCGTTATTTACCTTGGTCGCGAAAATCGAAAATACGCATGAAGACCGTTACCGCAAACTGCTCGCCAACTTGGAAGAAGGCGTTGTCTTCGAAAAGACGGAAGAGGTTGTATGGGTTTGCCGCAACTGCGGCCATATTCATTTCGGCAAATCTGCGCCGGCAGTTTGCCCGACCTGCAACCATCCGCAGGCATACTTCGAGGTTAAGGGAACCAATTATTAACAGTTCCCGCAGCTGCCCGTAAAAGCATAACCGATAATAAAGCCGCCCGAAACGAGGTAATCTCAATTCGGGCGGTATTTTTTGTAAAATCTTGATTGGCTGAACGGTTTCAGATGCAAAAAGCGGCATATAACGGGACTGATTTTTTCCCGTCTTCAAACCCGAAGTTTTTTGTGGAGATCTTGACAGCATAGCCGGGTTTGTGCTTATCGATATAGATAGAAAGACTTTTTGCTTTTGTATTGTCGGCCGACTTCACCTCAATGGGAATAATTTTGCCATCCCGCTGGATTATAAAATCGACCTCGGCGCCCCTTTCGGATGCCCAGTAGTAACTCTTGTAGCCGTTTGCAGTCAACTGATTGCATACATAGTTTTCTACCATACCGCCCTTAAAATCATTTAGTTCGCTTGAACCGTAGAAAACATCCTCCGGGACAATCTCTTTTTTTGCGCAGAGCAGCCCGACATCGGAAACATAAATTTTAAACGAGTCAATATCGCGATAGTTTTCAAGCGGTTTACTGATGTTTTCAGCCCGGTAAATCCGGCTAACGATACCGGAAAGAGAAAGCCACTCAATTGCGTTTTCAAATTCGGCAGCCCTTGCGCCTTTTTTGATCAGTTTATACTGAAATCTTGTGTTCTTCTTTGACAACTGAACGGTGATATTGTCGTAAGCCAAATGTGTTTTTTTGATTTCGTTTGCCGTATTGTATTTGCTCATGTCATTGAGATAGCTTGCAAGAATCATATTTTGAAGATGCCTGACCAGGATATAATCCTTGGTGCTAATAAATTTGCTGACACAATCAGGCATACCTCCGACAACCAGAAATTGAAGATAATACTGCATGGCAGCCGCGTGCAGCGCCGCAGGCATTGGCTGGTTGCGTTCAAAACACTGTTTTATACGCTTTACCAAATCATCTTCGCCGCAGGCAAACAAAAATTCCTCCATATCCATCGGATACAAAGTTTTCATATCAACCTTGCCGACGGGAAAAGAAAATTGCTGCCGGTTTACCGCAACACCCAATAAACTGCCCGCCACAATAATATGGTATTCCGGCGCGTTTTCATAAAAATATTTAAGAGAAGTCAGCGCTCTTTCGCAAAGCTGAACCTCATCAAGCACGATCAGAGTTTTCTCTTTCATGATGGTTTGGCCGGCAAGATGTGACAAAACCGGGATTAAAAATGACGGTTCAATGCTTTCATCAAATGTGGTGATAAGAATCGGATTGGTTTCAAAATTAAAGTAGGCTACATTTTCATAGTGCCCGCGCCCGAATTCCAAGACGGAATAGGTTTTGCCGACTTGCCTCGCGCCTTGCAAAATCAATGGTTTGCGATGCGGACTGAGCTTCCATTCTGTAAGGTATTCGGTGATTTTTCTATACACAGCATCACCACTCCTTTCAATGATGATAGCAGAATATCACACATTCGTGTAAAAAATCAAGCAAAAATTACAAAATAATAACACTAAATGACATGAATAATTCGTAAAAATACACACTAAACAACAGACAGCGGAATGCAGGGGCCTTTTACCGCTTTGTGCAGATGCTGATGATGTAGTTGTTTGAAAAGCGGCAGGTGCTGACAGCACAGCTGCCGTCAATATCCTTTTTTAAGTCCTTTATGCCGGTGCCGAGGTATTTCAGATAACTTTCTTTCGCGGTCCATATCCGATAAAACTGTTCTTGGCACACGTCCTGCGGTGCGGAGAAAAATAACCCTTGCTCCTTTTCGGTAAATACGCGCTTAGCCAGCGAATCAAAATCACCGTTTTTCATTATTTGAATGTCAATGCCAACCGGCCTGTCGTATACGGCGCAAACCACGGCGCTGCCGGAATGGCTGATGTTAAAATGTATATTCGGATAACCGGCGGCATACGGTTTGCCGGATTCTCCATATCTGAATTTAATATCGGCCATCGGGATTCCAAAGACTTTTTTAATGGCCGTCTTTGCAAGGATATCCCCCGTCAGGGTCAGGTCTCTGTCCGGTTTCATTTTCATTCTATTGATGCGTTCCTGCTTATCCTTATCAACAAAACGGAAAAGACGGTTAAAAACAGAATCGGCAATATTTGATTTCAGCTCGACCGCGAATATTTCGGGCTTCATGCTTTTGCCTCCCTTGTCCGTTATATTGACATCACTGAAAATTAATCAGTCACTGCCAATAAAACATATACTTTTCCATTGCGTCCATCAGCGCTTTGATATTTTCAAGCGGAACGCCGGGATAAAGCCCGTAAATCATCATCAGCCCGCCTTGCGGCGCGGATAATTTTACAACCTCTTCCCGGATTAACGCGTCAATTTGCTTTGGTGTGCCGCCGAAGGTAATGTTTTGCCTGTCTATATCAAGGTCAATGCAATATTGACCGGCGAATTTATCCGCAATCCAGTCAATTCCGTTGACCAGGTCCTGCAAATTCAGGATATCTACGCCGCCGTCCACAAGGTCATCCGCAAGGGTGCGGATATCCCCGTCCGAATGCATATGTACAAGGATTCCGTTGTCTCTTGCGGTGTTCATCAGCCTTTGATAAGTGGGCTTGAGGTATTTGCGAAGCAGTTCCGGCGAAATCATCGGCCCGACCTGCATCCCCAGATCCTCGGGATATCCGATCATGTCGTAGCCGGTTTGCGCCCACTTGTCCACAAAATAATAATTGTAATCTTCGAGCATCCCGATTAGTTTGATCAGGTTTTTGTCCTCATCGGCCATATTATATAAAAGATTTTCATAACCGCATAGGTCGGAAAGCCGCAGAAAGGTGTGCCCGTGTTCGAGCGAAGCAGTCATGAACCGCCCTTCGGCCTTTGCCATGGCAACATCCTGTTTGACGGTTTCAACATCAATATCCGGCAGCGGCGGAAACTTATAGCTGTCGAAATGTTCCCAGTTTTCAAGCGGGCGTTTAATGATGACTCCGCGGATGCCGTCAATGGCCTCCTGCCATATACAACCGAAGTCATCGGTGAAGGTGTGTGAATAATAGAGGCTGTTTGCTTTTTCGGATTTTTCTTTTTTAGGGCGCTTGTATCCCGGGAAAAGCAACGGGTGGTTTTCAATCAGCTCATAAAGCGCCTCATGGTCATAATAATGCCAACAGGCATCGGCGATGCTGAAACACATGGGGATATGATCAGGATGTCCAAAGCGGATTGCGCGGAGTTTATTTTCTCTGTCGGTCATCTGATGTCACCCCAGTCGATTTAATCAGCCTTTATAATGCCGGTATTTTTCAAGCGCGTCCAAAGCTGCAACGATATTATCGAGCGGTATCTCGAAATTGAATTCCGCGTTCAGCCCCAAACCGCCCTGCGGCAGATAAAGCGCCTCTACACATTCACCGACATGGTCAAAAATCTGCGAGCGGGTGGCAAACGGGAACAGCTGCCTGTCAAGGTCAAGATTGATCGGGATTTTACCCTTACAGACTCGAACCAGGTTATCAAGGCCGTTCGCGCGGTATTGCGGGTTAATCATATCGGCTCCGCATTCAACAAGGTCCGGCATAATTACCCAAATACAACCGTCCGTATGCATATAAATAAGCTTGCCGGAATTATTGGCTTTAACCATGCCATAAAGCTTTTTGTAACAGGGTTTCAGGTATTTTCTCCATCTTTCCGGCCCGATGGCAAGGCCCTTTTGCATACCGAGATCATCGCCGAAATATTTAATCTCACCCGGGCGGTGAAGTGTAGCTTCAACCTGGTAACAGTTGTATTCGAGTACCTTATCGATAAGCGTTTGTATGGCCGGCCCTTCCTCGGCAAACAGTGTCATCGCCAATTCAAAGCCGCACAAATCCAACAGCCGCAGATACATAAAGCCGTGCGGTATATACCCGCCGCGGCCGGGAGGAATTACCAGATCAAATATATCCTGCTCGCTTTTTATCGGATGACCTTTTACGATTGATTCCATACCTTCCTCAATATTTTCCCACACACAGCCCCATTCGTCCGTGTACGATCCGCTGTGATAGGATTCCGGCATACCGATTTCATCGAGGTCAACTTCCACTTCGCCGAAAAACTGGGGGTATTCATTGATTACGCGCTTAAGCTCCGCACCGTATTTCATCCATGCCGCGGGCAGCATGCCAATGGATACCGGCAGGGTTTCCGGAAAGTCGTAAGTTATCGCCTTTGCAAGCAAGCTTTTCATAAGAATACCTCCATTCATAACTATAATGATATTGCCATAAAATCACACTTGATTTATACTCGAATCAGAACTAAACACAAATTACATCCGTTAAGATTTTTTAACACTTTTTTATTTTTAAACTTTTGATATAATATACTTGTCAGAACAGCGAAAATTAATTGAGGCGGTGATGAATATGGTAAGGCTGTTGGATAAAAACGAAATACCGGCGGCAATAGAACTTGTCTGGCAGGTTTTTTCTGAATTTGAAGCACCGGACTATTTGCCGGAAGGCGTCGAAACATTCCGTGATTTTATTACAAACAGCGAAGAGATAAACAATTTGAAAATATACGGCGCTTTTATTGAGGGAAATCTTGCAGGAATTATCGCTGTCCGGGGCGGGGCTCACATTTGTTTGTTTTTTGTCAAGAAGGAGTATCACCGGCAGGGCATTGGCAGAAGCCTTTTTGAAGCTGCCTTGCTGGATGGTGCCGCTGATAAAATAACAGTCAATTCCTCACCCTATGCGGTGGAGGTTTATCGTAGACTCGGGTTTGTTGATGCAAATACCGAGCAGGTTCTAAACGGCATAAGATTTACACCAATGGTTTTTAAACGATGAGAATACCAAATAAATTTATTTAGAAAGCGAAAAAATAAATTTTAATTGACAAATAAGTAATTTTGCCATAACATACAATATAGTAATAATAATGCGTAACATATATAAACAAGTGATGCATTTGAACGATTATTATTACTTCTAACCTTGAAATTTCTATGGAATACCAACTGAGTGGTGATTTTTTATTGATATAATTATGAAAAATAAAAAGATTAAAATTTATTTAATTAATATTATAATACCTTTAATTATCGGGTTGTTAATATATTTGCTACTTAGAGAAAACACATATTTATCTGGTTATATTCGGAAATATGATAAATTTAATATTATAATTGCTCTTAGAAATATAATGACTTTTCCCGATAATATATTTATTTATTATATCAAATATAATTTTATTGATAGCCTATGGAGTTATTCACTTGTTTGGTCAGTGTTTATTTCCTTAAAAAGAAAAACAAAATTAAGCTTACTTATTACCTGCTTATTTTCAGTTGTCTTTGGAATTACCATTGAAATCTTTCAATTTTTGCAGATTATCAAAGGTACCTTTGATTTTATAGATATTGCTTCTTATCTTTTTGCAATTGTCTTTGCATTCTTATTTATAAAAAGAACAGAGAGAATTTAGGATGAAAAAGAAATTAAATTGGATTTGCATAATTATTATAATATTCTTTGCTGTCTTTGCAATAGGAAGCAGTTCATCAGAGACAGGAATCACAGGCCTCAAATTTTCATGGACTTCTACAATTGATTTAGATGTTGGTGAATCTAAGAGTAGCAGTTATTTTACTGTAAGCGGAAATGATAAATTTTCTTTGAATGATATTGAATTTATAAGCACATCACCTGAAGTGGCAACATTTTCATACGACAAAACAACTTCAAAAACACTAATTTATTATAAAATTAAGGCTTTATCACCGGGGGAAACCAGGCTATATGTTCAAACTAAAGATGGCATCGTTAAGTCAGACGATATTATAGTAAGAGTCCGTGGAAGAATCACAACTGATGATAAAAGCTTAACCTCGGAAACAAAACTTACTTCCTCAGCAACAGTGCTGGTATCAAATGCAAATTCAAATTCGAATAATCCTGATATTGCTGTAGATGATATGTATATAGATTTTTTGGATGGCAATATGATATTTGTCTTAAAAGGTGATTATACTTGTATACTTGGAGCACCTAAAGAAGATGTTAATAAGCTATTGACTGGATTTAAAGTAACAGAGAACTATATTATGACAGGAGGAACAATAGATAATCCGATTATGTACCCTTATAGTATTAAGTTTGAAAACGAAAATATGATGATTTGTGTAGATTTTAATGAGGATTGGATTGCCGAAGGGGTTTATGTAGAGACCTATGTTGCTGATGATCCTGATACAGGCGAGGGGTCATATGTTTACGAAAATTATGATACCATAGTTAAACTAATTATAGGACATCAAAAAATTAAAGTTCAAAATGACACAATTCTTTATAATTCTTCTGGAACAAAGAAGTACCCCACAGCAATATTTGTTGGGAAATTATATGGAGAGTAGAATATAAAATCGAAAATACATAATAATTGATTAAATTAGATCGGATTTTCAGCATTGAAAGGAAAGAGGAGATAAAATGAAAAAGAAGTTGAATTGGATTTACACTTTGTTGGTTGTAGTGTTATTTTTACTTTTTGCAATAGGAAGTGGTTCAGATACACCAAAGTCTGAAACCGGAATCACTAGCCTGGATCTATTGAGAAATGATACAGTCGACCTTGATGTTGGAGAAAAAGATTGGAGTTATTTTGTAGTAAAAGGAAACGATGAGTTCTCATTAAATGATATTGATTTTATTAGTACTTCACCGGAAGTTGCCACATTTGAATATGATAGCACAGCCTTAACAACCTATGTCTATTACAATATAAAAGCAGTAGCACCTGGAGAAACTAAAGTTTATGTTCAAACGAATGATGGTAAAATTAAATCTGAAGAAATTACGGTACGAGTTAGTGATGAAACAACAATTGAAGAAACCACTTCCCCAGAAACATATGAAATCCCAACTTGGTCTGAAGCTGAAGACAGAACTCCTATCAGTACTGATTTTATAAAATTTGATAATGCTTGGGATAGTAAAACAGATTTACAGAAAGATGCCTTTTGGAATGAAAATCAATTTAAATATGTTCAATGGACTGGGGAAATAGTTGAAGTACAAAAAAAATCTGTTTCAGTAATCGTTAGAAATGATACTTTGGCAATGGATTTTATTGCTTATATTGTGAAGGAACAACGCGATGATTTGATAAATCTTAATATTGGTGATAAAATAACTATAAACGGAGAATTAACTGTGAAAAAAGGCATTATTGCTTGTTGGGGAATAGATAATGCTGAAATTGTATAAACTATTACTACTTGAAGATGAAACTTAATAAAAGTGAATTGGTTTTAAAGGCGCGGCGAAAAAACCGCGTCTTTTTTCTTATATCTCTTTTATTTTAACTTAATATGTGTTAAGGTTATTGTGCAAAATTTTAACTGAAAAGTGAGGAATGTAACAATGGCAAGATTTATTTTTTCGGCATTCTCCGATGAAGCGTCGAAACTTATCAATGAGCAGATTGAAGCATGCAAAGCAAACGGCATAACCCACATGGAGCTGCGCGGCGTAAACGGAAAGAACATATCCGATTTTACCGTTGACGAGGCGAAAGAACTCAAGAAAACTTTGGATGCCGCAGGTATGCAGGTTTCTTCCATCGGTTCCCATTACGGAAAAATTTCCATTACCGATGATTTTGAGGAGCATTTTGAAGCCTTCAAAAATACTGTTAAGGTTGCTCAAATCCTTGAGACGGAATATATCCGCATGTTCAGTTTTTATTTTTCCGAGGACGAAAGCTATGAAGAATATAAAGACGAAGTTTTTGCGCGTATTGAAAAGATGGCTGACTACGCAAAGCAAAACGGAATACTCTGCTGCCATGAAAATGAAAAAGGCATATACGGTGACATCCCCGAGCGTTGCCTGGAAATATTAACGAGGTTTGAAGGCAAGCTCGGCGGAATTTTTGACCCCGCCAACTTTATCCAATGCGGAGCGGACACCTTGGCCGGGTATGAACTGCTGGAACCTTACATTGAATATATGCATATCAAAGACGCTGTTATGAAAACCGGTTTTGTGGTTCCTGCCGGTGAAGGCGACGGCAATGTTGAAGAAATCATGCGGCGTTTCGCCAAAAAAGACGGAGCGAGAATTCTCTCGGTTGAGCCTCATTTAAAAGTTTTCCACGGCTTGGGCGACTTGGAGAAAGATCAGAAAAACCAAACAAAGGCCGAGAAATATGTCTATCCCGACAACAAGACTTCTTTTGCCGCGGCGTGCAGCGCAGTACATGCTTTGGCTGAAAAGGTCCAGCCTGTGCGTTACGGCATCATCGGCCTTGGCAATATGGGGTCAAGCCATTTTAATTATTATTTCCAGGGTCAGCTCCATGAAATGCGCCTTGTTGCCGTTGCCGATATCAATCCCGAACGTTTTGAAATGATTAAAGAGCAGATGCCGGATATACTGTGCTACAACACCGCCGAAGAGCTTATGGACAGCGGGACCTGTGATGCTGTTGTCATCGCAACACCTCACTATTTTCATCCTGTATACTCCATGTACGCGCTTAATAAAGGTTTGCATGTGATGACAGAAAAGCCGGCGGGCGTTTATACAAAAAAAGTCAGGGAAGCAAACGAAGTTGCGGCCAAGAGCGACAAGGTTTACGCGATTATGTACAATCAGCGTACCAATTGCATTTACCGTAAGCTTCGCGAACTTGTCCAGGGCGGCGAATTCGGCGAAATTCAGCGTGTCAACTGGATTATCACCAACTGGTACCGTACCCAGTCCTATTACAATTCCGGCGGCTGGCGCGCGACATGGGTCGGTGAGGGCGGCGGCGTTCTTCTTAATCAATGTCCGCATAACCTTGACCTTTGGCAGTGGATTTGCGGTATGCCTTCTAAAATCCAGGCGTTTTGCCATGAAGGGAAATGGCATGATATCGAGGTTGAAGACGATGTTACCATTTATGCGGAATATCCCAACGGCGCGACCGGAGTGTTTATTACAAGCACGGGTGACGCTCCGGGCACCAACCGCTTGGAGATAACGATGGACAGGGGCCATATCGTGTGCGAGGACGGCAAACTGAAGGTATACAAGCTTGAAGTTTCCACAAAAGAGCATTGCGCAACCTCTCCCAACGGATTCGGCAAACCGAAAGGCGAATGGAGCGAAGCGGAAACCGATGGATGGAATCCCCAGCATGTCGGCGTGTTGAATGCTTTCGCGGCGAATATCCTGCGCGGAGAACCGCTTGTCGGCAGAGGGGAAGAGGGCATTAACGGCCTGATGATCTCAAACGCGGCGCACTTGTCTTCATGGCTTGGCAAGTCTGTGGACCTGCCGGTTGACGAAGACCTGTTTTATGATTTGCTTCAGCAAAAAATATCGGTCTCAAAGGCAAAAGAAGAGGCAAAAGGAACGGTTGCCAACGATATGGCTGATTCCTTCTGAAACTAATCCAATTTTTAAGGGGTAACATATGAAAGTATCGTTAGTCGGCTGCGGAGGCATTTCGAAAACACATATTAAAGTAATAACAAATCTGGATGAAGCACAATTGATTTCAGTGGCGGATATTAATTTTGACCGGGCGAAAAAAGTTGAATCGGATACAGGCGCGAAAGCATATGCAAGTTTGGATGATTTGCTCAGCGGCGAAAAACCCGATGTGCTTCACATTTGCACACCTCATTACCTGCATGTTCCCATGGCCTTGAAGGCGCTTGAGGCGGGGATTCATGTTTTGATCGAAAAACCCTGCGCGACATCGCTCAAAGACCTTGAAACACTGCGGCAAGCTCAGCTGAAGACCGGGCTTCATGTAGGCACTTGTTTTCAAAACCGTTATAACCGCTCTGCTTTGCAGCTTAAAAGGATGCTTGCCGATACCGGCGAATACGGCAGGCTGTTAGGCGCGCGGGGCTTTGTCACATGGAGAAGGGACGCGGAGTATTACGCGGATGACTGGCACGGCACGCTGGATAAAGAATGCGGCGGTGTGCTTATCAATCAGGCTATTCACACGCTGGATATGATGCAATATGCAGGGGGCGGTTTGCGTGCCGTTACCGGGAATATATCAAACGACCACTTAAAAGGAATAACCGAGGTTGAGGATACGGCAAGCGCGCTGCTTGAATTTTCGGGCAACACAAAAGGCGTCTTTTATGCCACGGTGGCTAACTCAGCCGATTCACCGGTCTTTATGGAGTTCATCTGTGAAAAGGCAACCCTTCGAATTGAAGGCGACTGTCTGTATAAAGTGCTGAAAGGCGGCAAGATTGAAGCGGTCGGAGGTTTTGAAGAAAAAGACTATCCGGGCAAAGCTTGCTGGGGAACCGGGCACAATGCTCTTATCGGCGATTTTTACGCAAGTATAACCGAAAACAGGCCGTTTGAAATTGACGCCTTTGAGGGCGGCAAAGCGGTTGAAGCGGTGCTTGGGATTTACAAATCAAGCAAAACCGGTGAACGGGTAGCGCTTTAAGCCGGATGCGGGCTGTTTTGCGGAAGATTAAAAAAATACAGAAAATATAAATATTGAGGAGAAATAGTAATGCTTAGCCATGAAAATTTAAAAAACAGGGTAGCGGTTGTTACGGGGGGCGGCGGTGTTCTTTGCAGCGGATTTGCAAAGGATCTGGCAGCGTTCGGCGTAAAGGTTGCGGTGCTTGACCTTAAAGCGGAGGCCGCTCAGGCGGTTGC
>CAYOAW010000033.1:0-4455 GCA_964402095.1 uncultured Eubacteriales bacterium | reverse complement strand
ACACCGCTTCGCCGTTTCGGGACTACCGATGATTTGACGGGCGCGCTGCTGTTTCTCTGCAATGAGGAACACTCACGTTTTATCACCGGTGTAATTTTGCCGGTTGACGGCGGTTTTTCGGCGTTTTCGGGCGTTTAATGCCGCTGCGCAAGCATAAAAAATGCTTTAGGCGCTTGGGGCTGAACAGAATACAGGAACAAAATCCTTTGCTGCAGGAGTAACACAATGATTTTAAATTTAAAACCGCAGGAAGAATGCGCATATGATATGATATCTCTCGGTGAGGTTATGCTTCGCCTTGACCCCGGTGATTCACGCATAAAAACAGCGCGTGATTTCCGCGTGTGGGAAGGCGGCGGGGAATATAATGTTGCCCGCGGCCTCCGCCGCTGCTTCGGATTAAAAACAGCCGTTGTAACAGCACTTGCGGACAACGATATCGGCAGGCTGATAGAAGATTTCATTTTACAGGGCGGGGTGGACACTTCGTTTATTCAATGGGCACCGTTTGACGGAACCGGAAAAAGTGTACGCAACGGGTTGAATTTTACGGAGCGGGGCTTCGGAATAAGGGGAGCCGTCGGTGTTTCTGACCGGGGCCATACGGCAGCATCCCAATTGAAAAAAGGCGATATTGACTGGGAAAATATCTTCGGGACTTTGGGTGTCCGCTGGCTTCATACCGGCGGAATTTTTGCCGCGCTTTCCGATTCAACCGCACAGGTGGTTATTGAAGCGGTAAAGACGGCTAAAAAATACGGTACAACGGTTTCTTATGACCTGAACTACCGCCCGTCGCTTTGGAAAAGTATCGGCGGACAGGAAAGAGCCCGGGAAGTCAACAAAGAGATTGCGAATTATATTGATGTAATGATTGGCAATGAAGAAGATTTTACCGCCTGCCTCGGCCTTGAGGTTGAAGGCAATGACGAAAACCTGAAAGAACTGAGCATTGACGGATACTGCAAAATGATTGAAACCGCAGTCAAGGCTTACCCGAATTTTAAAGTTGTCGCAACCACACTGCGCAGTGTCAAAACCGCTACGGTAAACGATTGGAGCGCGATATGCTGGGCAAAAGGGCAGATCTGTAAAGGGATGAAGCTTGACAATCTTGAAATCTATGACCGCGTCGGCGGAGGGGACAGTTTTGCATCGGGTCTGATTTATGGGTTAATCTCAACCGGTGATGCCCAACAGGCGGTTAATTACGGCGTCGCGCACGGGGCACTGGCAATGACTACCCCGGGTGATACATCAATGGCAAGCAAAAAAGAGGTTGAATCGCTTATTAAAGGGGCCGGAGCGAGAGTGCAAAGGTAACTTGAAAGCATAATAACAGCAGCAGCGACGGATTTGCTCCCGCCGCGGATGGAGGAAATTGTGGATAAGGAAATCATATTGACGAAAATTCAAGCGTGCGGAATTGTCGCAGTCGTCAGGGCGGAAACTTGCGAACAGGCAGAACGCATTACAGACGCCTGTATTGAAGGCGGAGTGGCGGCTATCGAACTGACATTTACGGTTCCGCATGCAGATAAAGTAATCGAAGGCTTGGCAAAGAAATATACGCCGGAACAGATTATTTTGGGCGCTGGTACGGTTATGGACGCCGCAACAGCGAGGATTGCCATGCTCGCAGGCGCGCAGTATATTGTCAGCCCCTATCTTGACCTTGATACGGTTAAAATCTGCAACCGTTACAGGGTAGCTGTCATGCCCGGCGTCATGAGTGTCCGGGAGGCGGTTTTGGCAATGGAAGCAGGCGCTGATATTTTGAAGATATTCCCCGGTGAGCTTTTTGGGCCCGGTATTATAAAAGCGATAAAAGGGCCGATTCCCTACGCAAAAATGATGCCGACCGGCGGCGTCGATTTGAACAATGTCGGCGAATGGATAAAAGCGGGTGCGGTTGCTGTCGGAGCCGGCGGAGCGTTGACATCCGGCGCAAAAACAGGAGATTATGCCTTGATTACCAAAACGGCAAGGCAATTTGTTGAGAATATCAGGTCAGCACGGCAAAAATAATAAGGAGCAATAATGTTCATAGACAAAGCAGCAATTTCTATAAAAGCTGGCAAAGGCGGGGACGGCAAAGTTTCGTTTCACCGTGAAAAATTTGTCGCGTCCGGCGGGCCGGACGGCGGGGACGGCGGAAAAGGCGGCAACATTATTTTTGAGGTGGACGAGAACCTTGCGACACTCGCGGATTTCAACTATAAGCGAAAATATACCGCGCAAGACGGATGCAAGGGCGAAGCCGGCCGCCGAAACGGCAAAAAAGGCGGGGATTTGATTATCCGTGTTCCCCGGGGAACCGTTATCCGCGAGGTGGAAAGCGGTGCCCTTATGGCTGATATGTCATCCCTTCAGCCGTTTATTGCCGCAAAGGGCGGCCGCGGCGGATGGGGCAACGCTCATTTCGCGACACCGACTCGCCAGACTCCGCGTTTTGCCAAGAGCGGTACTCCGGGTGAGGAATGGGAAGTCACGCTTGAACTTAAATTAATGGCCGATGTCGGCCTTCTCGGATTTCCGAATGTGGGGAAATCTACCTTTATATCCGTTGTCAGCGAAGCAAAGCCGATTATAGCCGATTACCATTTCACAACGATAACGCCTGTGCTTGGGGTTGTTTATTTAGGCGAAGGCCGCTCTTTCGTCATGGCGGATATTCCCGGCCTCATCGAAGGCGCGAGTGAGGGCATTGGGCTTGGACATGAGTTCTTGCGCCATGTCGAGCGCTGCCGTATGCTTGTGCATATTCTTGACGCGGCAGGAAGCGAAGGCAGGGACCCGATTGATGATTTTGAAAAAATCAATGCCGAACTGAAAAACTTTAATCCGGAACTCGCCGAGCGCCCGCAAATTGTTGCGGCAAACAAAATAGATTTAGCTTCTCCCGAACAGCTTGAACGGCTGAAAGATTATATAACAGGCAAGGGTTATGCGTTTTATACCATGTGCGCACCGATTTCGGAGGGAACAAAAGAGCTGGTCAACGCGATTGCCTCAATGCTTCGGATTTTGCCGCCGATTAAGCGCTTTGATTCCGAAGAAATTCCGGTTGAGCTTTTTGAAAAGAAAAAAGAGAACGGTTTTACGGTTACTGAAAACGACGGCGTATATTTTGTCGAGGCGGATTGGCTGCTTAAAATTTTGCAGAAGACCGATTTGGACGATTATGAATCTCTCCAGTATTTTCAGCGTGTGCTGGTTTCAAGCGGAATTATAGATGCCCTGGCTGAAAAAGGGATTAAAGAAGGAGACACTGTTTCAATATATGACCTTGAATTCGATTATGTCCCGTGATGAAAAAAATGACCCCGGCCTTCTAAGCCCGCTTGCGCTTGCTTTTGTGGGGGACACTGTCTTCGACCTTCTGGTGAAAGAACAGCTGATTAACGAAGCAAACCGCCCTGTAGGCAAGCTGCACGTTCTTACGGCCGGCCGTGTCTGCGCCGGCGCGCAGGCAAAAGCGTCGGAATATATTATGGAAACTTTGAGCGAAGAAGAACAGGCAATTTTTAAAAGGGGCAGAAATGCCCATTCGAACCATACCCCGAAGAATGCTTCCGAAGCCGAATATCATGCCGCAACCGGCTTGGAAACCCTGTTCGGCTGGCTGTATTTAAAGGGCGACAATGGAAGAATTAAAGAATTATTCGAAAAAATAAGTGAGAACATAAATTAAACCGCTGCCGGCATATCCGGAAAATGGAGAATAATGAAAAATATTCCTGAAAACAAAGTGAAAATTTCATCCTCCAAAGTAAAAGAAATCTTGCTTGATAATCTGTTTTGGTTTATAGGCAGTGCTCTTTACGCTGCCGGTGTGTTGATTTTTGCCGTACCGAATAATATCGCGCAAAGCGGTGTAACCGGTATCGCTATTATCATTAATTACTTGTGGCACACCCCCGTTGGGCTGACCTATTTCATTATTAATGTTCCGCTGATTTTGTCTGCCTGGCTTGTTTTGGGATGGAAATTTGTGGCAAAAACGCTTTGGGTAACAGTTGTTCTTTCAGTGATGCTGGATGTATTTTCGCCTTTTCTGCCGGAATATACGGGGGACACGCTTCTTGCCTCATTATTTTGCGGCGCGATTACAGGCGCCGGGCTTGCTTTGGTTTTCATGAGGGGCGCAACAACCGGCGGAACCGATATTCTGGGCAGGCTTTTCCGCAAACGGTGGCCGCACATTTCCATGGGACGCGTTATTTTAGTGTCGGACGCAGTTATAGTTGCCGCCGCGGCGTTGATATTTAAAAGCCTGGAGAGCGCGCTTTATGCCGCAATTGTTATTTTCGTGTCTTCCCGTGTTATCGATTATGTGCTTTACGGTACGGGCAACGGAAAAATGTTAATGGTGGTAACTGACCACGCGACAGAGATTTCCAAAGCGGTTACAACCGATTTGAAACGCGGTGTAACCATTTTACCCGTTCAAGG
>CAYOAW010000032.1:12622-20716 GCA_964402095.1 uncultured Eubacteriales bacterium | reverse complement strand
GGAGATGATTTAATGAAAAAGAAAGAAACAAATGCCCTTGCCATGCCGATTGTGGCACTGAGGGGTTTAGTCGTTTTTCCGGATATGCGCCTTCATTTCGATGTCGGCAGAAGCAAATCTGTCGCGGCGCTGAGGGCGGCGATGGCAGGCAACCAAGAGGTATTCCTTGTTGCTCAGAAGGATATTATCAATGATGATCCCGGCGTTAACGATTTATATAAAACCGGCGTTGTTGCTACGGTCAAGCAAGTTCTGAAACTTCAGGGCAGCGAAAATGTCCGTGTGGCTGTTGAAGGCATTTACAGGGCGAAAATTACCGAAGTCATAATGGACAAGCCCTTTTTAAAGGGTTCTGTCAGGCGCTGTACCGATGCAAAAATCAAGCCGCAGGACAGCGAGTATGCCGAAGCGCTTGTCCGCCACGCGAAGGATATTTTCAATGATTATTCGGTGGCTGCCCCACAGCTCCCGCCGGAGCTTGTTTTGCAGGTTATCGCGGAAAAAAGACCCGGTGAGTTGGCCGATTTTATTGCAGGCAATATTGTGCTTGAATATTCCGACAGACAGCGGATATTAGATCAGCTCAATCCCATAAAAAGGCTCGAGGCACTCTGCGTGATGCTGGAAAGGGAAGGCAATCTTCTGAAACTTGAGGAAGATATTCACACGCATGTTCAGGAGCAAATTGACCAAAACCAGCGGGAATATTATTTGCGTGAGCAGCTGAAAGCGATCACCGGCGAACTTAACGAAGGCGCATCACCGGAAAGCGACGCACAAAATTACAGGGAGCAGATTGAAAAGCTCGGGCTTGAGGAAGATTCGAAAACCAAGCTTTTGCGGGAATGCGACCGCTTGGAACGCATATCGCCGCAATCTCCCGAGTCGGGGGTTATCCGCACCTATATTGAAACCTGCATTTCGCTGCCATGGAACAAACTGACAGCGGATAAATTGGATTTGATTCATGCCCGCAAAGTGCTTGACAACGACCACTACGGTCTGGAAAAGGTGAAGGACAGAATAATTGAAATGCTGGCTGTTCGCAAGCTTTCACCGAATATCAAAGGGCAGATTATCTGCCTTGTGGGGCCTCCCGGTGTCGGCAAAACCTCGGTGGCACGCTCAATCGCCGCTGCTATGGGCCGCAAATATGTCAGGATTTCATTAGGCGGTATCCATGATGAGGCTGAAATCAGAGGCCACCGCAAAACTTATATCGGTTCCATGCCGGGCAGGATTATCAACGCCATGCAGCAGGCAGGCACGAGCAATCCGCTTATTCTGCTGGATGAAGTGGATAAACTCAGCAGCAGTTACAACGGCGACCCGTCATCAGCGCTTTTGGAAGTGCTGGACGGTGAGCAGAATTTCTCTTTCCGGGACCACTATATAGAGCTTCCGTTTGATTTGAGCCGTGTGCTGTTTATTACTACGGCGAATATGCGGGATAATATTCCGGAGCCTTTACTTGACAGGATGGAAATTATTGAGCTCGGCAGCTATACACATGAAGAAAAATTTAACATCGCTAAAAAATACCTTGTGCCCAAACAGGCAAAACGGCACGGACTCAACGGCAAGAGCTTTAAAATAACGGATGAAGCACTGCATTTGCTGATAGAAGGTTATACGAGGGAAGCAGGCGTTCGTAAACTGGAACAGACAATTGCGGCAATATTCCGGAAAGCCGCTGTTAAAGTTGCCAACGGGGAGAAAAAGGTTACCTTCAAAGCGAAGGATTTGGATGAACTGCTTGGACCGGTCAAGTATAAGAATGAAAAACTTGACATGATGAACGAACCGGGTGTTGTCAACGGGCTTGCCTGGACATCGGTCGGCGGAGAAATGCTGCAGATTGAGGCCGCTGTGCTTGACGGTACAGGCAAACTTGAACTGACGGGTTCACTCGGGGATGTTATGAAAGAATCCGCAAGGGCGGCACTTAGCTATATCCGCTCGAAAGCGGATGAACTGAAAATTGACAAACAGTTTTATAAAGATAAAGATATTCATATTCATGTGCCGGAAGGTGCGGTTCCGAAGGACGGCCCTTCAGCCGGCATTACAATCGCTACAGCCCTTGTCTCGGCGCTTACCGGCATACCGGCGCGCGGTGATGCTGCGATGACCGGGGAAATTACGCTCCGTGGCAGGGTTCTTCCGATTGGCGGGCTGAAGGAGAAGACGATGGCGGCATACAGAGCCGGTATAAAAACGGTTATTATCCCGATTGAAAATGTGCCGGATATCAGGGAAGTCGATGAAGCCGTGAAGGCCGCTATCAACTTTGTTCCGGTGTCAAAAATCGGCGAGGTTTTCGCCTATGCTTTGATGAAGGATATTGACACCGGCAAACCGGAAGAAGAAATGCCGCTCCCGGTCAAAGATAAACGGCCGATTTCGCATACAATTATAGCGCAATAAACAGGCCGGCAGCCAGGTCATGGCGCTGAGACGCTGTGCTTCAGTTGATATCATTTCGGAAGATACAGGGAATCTCTTGCAGATTCCTTGCCTTATTCATTTATGCCAAACGCTTAAGCTTAGTTAATGCAGGCCGCTGCTTCCCACGAAAGGGTAAATTATGCAATTTAACAATTTTGAATTTGAAGCTTCTTATGGTACTGCCGCGCAGCTGCCCATTTCGGCAACACCCGAAATCGCTTTCGCGGGGCGTTCAAATGTCGGGAAATCCTCGCTGTTGAATAAAATATTAAACCGTAAAAGCCTTGCAAGAACAAGTTCAATGCCGGGGAAAACAATAACAGTCAACTTCTTTAGAGGCGACGGCGTAAAATTTGTTGATTTACCGGGATATGGTTACGCAAAGGTCGCTTACTCCGAAAAACAGCGGTGGGCAGACATGATGGAGGGTTATTTTACCTCCGGCAGGCGAATTAACCTTGTGGTTCAGCTGATTGATATACGGCATAAACCCACGGCGGAGGATTATGAAATGCTTGCTTTTTTGAAAGAAAGCAAGATTAATTTTGTGATTGCTTTAACGAAATGCGATAAACTGAATAAAACCGAGCGCTTGAAACGCGCGCAAGAACTTGAAGTGGAGCTGTTCGGGTTCGCTGAAAACAAAAAGATCCCTTTCTCGTCCGCAACAGGCGAGGGCGTTGAGGAAATAAAGTCAATAATCAGCGATGCGCTGAGTTTATATTAGGAGTGTAGATAATGTTTGTTTCGGATTGTTTAGGTATTAACGAAAAAGGCCGGCTCACAATCGGCGGGTACGATACCGTTGATGCGGCTCAAAAATTCGGCACACCTGCCTATGTTTTTGATGAGGCGGAAATCCGCAGAAACTGCCGCGATTTTGTCGGTTCTATCAATGAAAATTATGACGGCAACGGTATGGTGCTTTTCGCGAGCAAAGCTTTTTGCTGCAAAGAGATGTGCCGTATTTGCGCCGAGGAGGGCATGGGCCTTGATGTGGTTTCCGGCGGTGAGCTGTTTACGGCTCTTTCCGTAAAGTTCCCCGCGGAGAAAATTTACTTTCACGGCAACAACAAAACCCCAGATGAATTAAAACAGGCTGTCGACAGCAATGTCGGCAGGATTGTTGTTGATAATATTTTTGAGCTGGAATCACTGGATAAAATAGCCCGTGACGCAGGGAAAACAGTCGAGATTTTATTCCGTATCAAACCGGGCATTGACGCCCACACGCATGATTTCGTAAAGACGGGCCAAATAGATTCGAAGTTCGGCTTTGCACTGGAGACCGGCGAGGCAATGCAGGCGGTTAAAAAAGCGCTGACTATGGAAAACCTGAAGCTTGTGGGCATTCATTGCCATATCGGCTCACAGATCTTTGATATTGATCCGTTTGAATTGGCGGCAAGGGTAATGCTTGAGTTTATGGCGCAGGTAAAAGCCGAAACAGGGCTTGAACTCGCCGTGCTGAACCTTGGCGGCGGTTTCGGTATCAAATACCTTCAGACCGACCGTCCGCGGCCTTTTGCGGATTATATGAAAAAAGTTTCCGTTATTGTTAAAGAATATTCCGCGGAGCTGGGTTTGAAAACACCGTTTATAATTATTGAGCCCGGCAGGTCCATTGTCGGTGCGGCGGGCATTACGCTTTACACGGTGGGCGCGGTTAAAAAGATACCGGATGTCAGAACCTATATTTCCGTCGATGGCGGTATGGGCGACAATCCCCGTTATATCCTGTACCAGTCTCATTACGAAGTTATCTGCGCCAATAAGGCAAACGAGCCAAGGGAGTGCACAGCCACTGTTGCAGGCAAATGCTGCGAAAGCGGAGACCTTATTCAGGAATGGACTTCCGTACAGAGGGTGGAACCGGGCGATACACTGGCTGTGCTTTCCACCGGCGCGTACAACTATTCCATGGCATCCAACTACAACCGTATCTGCCGCCCGCCTGTTGTTTTTGTAAAAGACGGCGAGGCAAGGGTTGTCGTCAAGCGTGAAACCTACGAGGATATTGCACATAACGATATATAAAAATTCTTTCGGGGCGGAAGACCCGCCCCCTACTTACCGCTAAAATACAGGAGGGAACTATGGGATTCGAACCAATTGTAAAAATGATCGCCCCGGGAGTGCGCCTTTGCGCTGTGCAGACCGGCCGCTTTAAAACAGGGTGTATTTCCTTTTCAATGGCGCTGCCCTTGGAAGGCGACATTGCCGCAAATGCTGTTTTGCCGTATATCCTCCACCGTTCATGCAAAAAATATCCTGATTTTTCCTGCTTAAACGGCCGGCTTGCGGAACTTTACGGCGCATCGCTGACCGCCGGCGTCGCAAAACTCGGTGAAGCGCAACTTTTATCCATTGACCTTACTTCCCTTGATGACCGTTTTTCCTTAACCGGGGAGAGCATCGCCAAAAGTTGCACGGAACTGCTGCTGGATTTGATTTTTGAACCCGACCTTGTAAACGGAAGTTTCGGCGAAACGGCGATTTTAAGGGAAAAACGGCTGCTGATTGAAAAACTGGAAAGCGAGCTGAACGATAAAAGGGTATATGCCCTGCGCCGATGTGAAGAGATTATGTGCGCGGGTGAAAAGTTCGGCCTTGATAAATACGGAACCCGCGAAACAATAGAAAAGCTGACCGGTGACAATATTTACAACGCATGGCAGAATATGCTGAAAACAGCCGTTATTCAAATTGATATGGTCGGCAGCGGCGATTGCGAAGGCGTTGCGGAAGCCTTGTCGGCTAAATTCTCAAAAATTGAGCGATCTCCCGCGGAGACAAACACTGTTTTTGTCCAAACGGCGAAAGAAACCCGCAGGCTGGAAGAAAAGCTCCCCGTAAAACAAGGCAAACTTGTTCTCGGTTTCAGGGCGGGAACGCGGGATAAGTCTGATCAGGCGGCTGCCTATAAAGTTATGACGGATATTTTCGGCGGCGGGACTTATTCAAAATTATTCAAAAATGTCAGGGAAGAAATGAGCCTGTGCTATTACTGTTCCGCTAAATTGGACAGGCACAAAGGTGTCATATTTGTTCAAAGCGGCATTGAGAGCGAAAAAGCCGGTATGGCATCGGAAGAAATTCTGCGACAGTTTGATGCGGTAAAGGCCGGCGATTTTAAACCTGATGACCTCAACGCATCCTTGATGGCGATCTGCGACAAATTGCGCGGCATTGAAGATTCACCCGATGATATAGCTTCCTGGTATACATACCGGATCCTTGAACCGGTTTTGAAAACACCGGCGCAGGAAGCGGAAGAAATCAGGCAGGTTACAAAAGAACAGGTCATTGCCGCCGCAAACAGGGTGACGCTTGATACAATTTATATGCTTTCGGGCACCGGGGAGGATGACACAGATGAAGATTGAGGAAATCCGAAACGGAAAACTTAATGAAAGCTACTATAAAATCGAGCATCCGTCGGGCTTGACTATTTTGGTTCTGCCGAAGGCGGGCTATTCTTCATCCTACGCGGTTTTTGCCGCGAAATACGGTTCGATTGACACTCGAATAGCCTTGGAAGACGGATCGTTCTCCGACATTCCGGAAGGCACTGCGCATTTCCTTGAACATAAGCTTTTTGAAAGCGAAGAATTGGCGGCTTTTGAACGCTTCGCAAAAACAGGCGCAAGCGCCAATGCTTATACAAGTTTTGACCGTACAGGCTACTTGTTTTCCTGTTCCGGCAATTTTAAAGAATCACTTGAAATTCTGCTGGATTTTGTGCAAAAACCGTATTTTACCCAGGAAACCGTCGAGAAAGAGCAGGGCATTATCGGGCAGGAAATTCGGATGTACAAGGATGTGCCGGATTGGGAAGTGCTTTTTAATCTCCTTCGCGCGCTGTATAAAGTCAATCCCGTCAGAATAGACATCGCGGGCACGCAAGAGTCTATTGCTCAAATAACCGCGGATTTGCTGTACAAATGCTACGGAAATTTTTACAACTTAAACAATATGGTGCTCGCCGTTTCCGGCAACGCATCCGTTGAGGATGTGCTGGAAGTAGCGGACAGGCTGCTGAAACCGGCCGCCGGTGAAAAGGCAAAACGGGAGTTTGTAAAGGAAAACCCGGAACCGGAAACGGATTATATTGAAGAAAAACTTTCGGTCAGCGCTCCGCAGTTTATGCTCGGCTTCAAGGAAGCGGTTCAAACACCGGAACGCACGGCGGAAGAGAGGCTCTGCGCCCATATTTTACTTGATATTATTGCGGGCAAAGCGTCGCCTCTTTATAAAAAGCTTCTCGAAAATGAACTGATTAACACCACTTTTTCGTTTGAATATTTTGAAGGCTATGGTTATGCCTGCTCTATTTTCGGCGGCGAAACGAAGGATCCGCAGGCAGTAGCAAGTGAAATTAAAAATGAAATCGGCCGTTTAAAAACACAGGGTATTGACGAGGCAAGCTTTGAACGCACCAGAAGGAAACTTTACGGCAGAATGATTATGATGTATAATGATGTGGATGAACTGGCAAATGAACTTGCCGCCACATTTTTCACCGGCAATGGCCTTTTTGATGAGATCGAAGTCTGTAAAGCTATAACACTTGACAATGTCCGCGGCAGGCTGAAGGATTTGTTTAACGAAAACGGCTCGGCACTTTCTGTAATATTGCCTCTATAACCCGCCTTGCGGGTCTACAATACTTAACCGATATATATTGACAGGAGTGATATTAATGAGCGACTATACTGTGGTATATTTTAAGGGCATATCGCGCGGTTTCAGCGTTGCGTCCGAACTGGCGAATTTTTCTTTTTTCGGTCTGCAGATTTCCATTAAATGGTACGGGGCAATTATAGCGTTCGGCTTTTTACTGGCTGTGCTTTTAGGCGGCCGCGGTGCATATAAATGGAAGATGAGCCTGGATAAAATGATTGATGTTCTTATCTACGGTACTATTCTCGGCATCATCGGCGCCAGGCTTTATTATGTCTTCGCAAATTGGTCTTACTACAAAGAAAATCTTTCTGAAATATTTAAGGTTTATGAAGGCGGGCTCGCGATTTACGGCGGGCTTATCGGCGGGCTGATTGCCGCGTTCCTTGTCTGCAAAGTCAGGAAACTGAATTTCCTCAATTTGCTGGATTTGTGCGCGATGAGCTTCCTTGTCGGGCAGGGTATAGGGCGTTGGGGCAACTTCACCAATCAGGAAGTGTTCGGCACCAACACGAACCTCCCGTGGGGGATGTGGAGCCAGAAGACCGCTGATTTTATATCATCCAATCAGGCTGATCTTGCCGCGAAAGGCATTATGGTTAACGCGGGGACTGTTTTGAATAAAGCATATGTTCATCCGACATTTCTTTATGAATCGCTTTGGTGCCTGCTTGGCTTCGCAGTTCTTTACATCATCTGCCAAAAATACCGCAAATTCAGCGGCCAGATTATATTGTGTTACGGTGTATGGTACGGCGCAGGGCGCGCCATCATCGAAAGCTTCCGCCTGGACGGCATTCCGCTGGACGGCATCGGGCTGACACTTAACCAAATTCGCTCGATTTCCCTCGCGGTTATCTGCGCCGTACTGCTTGTTGTGCTGCTTAAAAAATACAAAAAGCATCCCAAACCGATTGACGGGATCGACTTCTTCTCGGAAGAGAATTTTGTGCCGATAGGCGC
>CAYOAW010000032.1:9250-12522 GCA_964402095.1 uncultured Eubacteriales bacterium | reverse complement strand
CCGCGCTGGCGGTTATTATTGTCGGGGACGATTCCGCATCACGCACTTATGTGGATAATAAAAAGAAGGATTGCGCGCTTGTCGGCATTAAATCATATGAATATGCTTTGCCTGCCGAAACAACCCAAGCGGAGTTAATGGCACTGATAAGCGAACTGAACGCGCGAGCAGATATAAACGGTATCCTCTGCCAGCTTCCGATTCCCGGGCATTTGGACGAAAAGGCCGTTCTGAACGCTATTTCGCCGGATAAGGATGTTGATGCTTTTCATCCCGTCAACGTGGGGCATATTATGCTTGGCGACTGCCTGCTGCTGCCCTGCACCCCGGCGGGTATTATGGAAATGCTGTATTCCGAAAATATCGAAATCGCGGGGAAAAACTGCGTTGTCATCGGGCGCAGCAATATTGTCGGCAAACCGATGGCTATGCTGATGCTTAAAGAAAACGCGACCGTTACCATATGCCATTCCAAAACCAAAAACCTGCCCGAAATCACTGCGCAGGCGGACATTCTGATTGCCGCCATCGGCAAAGCGAAGTTTATTACCGCTGATATGGTGAAGGACGGCGCCGTTGTTATTGACGTCGGGATGAACAGGGACGAAAACGGCAAGCTTTGCGGGGATGTGGATTTCGCCTCTGTGGAGCCGAAATCGTCAAAAATAACCCCTGTGCCGGGCGGTGTCGGCCCGATGACCAGGGCTATGCTGCTGCAAAACACTATAACAGCCGTAAAAATTCAAAACGGAATAGATTGAAACTTACCGGTCTTTATGAAGACAGAAAGGGGAAACATGTCAAAACGATTATATAAAAGCCGCACCGATAAAATGATAGAAGGCGTATGCGGAGGCATTGCTGACTATATTCATGTCGACCCGACCATCGTGCGTGTTCTCTATGTGGTGATATCCTTATTCACCTCGGGGTTTCCCGGCATATTGCTTTATATTATCCTTGCGATTATTATCCCGACGGAACCGGCGGACAGAAATCCGTGAACAAACAATTCAATAAAAATATTTGACAAGCCTTTACTATTATGATACAATCTTTCACGCCGCTTATTTCGGGCGGTGTCCGTATGGATGCCAAAAGCGGGTTTTTCCCCGCCCTCGGTAGCGAGTCTAAAGAAAAAGGCAGGTTTTTATCCTCATGTACGCAATTATTGAAACCGGCGGAAAGCAATACAAGGTTGAAGCGGGCGATTCCGTTTTTATCGAAAAGCTTGATGTCGCGGCAGAAGACGTGATAACCTTTGACAAGGTTGTTGCAATCGGCAAAGATGACGGCCTCACGGTTGGCGCCCCTTTTATTGAAGGCGCGACAGTTACCGCAAAAGTAGTCAAAAACGGCAAAGCGAAAAAGATCATTGTCTTCACTTACAAGTCAAAGAAAAACGAAAAACGCAAGAAGGGCCACAGACAGCCCTACACAAAGGTTGAAATTTCCGCAATCAACGCATAAGTTATGGTTACGGTAAAACTTTTCACCGGTGAAGGTCTTATCAGGGGCTTTAAGATAAGCGGCCATGCAGGCTGCGGCACAGCGGGCGAAGATATTGTCTGCGCGGCGGTTTCCTCAGCGGCATACCTGGTTGCAAATACGGTGACCGAGGTGCTGGGGATAGAAACCGAACCCGAAGTTTGCGAAGCTTTTATGAAGCTGGAATTGCAAGAAGAGCAGGCGGTAAAAGCCGTTGACATTTTAAAGGGATTTGAACTTCATATAAGAGAGCTTGAAAAAGCTCATCCGAAAAACATTAAAGTAATATACGGAGGCGTCAATAATGCTTAGATTAAACATTCAGCTTTTCGCTCATAAAAAGGGAATGGGTTCCACCCGTAACGGCCGTGATTCCGAGTCAAAAAGGCTTGGTGTCAAGAGGGCTGACGGCCAGTTCGTGCTCGCGGGCAATATCATTGTCAAACAGCGCGGCACACACTTCCATCCGGGCAATAATGTCGGCAAAGGTTCTGACGACACCCTTTTCGCCCTTGTGGACGGTAAAGTCAAGTTCGAGCGCAAGGACAAGGACCGCAAAAAGGTCAGCGTCTACGAAGTAGAGCAATAACAGCAAACGGGCGGGTGAAAACCCGCCCGATATTTATATCTCATCGTCAGCGCATTTCGCGTTGGCGTTTTTTGTTGCCCTATCCGCTTTGTTAAAGGGAAACGCCATCTTTGGATGGACTATTCACTAACCGCTAACCACTGCCCACCGGCTACACCCCAAACAATTCCCGCGCATTGTCATACATTATCCTCTTGGCCAAAAACATCGCATAATCCATGTCGGCAGCGCCGTCCTCAATCATTCCGGCCAAAGCGTTTGTGAGCGTATGCTCCATTGCCAGCAGCGCGCCGCAACTGTCCTCGGCCATCCAGGCGTCGTCGCCCCAAGTGAACCGCCCGGCATCGGCAATCTCCAAGCCTTCAACAAGGTATTGAGTTGCCGCTGTGGTGGAAAGGTACGGTATCCAGCAGGTGTCCGACCATATATTTTTATACTGCATCAGCAGTGCGTATGTATCCGAAAACCACGGAAACCCGCCGTGCAGCAGGTGAAACTTTGTATCCGGGTTGTTTTCAACCAGCGTTTGCAGCTGCATCGGGTTTGTTGCGCGGCACTGTCCCATGCCGGTATGAATTTGGAGCGGCAAACCGGTTTCTGCGGCCGCCTTTGCGATTGTGAACATCACAACATCTCCGAAGTCTATAATCTCTTTTTGTGTCGCGTTTTCGTTATTGAATGCCCTTGCCGCTTTTTCAATATCCGTATTTTCAAAATTGAGCGGGCGCTCGTATGCGATTGCAACCTTCAGCCCGGCGCTTCCCTGTTTCTTCGCATTTGCAACGGCAACACCTATCTGCTCCAGAAAATCCGGCAAAGTTTTTACGCTGCCATCCTCAAACAGGGAATACGCGAAAAAACCGTTCGGCTCCGGCTTGTTCTTGAGGTATCCCGAAAAAAAGCAGTCGCACCTGAACGAAGGGGCGAACAGGTCCGGATGTCCAAGGTCATAACCGGGGTTAGCTTGCCGGTCATTGATGATTCTGTCAAAACGGCAGTCGCTCCGAAGGATATCCAGGTGGCGATTGCTGTTTTTTGCGTATGCTTCTTTAATGGCCCCGTCAAGGAGCATCGCTGTTTTGCCCGTGAACGGAATGCCATACAATTGTTCCAATGCCTCGTATAGCCAGCGGAAAAAGCTGTTGCAGCGGTATCTGTTGATATATTCATCGACCGAAGACGCATTGCCCAAGTC
>CAYOAW010000032.1:5417-9150 GCA_964402095.1 uncultured Eubacteriales bacterium | reverse complement strand
ACCAGCTGCACAAGCTCTTCCGCGGTCACAAGCTCAATATTGTCATTCAGCAGCGAAACGAGGTAATTGAGGTTTTCCATATTTGTTGACCACGGGTGCACGTTCAGGTATGTGTAGCCCTTCTCCGTATGAATGCTCGCAGGCAGGGCATTCAGGGTGTTCGCAAACTCCTCAATCCAGCCCATCGGGGCGCTGCCGTTGACGCTTTCTCCGCACCAGAAAGATTGGCCGCAGCTGATAAACGGCTTATCCCCGCACCAGTATATCTTGCCGCCAAGCCCTGCGTAAACATTCCCGCTTTGAATAAGCCCGCCGTCAATATTATCGTTTTTAGCGTAGTATTCAAGCGCGGGCTTGAACGCGGTTTGTTCCCAAATCCATTTGCTGCCGGCAACGCCGTCCAGCAGCGCGACGATTTTTATATCCGATTTTTTCATCTCATAGCCGGTGTAATTCACGAAATTATTGAGGAACTTTGCCGGGTAGCGGGAAGGGTTGATGTAACCGATGCCGGAAACGCCGCAGACAAAGTTATCATTCGCGCTCGCGGTAGCATAAACTCTTTTCATCACCGTCGGCTCCAGTTCGGCGGCTATCGGCGGGGCAGTCCAGCTCATTTTGTATGATGTGTCAAGTGCCTGCCTTCTGCCGAAATGGCTGCCGGCAAACGAAAATCCGCCCTCGAACCATTGCAGGTTATCACCGTCGCTCATCACAATCGCCACATAATGCTTGGTTTTGTCCGCGGTTATGTTTTGCGCGGTGTTCTTTTGCTCAATCGGCTCATTGGTTTTGAGGCTCGCCATAAAGCTGATATTCATGCAGAAGTCCGAAGCGATCACATTCAGCCCGTATTGGGAAGCTCGCTCCACATATGTGCCCTCGTCCGTTGTCCAGCCGAAAAGCATCGAGTTGCCTTTTGCCCACGCGAATACATCTTCCCGAAAAGCCACGCCGGCCTCATCCTTTTCGTCCGCAAAAATACAGGGCGCTTTGACAGCGATACTGTAATCACGCGTGCAGGTGACCGTCGGGCGCTGGTGCAGTATAAAGGTGTTGTTCAGCCGGTCCTGATATTCATTGAAAATGCTTGCCTGCGTCGCGGTAAAATCGCCGCTCACCTTCACTGTCAAGTCGCGCTTGATGCTGAATCCGTGCGCGATGGCGCTGCTTTCCAGGCTTTTTTCCACCATCAGCCAGCGTTCAACGCCGCAAACAGTCGCCGCCATATTGACAGTCGGATTGTCTCCGCCTTCATAGAGGATATAGCCGTTATCGGCGATTGCACTCCGGCTCTTTTCTAAAAGCTGCCACGGGTCGGTAAAATAGACCGGCTTAACACCCGGATTTGCCGCCAAAAAGTCCTTGGCGAATTCAATCCGGTTCGAATCGTAAATATATATTTTTGCCCGCGTCTGCGCTGTGATTCCCTGCAGCGAGGTTATCATGACAAACTCGGCGCTGTTCATGCTGCCCCTGTCAATCAGATATATTTCATCCTGCGGCGGCGCGATTGTTTTTGGCAGAAAGTTCACCGCGTCTTCACCTTTATCGCTTAAATACTTATTAAAGTTGTAACATGTTTCCGCAGGCCCCGGAACGCTTATGCCAAGGAATAGCAGCACAGGCACAAGGATTTTTATAATATAACCGGTAATTTTATACATTGTTATCAGCTCCTTGATATTCAGCAGACTGCTGTTCTTATAATCGCGGCAGTTGAAAGGTAATAGACAAGATTATTTTACTGTCTGCATCAATAAACTTATCATCCTAAAATAATACATTGCACGGGCTGAAAATGCAACACTTGCGGTTTGCAGGATGCGCGAAGCTGTATTATATGCAAGCGTTTATATAATATTACAGTTTATGGAAACCGTTGTTTAATTGTTATATTAATTAAAGTCATGCAATGTATTAATATCAACAGATAAGCACCTCGAACCTTTAAGATTGAGGTGCTTCATTAATTGATATCTGTTTTATGATATATATTTTTTTATTTTAAATTTTTGCTGAGACTATAAATCAGGTTAATAATTTTTGTTTTTTCTTTTAAATCGGTTACGATTGTCGGCCTATAAGTATTTTGAGGATTTTTACTGGACATATAAACAGGAATTATTTTATATTTTGTGCCGCATAAAATTTTACCGTTGAACTGATACTCCATTTGAAAGATCATTGTGTTTATTTCATTTCCCAATTTCTTTTTTCCTGCATAACAGAAGTTGCCCAATGAATATACTATCGGTACCTTTTTATACATCTCAATGCCTTGCAATATATGCGGATGGTGTCCTAAAATCAGATCTGCTCCCAAATCAACAGCCATATGCCCGAATTTCTTTTGGTCACAATCGTAATTTTTCTCATAATTTTTTCCCCAGTGAACACATAGTATTTTTATATCTGCTCCTAATTGGTCAGCTTTGCGAAAATAATTTTTTAACATCTCTTTGCTGCAACTCCAAGAGCAAACGCTTATAAAGGCTGCTTTAATGTCGACTTTCTTCATTATTTGAATATTATCGTAATAAGCATATTTAATGTTTTCTTTGTTTAATGCGTTTATTGTGTCATTAAATCCCTTTTTCAAATAATCATTTGTATGATTATTTGCGAGAGTTACCAATTCAACGCCGCTCGCGCTGAGAATTTTGGAATATTCCGGTTTGCCTTTATATACATATTCTTTATTTGCATATTTTGTAGAATTGGTTAGTGCGCATTCAAGATTAACCACTGTAAAGTCATCATTCAGGAACACTTGTTTTACATTATTAAAAAAGTATTTGTATCCATATCTGTTATAATAGTCTTCAAATGAATTATGATAGCAATAGTGTATATCACTGCCAAAAGTACAATCGCCCGCTGCGCTTATTACTAATTTTGTTACCGGTTCTTCCTTTTGCGTGGCTGCTGTGCATTTTAAGAACATTCCTGTTTTAATATGTGAATCATCACAAATATAAACATTGTTTTTACTGGTGCACCCGCCGGCAGCAGTAAAAAATATGAAAATCAGTGCAATTGACAGTATTTTTTTTCTCATTTAATTCATAACAACTTTCATGAAGATAATATATTGTATTATTTGCTTCTGCTTATATCCGGGCTTTGAAAAAGACACAAAACAATATGCAGCCTCTGCGATCCATTGCTCTAAATAAATGTCCAAAAATCAGCACCGCACCAACCGCCGCGGTGCTTTTTGCAGCGATGATAACCGATTAAATTATTTCTAGCCCCCGCTTTGCCGGTTCGCAGATAAAT
The DNA here is from genome assembly GCA_964402095.1 of uncultured Eubacteriales bacterium. Lineage (GTDB taxonomy): Bacteria > Bacillota > Clostridia > Oscillospirales > Acutalibacteraceae > UBA1447. Next base: position 5,868 of record CAYOAW010000032.1, on the reverse strand, counting down.
ACATCCTTCACAAACTTTTTCAGTTCACCGGCGCAGGCCTCGGCGTCGCTCTTGTTTTCGAATATTCCGAAAACGGTCGGCCCGCTGCCGCTCATCTGGCTGCAAAGGGCGCCGTGATTTCGCATAACCGATTTAATTTCAACTCTTTCGGGCACTTCAATGCATTCCTCAAACACATTGCCGCAGGATTCGCAGATGCTTTTTAATTCTCCGCCGGCTGCGCTGTGCAACACATTGACCGCGTTGGGGTGATGTATGTAGCCGAATTCGTCATAGGTTTTGTAAGCGCCTTTGGTGGAAACGCCGCTTTCCGGTTTTGCGAGTACAAGGGAGCATGCTTGGAGAGCGGGCAGGGGGGTAAGCACCCCGCCGGTATCCTGCACAAGCATTGTGCCGCCGGTGATGCAAAACGGCACATCGCTCCCGACTGTCAGGCCGATTTTGCGCAGTT
>CAYOAW010000032.1:0-5317 GCA_964402095.1 uncultured Eubacteriales bacterium | reverse complement strand
GCCTTTTCTTTCTTGACGAGCCCGCGCAGAATCGAGTCAATTTGCGCGGAGTATTCGGAAAGGCTGATTTCAATCCCGTGCTCTCCGCAAATATAGCGCAGCGGGTAAGTGAGGTGGGCAAGCGTATCGAAATTGCCCCAGTCAACCATAATCTGAAGTTCATAAAAGTACTCAAGCATCAGCGCGTGGATATCCTCCGCGCCGTAATCGAGGAACATAAAATCGGGCTTGCCCCTGAGGTTATGCACGGAACCGATAACCTCGTCATAGTGCAGGGCGCCCACAACTTTGTCGGCCGTTTGAACATCATACATCGGCTGCCCGAGTTCAATGCCCTCGCAGACCAGCAGCTTGCCTCTGAAGGCCGAGCGCGCTTTTGCGATTTCAAAATAGGACTGAACCGCTGTTTTATCAAAATTGTTTTGTTTGTAAAAGTCAATTTCAACATGGTCTGTAAAAGTGATTGCCCTGAGCCCGATGAACTCGGCATGTTCGCACATGTACATGGTGGAGTGATGCCCGTCAAAGGAATTATCGGTATGTGTGTGTGCATCAATTATTTTTTTGTATTCCAAAAGCTGTCACCTCAATAATCAGAGATAAGATCTCAAAAAGTGAAAACGCGGCAATTTCCCCGGGAGAAAACGGAGGCTTTTTCTAAATGTTATAATATCACAAAATTAACCTTTGCAAAAGAGGAAAGGCAAAAAATGTTTGTATGTGAGAGCAACTCTGTGTTAAACTGTATTTAATTTACTTTAGGGGTGTTGAAAATGAGGGCTGTACTTACGGTTGTCGGCAAAGACAGGGTCGGTATATTCTACCGGGTGTCGGAAATCTGCGCGAAAAACAATGTCAATATCGCGGATGTTTCGCAGTCGATTATGCAGGATATGTTCTGCATGATCATGCTTGTGGATATGAGCAAATGTGAGCTGCCGCTTGTCGATTTTCAGGATGTTATGCGGGATTTAGGCAGAGAGCTCGGCCTTTCGATTCGCGTTATGCATGAGGATATTTTTAATTCCATGCATCGGATTTAGAGAGGAGACAGGCAAAAAATGATAAATACCCGTGACATACTTGAAACAATACACATGATTCAAGATGAAAATCTCGATATCCGCACCATAACCATGGGCATTTCGCTCCTGGACTGCTGTTCGGAAGATGGAACAAGGGCTTGCGTAAGGATATATGACAAAATTATGCGCCTGGCCGAGAGGCTTGTTCCGGTGGGGAATGAAATCGGCAAGGAGTATGGTATTCCGATTATCAATAAGCGTATTTCCGTTACGCCCATCTCCATGATTGCCGCCGCGAGCGGCGGCGACCCGGTTCAATATGCCCTGATGCTTGACAAAGCGGCAAGGGAACTGGGGATAGACTTTGCCGGCGGATATTCCGCGCTTGTTCAAAAGGGCTTTGCCGCGGGCGATGAAAGGCTTATCAGGAGCATACCCGAAGCGCTCAGCGTCACGGACCGCGTTTGCTCAAGCGTTAACATCGGTTCAACAAAAACCGGTATCAATATGGATGCTGTGGCGCTTATGGGGAGCATTATTAAACAAACCGCGCAAGCCACAGCCGAAAGGAACTGCATCGGCGCCGCTAAACTGGTTGTTTTCTGCAATGCGCCCGAAGACAATCCGTTTATGGCGGGCGCCTTCCACGGCGCCGGTGAGCCGGATTGTGTGATCAATGTCGGCGTTTCCGGCCCCGGTGTAGTCAAGTGCGCATTGCAAAAAATCCCGGACGGCAACCTGACCGATGTAGCCGATACAATTAAGAAAACGGCATTTAAAATCACCAGAGTCGGCCAGCTTGTCGCACTGGAAGCATCCCGCAGGCTTGATGTGCCGTTCGGCATTGTGGACCTTTCGCTGGCCCCGACCCCTGCTGTCGGTGATTCCGTCGCGCATATCCTGGAGGAAATGGGGCTTGAAACCTGCGGTGCGCAGGGCACAACCGCGGCGCTGGCGCTGCTCAACGACGCCGTCAAAAAAGGCGGCACGATGGCATCATCCCATGTCGGCGGGCTTTCCGGCGCGTTTATCCCTGTGACAGAGGACGCCGGTATGATTGCCGCTGCAAGAAGCGGCTGTTTAACAATTGAAAAGCTTGAAGCAATGACCGCTGTCTGTTCCGTCGGGCTCGATATGATCGTTGTGCCGGGTGACACGCCGGACGAAGTGCTTGCGGCCGTTATCGCGGATGAAGCGGCAATCGGCATGGTAAATTCCAAAACAACCGCCGTGCGCCTGATTCCGGCAATCGGCAAGGATGTCGGGGGCGAGCTTGATTTCGGCGGTCTTCTCGGCGGCGGCCCGGTAATGCGGCTGAATACCGCCTCTCCGGCGGCTTTTATCAAAAGGGGCGGCAGAATACCGGCGCCTCTGCAGAGCCTGAAGAACTGAAAATGTCTCCTATTTGATAATACAAGGCATTTATGGTATAATAAAACAAATTTTTTAAGGAGAACAGATAAAAATGACACAGATTACAAAAGAAACCACTATCGGCGATATTCTTGATGCTGACCAGGGAACGGCAAAATTCTTTCTCGAAATGGGCATGCATTGCCTGGGCTGCCCTTCAGCCCGCGGAGAAAATATTGAGCAGGCATGTATGGTGCACGGCGTCGATGCCGATGAGCTTGTTGAGGAAATCAACGCATACCTTGCAGCAAAGTAAAAAAACGTCCAAACTCCACTGTTAAGGGTGAATGTATGAGCCGGGCAGATTTGATTAAACTTACGCCCCGCCTGCGGATGGTAGCGGATACAGTGCGCCCGGGTGCTGCGGTTGCGGATATCGGCACAGACCATGCATATATACCGGTTTACCTTTTGCAAAACGGTATCTGCCCCCGCGCAATAGCGGCGGATTTAAGAAAAGGCCCTCTTGCGAACGCGCGGGCGGCCGTGATACTTTTTGGGCTGGAAGATAAAATTTCCCTTCGTTTGTCCGACGGACTTGACGCGGTTGCTGCTGGTGAGGCGCAGAATATTATCCTTGCCGGTATGGGCGGCATCCTGATAACCGAACTGCTGGCGCGCACCCCGTGGCTTCGCGACAGTTCCGTTCATTTAATTCTTCAGCCGATGACCCATGCGGAAGATGTGCGCCGGTTTCTGCTCGCTAACGGATTCGAAATCCTTTTCGAAAACGCGTGCTTTGAGGGTAACCGGTGCTATATTTCTATCTGCGCCCGGTATAATGGCAGTTTGGAAATGCCCGTAAACGCGGCGTATTATTATACCGGCAAACTCCCCGATTGCGATAACGATGCCGCGCGGGAGTATATCGCAAAGCTGGGCCGGCGGTTGATTAAAAAGGCGGCGGCGCTTGAAAAAGCCGGTTCAAACCGGGAAGAAGTGAATAGACTTAAAGAAATTATCAACGGAATTCAGGGAGGTTCGCTATGATCAGCCAGGGCAAGCGTTTTGATGAAGTTGTTTTTCCGGCGCTGTGCGCGCACAGGGGTGTGCCGGGCCTGATGCCGGAAAGCTGCCTGCCGGGGTTTGCCGCGGGGATTGCATTGGGCGCGGATGAAATTGAGTTTGATATCAGGCTGACCAAAGATAAAAAGCTGATCATAGCCCACGATGAAAAAGTGGACAGGATCGCGGCGGGCACCGGTAAAATCAGCGAATTAACATTGACGGAACTCAAGGCAATGCGGCTGCGTACGCCGGGTGATGATAAAGAATGGAATGTAACTTTCTCCACACCGGAAGAAGTGTTCGAGGCAATCGGCAGCGCTGCCGTGATGAATTTGCATTTTAAAAAACTCGGTGAGGATACCGGGGCGGTTGTCGCCGAAATGAAAAGGCTTGTTGAAAAGTACGGTTTGGAAAACAGCGTTTATTTTTCCTCTTCGGAGGAGGAAACCATGCAGCACTTTGTTGCCCTTGCGCCGGAAATTCCGCGTAATGCGCTGGAACCCTGGCGCGAGGATCTGGATATTGTCGACTATGCCGTCCGGTACGGCTGCGCGCGCTGCCAGCTTTTCAACGGTGTTTTTGACGCAGAAAAGGTTAACCGGGCGATAGCAGCGGGCATAGTCTGCAATGTTTTCTGGACGGACGATGAAGAGCTCGCGAGGGAATACCTTGATATGGGCATCTCCGTTTTGCTGACAAACCGGACAGACCTGCTGACGGGTGTGATTGAGGAATACAGGAGGAAATGATGGTTAAAATCAAGGACATTTATGATTATATCGATTCGATTGCTCCGTTCTCCCTGCAGGCTGCTTATGACAACAGCGGTTTCATTGTCGGCGATATCAACAGAAATGTGCGCCGTGTCGGCATCGCGCTGGATATTACCGGGCAAACTCTTCTGATCGCAAAGCGGTTGGGCGTTGATTTGATTGTCAGCCATCATCCCGTCCTGTTTGAACCGCAAAAAAGTTTTCAGTCGGGGGATATGGCCTTTGAGTTGGCATCGGCGGGAATCGCCGCTTTATGCGCGCATACTTCGCTGGACTGTGCCGCGGGGGGCGTGAACGATATTCTCGCGGAGCTTTTGGATATTAAAAAGCCGGAACCTTTCCCTACAGCCGAATTTCCCGCGGGGATGGTGCGAACAGGATTTTTACACATGGACAGCGGCGAGGAGCTGGCGGCGCATACCGGGAAAATGCTCTGTGCTCCGGTTCGCTACTGCGATGGCGGGCGTTCAATTGAAACGGTTGCTGTTTGCGGCGGAGCGGGCGGCAGCTGCCTGAAAGAGGTTATAGACGCCGGTATAGATGCTTTTATTACAGGCGACGCCTCGCATCACCATTTTTTGATGGCCGCCCAGTGCGGACTGACGCTGATTGCCGCGGGGCATTTTGAAACAGAAAATCCGGTTGTGCCTGTTTTGGCTGAAAAACTCAGGCTGACCTTCCCCGATATTGAATTCTCCGTTATTGAACAGGAGCTGCCTGTCGAAACCTATTATCCGGATATTTTGAGGTGAGTTAAATGCCGCTGGACGGTATGTTTTTACACTTTTTAAAAAATGAAATTGAACAGGCGGCTGTCGGCAGCCGTGTCGAAAAACTGCACCAGCCCTCTAAAGACGAGCTGGTGTTGATTTTACGTTCCCGGTCCGGCGTTAAAAAACTGCTTATTTCTGCTTCCGCAAACAGCCCGCGGATTCATTTTACCGAATTTGCCCCCGAGAATCCGCAAACACCGCCGATGTTCTGTATGCTGCTGCGCAAGCATCTGACAGGCGCTGTTTTAACCGGTGTCAGGCAGGAAAAATTGGACAGGGTTCTGTTTTTGGATTTCGATTGCACGAATGAGATAGGCGATAAAAC
>CAYOAW010000031.1:17459-20906 GCA_964402095.1 uncultured Eubacteriales bacterium | reverse complement strand
TCCGGAACGGAATATGCGGAATAACTGATCCGGCTTTTGTTTGAATTTAACTTTAATTTTTAAATTTATTTATTTGAAGAAAGGTTGGCTGCTTTTTATGCCGGGACTTATCGATTTTGAAGACAACACAAAAAGAAACCTGAACTGGTACAAGGACATCGGGCAATTTAAGCAATATCCTCTTTGGGACGGCGAGGTGCCGGGCTTTGTACAAGAGCTCAACCAGCCGGCACCGAGTTTCATATTCCTGCCCGCTCCGGACGGCGGCGGCAAAGGCTGCGTTGTTGTTATGGCAGGCGGCGGCTATACTTTCAAGTCTACCGGCGAAGGTGTTGCCATCGCGAAAAAGCTGAATTTAGCGGGTATCAACGCGGCTGTCCTTGATTACAGGCTTGTGCCTTACCCGAAGGATGTAATTCTTGCCGACGCCAAAAGATGCGTCAGATATCTTTATTGCCATGCCGGGGAATTCAACATCAATCCGGAAAAAATCGGTGTCATCGGTTTTTCCGCCGGCGGCAATCTTGCGGCCATGACCTGCTTCTACGGCGACGACGGCAATCCGGATTCTCAAGACCCTGTTGAACGCTGCCCCTGCCGGCCTGCCGCCGCAATGCTTTCATACGCCGCTGTTTTCCTTGTTGACGATGAAGAAGATGACGAAGACGAATTCAGCCTTTTGTCCTACTTCAACTTTAAACCGGAACCGGGCATGAAATTCCCGCCGGCGTTTATCTGGCAATCATTTGAAGATATGCTGATTAATTATAAGACAACTTTCGCGCTTGCGGATTTGCTGCGTAAAAAGCAGGTGCCGGTCGAGCTGCATATATTCCCCTGCGGCGAGCACGGGCAGGCGCTTGCGGACAGAATCAATTATGATAATCCGGCAGAATCAGGCTATCACGGCCTGACGGTCTGCTGGAGTGATTTGTGTACAAGATGGCTTAAATATTACGGATTTTAATTCATAGACATCAACTGCTTAGAGGGGAGAATAGCTGTGCCGAACAACAAGCAAAAACTCAGCAAAGAAAGTATCAAAGACCTTGTCGCCAAAATGACCCTTGAGGAAAAGGCGTCAATTTGCGACGGTGAAGATTCGTGGCACCTGAAAAGTTTTGAAAGGCTTGGCATACCCGAAATTATGGTTGCCGACGGGCCTCACGGTTTGCGCAAAAGGGATCCCAACCTGAAAGACGCAGGCCTTCTGAACAGCGTGCCTGCCATCTGTTACCCGACAGCGGCCACCACCGCCTGTTCCTGGGACCGTGAGTTGCTGCACGAAATGGGCGAAGCGCTCGGGGATGAGTGCCGGCAGGAAAAGGTTTCCGTACTGCTTGGCCCGGGGGTTAATATGAAACGCTCCCCTCTTTGCGGGCGCAATTTTGAATATTTTTCCGAGGATCCCTGTCTTGCAGGGGAAATGGGGGCGGCTTTTATACAAGGCGTCCAGTCAAAAGGCATCGGCACTTCGCTGAAGCATTTTGCCGTCAACAGCCAGGAAACCCGCAGGATGACCGTCAACGCGGTAGTTGACGAAAGAGCTTTGCGCGAAATATATCTTCCGGCTTTTGAAACCGCGGTTAAAAAAGGAAAGCCTATGACGGTCATGAACGCCTATAACCGTTTAAACGGAGACTACTGTTCCGAAAACGAATGGCTGCAGACAAAAGTCTTAAGGGATGAATGGGGATATGACGGCGTTGTGGTCAGCGACTGGGGCGCTGTGAATGACCGTGTAAAAGGCTTGAAAGCCGGCAATGATCTTGAGATGCCTTCCTCCCACGGCCTCGGCGCAAAGAAAATTGTCAGCGCCGTTAAAGCCGGCGAACTTGATGAGGCTGTGCTTGACAGAAGAGTGGAACAGCTCTTAAAACTGATTTTCGAAGGGCATAACAATATATGGTCCGAATATATTTATAACGAAGATGAACACCATGCTCTCGCGAGAAAAATAGCAGGCCGGTCCATGGTCCTGCTTAAAAACGAGAATAATCTGCTGCCGGTTAAAAACGGCACCAAGGTTGCCGTTATCGGCGAAATGGCAAAAGAGCCCCGTTATCAAGGCGCAGGCAGTTCCCTGATTAATCCCACCCGCTTGGATAATGCGCTCGACTGCTTCAAAGAAGCCGGCATTGATTTTACCTATTCGGAAGGCTATAAAATCAAAAAAGACAAAACCGACCCCGATCTTCAGGCAAAAGCTGTCGAAGCCGCGAAAAAAGCGGATATTGCGGTGCTTTTTATCGGGTTGACAGATGAATATGAATCAGAGGGGTTTGACCGGTCGCATATGCGGCTGCCCGAACACCACAACGCACTTGTTGACGCGGTTTGCGAAGCGAACGCCAATGTTGTTGTTGTCCTTTCCGGGGGTTCGCCCGTCGAACTGCCCTGGATCCGCAAAGTGCCGGCTCTGCTGAATGCCTGTTTGGGCGGCCAGGCGGGAGCGGGTGCCATAACCGATATCCTGACCGGCAGAGTGAACCCAAGCGGCAAACTTGCGGTAACATATCCTTTAAGCGGGCAGGACGCCCCTTGTTTTAAAAATTTCCCGGGGAACCCTGCGACTGTGGAATACAGGGAGAGCATCTATATCGGTTACAGATATTATGACAAAGTCAATAAAGAAGTGTGTTTTCCCTTCGGCTTCGGGCTGTCATACACGACTTTTGAATATTCGGGCCTTCAATTAAGCAAAAATTATATGATGGACGATGAGGAACTGACTGTCCGTTTTAATGTTAAAAACACCGGTAAAACAGCAGGGGCGGAAATTGCGCAGCTTTATGTTGCCGACAAAGAAAGCACCGCCTTCAGGGCCGCCAAAGACTTAAAGGCCTTTGAAAAGGTATCCCTTGAACCGGGTGAGGAAAAAGAAATATCGATTGTTCTCGGTAAAAGAGCTTTTGCCTACTATAACACCGCTGTCCATGACTGGCATGTTGAAACCGGTGTTTTTGATATTCTCATCGGTGCGTCCTCGGCTGACATACGGCTCAGCGGAAGCCTTAAGGTTTCCTCCACCGCTCCCGATGCGCCGATACCGGATCTCAGGGAAACCGCGCCGTGTTATTACACGGGCGAAGTTGCCGATGTGACTGCCGGGCAGTTTGAGGCTTTGCTGGGTTCCCACGTTCCCCCGGTTACAAAAGACAAATCTTTGCCGATAGATATGACCGACAATCTTGAAAATGCCGCGCATACAAAGTGGGGCAGCCGTTTCGGCAGATTTATCAGTTTTATTCTCCGGCGCATGGATAAAGGTGAAAATGCCGTTATGATGAATGCCATAGCGCTGCAAACACCGTTCCGCAGCTTTGTCGCGATGAGCGGCGGGCTGTTCAGCCCGAGGATGGCTGAAGGCTTAATCAGAATTTTAAACGGAGACAGGCCGCTGAAAGGCTTCGGGATGCTGCTGGGCGGTGTTCCGCACGCGGTGCT
>CAYOAW010000031.1:0-17359 GCA_964402095.1 uncultured Eubacteriales bacterium | reverse complement strand
GCTTGGAAAGAATACTGCGACAGCAACGCATGTCAAAATATCCAGTGCAAAGCCTTGCTTGACTCCGCCTTGTATGCAATAGAAAAGCATGCAAAGGACAACGGATGCAAATATGTATTGATTCCGGGTGATTTAACAAAGGACAGCGAGTATGCCGGGCATACCGAGCTTGCCGCCAGACTGGAACAGTTTGAGAAGGAAACGGGTATTCAGGTTCTTGTCATTAACGGGAATCACGATATCAACAACAGCGAAGCCACCACATTTGAAAACAACAGGGCTGAAAAAGCCCGTGCCACCACACCGGAAAACTTTAAAAGCATCTACAAAAATCTCGGCTATGATTTGGCTTACCATACCTATACGCCGCCCGCCGGAGAAAAAGCCGGCATGCTCTCCTATTCCGCAAAGCTTGACGGCGGCTACAGGCTGATTGCCATTGACGCCAGCAAATACAGTTCCGACAGCACCGCAGACGGTGAAAACGAGCATGAGACAGGCGGCAACATACCTCCAAGCCTGATGAAATGGTTACTCAATGAAATTGCCGACGCAAATCGCTGCGGCGAAACTGTTGTAGGCCTTATACACCACAGCCTTGCGCCGCAGTTTGATATTGAGCCGACTGTTTTCCAGGCATTTATGGTCGACAATTGGCTGGAAACCACCGAAACGCTTACGGATGCCGGAATGCATTTTGCTTTCACCGGCCATATGCATGTGAACAATTTAGCCAGCCATGTTTCAGACAAAGGGGAAACACTTTACGACTGCAGCACGTCCTCCCTCACGGGCTACCCCAATGTCTTCCGCGAAGTCCTTTTCGACAATACCGGCAAAAGTGTCAAAGCAACTTACAAAACACTTGATGTGGATTGCGAAAAACAGGTTGTTGCCGACGGCACAGCTTATCAAAAGCCTTATAAAAACACATTCTCTTTCGGCCAAACTTACGGCAATGACGGGCTTGCGAGTTTCGGTGTTGATATGGCCGAAGGATTTTTGGAAAATATTTTCAAAGACATTCAGGCGGAAGGCGGATTGCTCGCTTACCTCACCGCCAACGGAATCGATTTGGCCGAAATTATAAACAGTGCCCTTAAAGGCGGGCTGGTTATCGGTGATACGGAAATATTCACGACAAAAAACATCATGGCTTTCATTAAAGATTTAGCCAACCAAATCGATATCAATTATATTGACAACCCCGCCAAAGTAATGGAAATCATCAACTGGGTTGCCAAAGACATAGTCAACATGAAAGTATCCGATTATCCCTGCACCAATTATATCGATACCCTTGGATTCGGAAATCCGGACAAACCCGGCACTTTACAGGATGCCGCGTACAGCGTCATTGCACACCTGTACCAGGGCGACGAAGATATCAGCAACGATATTTTTACGGCGGATTTCCTGGACTTTTTCAAAAACCGCGACGGCGCCAAAGTATTATACAACACACTCATTGATGTTGTTGTCAACGACCTTATCGAAGGCGAAATTCTCGCCAACCTGGACTTTAATCCCAAATCCCTTTTCCCGAAAGGCAGCTTCGGGCAGATAATCGGCGTTTTTCTTACGGGATTGATTGATGTGATTTTTGCCGGAAACAACAGTTTCGGCAATATTATTGAGTCCACTCTTTCTGTCCTCCCCGAAAAATACAACAGCGTTGAAGATATTTTAAACTTCTTTACAAGTGAATACCTTACGCAAAGCCAGTTTGATTCGATCGGCTTCACAATATCGGAAATGCTGAGCTGTCTGGTAACGGATACAGACCCGGGGCTGAAAAAAGACAATAATGCCACCGTAACTTACAGCGGCCCTGTTCCCGTAACACCGACAGTTGATGATTACCGTCTGCCTTCCCAAATTGCGGTGACCTTCGGGAATAAAACGGACAGCACCAGGAATATCAGTTGGTTCACCAAATACAGTGTCACAAATACAGATATCGAAATCGTACCTTACAGTGAAAACCCCGTATTTACGGGTGTGCCGACTGAAGGCGCAGGCATTTCGGCCAAGTCCGAAAAGGCAACCCGCTCTGTCCCCGGCGCCGATCTCGGAATCACCGGTTTTTTGAAATACAATTTCACTTTAATCCGCCATACAGTCAAGCTTTCCGGTCTTAAAGCGGGGACAAAATACTGTTACCGGGTGGGTGACGCTTCAAAAGGCTGGTGGAGCCGGACAGGGGTTATTGAAACGGCCGACAATTCGGACAAAGTCACCTTTTTCCACATGACCGACCCGCAGTCCCAAAATGAGCAGCAGTATGAAACCTGGGCAAATGTTGTTGACACTGCATTCAATATGTATCCCCAAAGCAAATTCATTATGAGCACCGGCGATTTAACGGACAACCCGTCCAATATTAAGCAATGGAAATGGCTGTTAAACACCGCTTCCTCTGATTTAATGAGTACCGTTCTGATGCCAACCACCGGCAATCATGAGGATGAGAATTACGCTCTTGACCAAAGTTTTGCTCTTCCCGATGCGCCCGAACAGAACAGGAGCACCGGCATTTATTATTCCTTCGATTACAACAATGTTCATTTTATCGTGCTGAATACAAACGATCTGAATGCGAAAAACGCGCTCAGCGACAAACAGCTTGCATGGCTCAAGCAGGACGCCGCCGCGAGCAGCGCGCAGTGGAAAATAGTTGCCCTGCACAAGGCCCTGTATTCAAACGGTTCGCACTATGACGACAAGGATGTTAAAGCAATACGCAAACAGCTTTGCTCACTGATGCCGGAACTCGGAATAGACCTGGTGCTGCAGGGGCATGACCATGTTTATTTGCGGACAAACGCGATGAAAGGCAACAAGGTTGTCCTCAGCCAAACAAAAACAGTTACTTACAACGGGCTTGATTACAAAGAGAAAATCGAGCCGAAAGGTTCCATTTATGTCATCAGCGCCTGCGCGGGTGTTAAATATTATCTGCCCAAGAAAAACATTATGACCGATATGCTCTTCCCGAGAGCTCAAAGCATCGTCAGCGTGGAAGTTCCTGTGTTCTCCGCTATTCAAATTGACGGCAACAAGCTATATTTTGACGCTTACTCGGTCAACGGCGATAAAACACAGCGCATCGACAGCTTTGCTGTCGAAAAAGCGGCTATCAGCGCCTCTGTCGCCGCCGCAAACAGCACAACCATGCAACCGGCTGCGGTACCGGCAAAAACATCTGCAGCCCCAGGGGGAATCAGTGTCACCGTTGCTTCATTTGTTCCGGATAAATCAGATGCCGCCGATAACGAAACATCCTCCCCGGCGGAAACAACTGCAGCCGAACCTGTCACAGCAACCGAATCGGCAACGAGGCAATCAGACACCGACGCCTCATATGAAGATACCGCTGTGCCGCAAACCGGAGGTAAAAACTATACCGCCATTGCAGTTGTCCCTGCGTTATTTGCGGCTTGCGTCTTTATATCGGGACTCAGGAAGCGTAAAACAGAAATATAACTTTCGGCATTTGCGAATATAACCTGAATTCATCAAATTGCTTTAACCGTTATTGAAAGGAAGGGTAACAAATGAAAAAGGATTGTGCAGTCATTCTTGCCGCGGGCGAAGGAACCCGCATGAAGACCACCAAACCAAAAGTCCTTGCGGAAGTTTTGTTTAAGCCAATGCTTGATTGGGTTATTGACAAAGCGAAACAAAGCGGTATTGAAGACATTTGTGTCGTCGTCGGGCATCTTGGGGAAAGTGTCACAATGCATTTAGACAGCGGTATTGAAACCGTTGTTCAAAAAGAACGCCTGGGCACCGGGCACGCCGTTATGCAGGCCAGCAACTTTATTGCCGAGCACGGTGACGCAAATGTGCTTGTGCTTGCAGGCGACGCTCCGCTGATTGATGCCGAAACCATCAGCACCGCGCTTAAATTTCACAAGCAAACCTCCAATTCCGCAACCGTTATTTCCGCGAAGGTAAACAATCCGTACGGGTACGGCAGAATAGTCCGTGACCAGCACGGCGCTTTATTAAAAATTGTTGAGGAACGGGACGCGAGCGAAGCGCAAAAAGCAATTAACGAAGTAAACTCCGGTGCATACTGGTTTAACGCGCAGGCACTGCTTCAGGCTTTGGAAAGACTTCAGGCGTTCCGTAAACTTGCGCCCGAAAACAGAAGCAAGGAGTTCTATCTTACCGATGCGGTTGAAATTCTGCTGGGCCTTAAACTGAACGCCACCGCTTTCAGCGCGCGCACCTCCAATGTTGTCCTCGGCGCGAACGACAGAGTGCAATTGTCTGAGCTGAATGAAATTGCCCGCAAAGAAGAGATGCGCCGCCATATGGTGAACGGCGTCACAATCCCCTGCACCGACGGTATTATAATCGGGCCCGATGTTGAGATCGGCACCGATACCATAATTTTGCCCGGAACAATTCTGCGCGGCCGTGTTAAAATAGGCTGCGGCTGCACCATCGGGCCGAACACGCTTGTTGAGGACAGTGAGATCGGTGACAATGTCCGGTTGAACTCTGTGCAATGCTACCAGTCTAAAGTATCAGACGACGCTGAAATCGGCCCGTTTGTCCGTATACGCCCGGGTACTGTTATCGGCGAGAAAGTTCTTATCGGCAATTTTGTTGAGGTTAAGAACTCTTCTGTCGGGAATGAAACAAAAATCGCACATCTCACCTATATCGGCGACTCGGATGTCGGCATTGATGTAAATGTCGGCTGCGGCTGCGCCACGGCAAATTATTCCGGTAAAGTAAAGAGCCGGACGGTTATTAAGGACGGCGCTTTTATCGGCTGCAACACCTGCCTGGTTGCTCCCGTGACTGTGGGTAAAAATGCGTATACGGCAGCGGGTTCAACCGTTACGGATACTGTGCCTGATAACGCCCTTGCCATCGCGCGTTCAAAACAGGTCAATAAAAAAGATTGGGTCACAGCTAAAAAGCCCTTTAAAAGGCAACACAGTTTGGAGGACCTGAAATGAATAAAAAAGCCATCAAAACTGCTATTGTTATTTTAGTGCCTTTGCTTGTGATTGCCATCTTGGCAACTGCCGCCGCTAAAGTTTTCGGCAGCAAGCCCTCGGCAAAAGCCGGTTCCGTTTTCGATGGCGCTTCGCTGCTTGATGTTTATTACAGCCACCCCGGCACAGCCTTGAAAGATCTTGAAAAAGATTTCGGTTTAAGCCCCGAAAATGCCGAATCGGTTTTGAACGCCAAAACAGAGTGGAAAGCCTATTCGCTTGAAATTGAAGTAGACAACAAGTCAAGCGATGATATAACCCTGTATGCCTACGATGTAAAAAACAACGGCAAAGATAATATATGGCTCATAACGGTTGCAGACCCGGGAATTGCTATTATCAGCGGAAACAAACAGACGGTTGCGTTGACGGCCCTTGTGAAAGGCAGCGATGTTTCCGCTCAGGATGCGGCAGACGCGATAAAAAAATACAATATCAAAATCGATTACACAAAAACACCGGTGAAAAATGACGCAGGTGTTGAAAGCATTGAGAGGCACAAAATGATCAGCGTAAAATAATGCGCGGCCTTAACCGGATTCCCGAGATAAATGGTTTTTCATTGATACCGGTATACACCCTTCCTTAATATTCGCGGGGCGGCATTTAAGCCGCCCCACATTAACCTCAAAACCGAAAATATACACTGACTTCTGACCTTGGAGTGATTTATTCATGTTGACCTTTCTCAAACGGACCGCCCCGGGAACCCCCGAGTACCTGATAGCAGGGCTCGGAAACCCCGGTAAAAAGTATGAATTCACGCGGCATAATTCCGGCTATTTATGCCTTGATAAACTTGCGCAAAAACTGAACATAAAAATTAACCGTATACGCTTCAAATCTCTTTCGGCTGATGTTTCAATTTGCGGGCACCGCTGTTTGTTAATTAAACCTCAAACCGGTATGAATAACAGCGGAGAAGCTGTAAGAGAAGCGGCGGATTTTTATAAAATCCCCATTGAAAAAATCATCGTTGTTTTTGACGATATCTCGCTTCCCTGCGGCAATATGCGTATACGGAGAAGCGGTACGGACGGCGGGCATAACGGCGTAAAAAGTATCATTTACCATTTAAAAAGCAACAACTTTCCCAGAATCAAAATCGGTGTGGGCGCAAAGCCCCATCCCGATATGGAACTGATGGATTGGGTACTTTCTTCTTTCAAAAAGGAAGAGCTTGAAGCCCTGAGTTCAACAGCTGACAAAGCGTGCGATGCGCTGGAGCTTATGGTTGGCGGCGATATTGAAAAAGCCATGGCGCTTTATAATTAGCGGGCAGCAGCCTAAACTATTAAATTTATTCGATATAAAGGGGAAAAATGTCTACACTTAACATTGTTCTTGTCGAACCGCAAATACCGCAGAATACCGGTAATATTGCCCGAACATGCGCGGCAACCGGCGCCCGGCTCCATCTTGTGGAACCGATGGGTTTTAAAGTTGACGACGCCAAACTGAAAAGGGCAGGCCTTGATTATTGGGATTTGCTTGATATAACTTACTATAAGAGCCTTGATGATTTCTTTTCGCAAAACAAAGGTGATTTTTACTTTTTTTCAACAAAAGCGAGAAACATCTATTCCGATGTGAATTACCCCGACAACGCTTACTTGTTTTTCGGCAAAGAAACAGCCGGTTTGCCCGAGGAACTGCTTTTTAACCACCCCGAAAGATGTGTTCGTATTCCGATGATCGACGACGCACGCAGCCTGAACCTTTCAAACTCCGTTGCTGTCGGCGTTTACGAAGTGCTCCGGCAATGGGGCTTTCCCGCGCTTTTGTGCAAAGGCGCCTTAACTAAATTCGATTGGGGTGAAAATATTGGGTAAAACCCTGGTTCTCACCGAAAAGCCGTTCGTAGCAAGGGATATCGCACAGGTGATGGGTTGCCGCCAAAACGGCGACGGATGCATTATCGGGCCGAAATATATCATCACATGGGCTTTGGGCCACCTTGTCACCCTCGCCGACCCAGAGGAATATGACGGTAAATATAAAAATTGGAATTTTGACGATTTGCCTATGCTGCCCAAAAATATGCGCCTCGTTGTTATCCGTGAAACAAGCAAACAGTTTAAAGCCGTTTCCGCTTTGATGCGCCGCCCCGATATTGATGACCTTGTGATTGCAACCGACGCCGGGCGCGAAGGCGAGCTGGTCGCCCGCTGGATAATGGAAAAGGCCGGGTGGAGAAAGCCTGCAAAACGGTTATGGATATCTTCACAGACAGACAAAGCCATCAAGGAAGGCTTTGCCTCGCTGAAACCTTCCCGCGATTATGACAGCCTTTACCGTTCCGCGCAGGCGCGCGCCGAAGCGGACTGGCTGGTGGGGCTGAATGTCACGCGCGCGCTGACCTGCAAACACAACGCGCAGCTTTCGGCAGGCAGAGTGCAAACCCCAACCCTCGCCCTTATTGTTAAGCGCGAGGAGGAAATCGCAAAATTCATCCCCAAGGACTACTATACCGTTTCGGCACAATTCGAGGGTTTCAGCGCGATATATAAAGACAGCAAAAACCAGTCCCGCTTTTTCGAACCGGAACCGGCAGAAACAATTGCAAACGCCATCCGGGGAAAACGGGGCACACTGGTCGAAGTTAAAAAAGAATACCGCCATCAGCCACCCCCGCCCGCTTATGATTTAACCGAACTGCAGCGGGATGCCAACAGAAAATACGCTTATTCTGCAAAGCAGACGCTTGGCTTGATGCAAAGCCTGTATGAAACCCATAAACTGCTGACTTATCCGCGCACAGACTCGCGCTATATCTCCGACGATGTGGTGCCGACACTCCCCGAGCGCCTGCGAAGCATCGCCATAGGGCCCTATGCCCAAACGGCACAGCAGATCTTGCGGACAAAACCGATTTCGACAAAGTATATCGTCAACAACGCCAAAGTTACTGACCACCACGCGATTATCCCCACCGAGCAAGCAGTTAACCTTGCGCGGCTGTCGCCAGAAGAACGCAATATTTACGACTTGGTTGTCCGCCGTTTTTTAGCGGTGTTAAGCCCCTCGTTTGAATATGAGGAGGTCAGGGTTAAAATTAAAGTTGAGCAGTACTTTTTTTTCGCAAAAGGCAGAACAGTCAAAACTGCCGGATGGAAAGAGCTTTACGGAGTCACGGCAAGCGATGAGGACGAAGAGGACCCTGACGCCCGCTCGCAGCAGCTGCCTCCCCTTGCGCAAGGGACAAATACTGCGGTACAGAGCAGCAAAGTGATTGCCGGCAAAACCAAGCCGCCCGCAAGATATACCGAAGCCACATTGCTGACCGCGATGGAAAATCCGTCGCAGCAGATCGATGACAAAAATCTTCGGGATATCATCGAAACGACCAGCGGTTTGGGAACCCCGGCAACCCGTGCCGATATCATTGAAAAACTGTTTAATTCCTTCTGCCTTGAGCGGAAAGGCAAAGAAATTCACCCGACTTCAAAAGCAAAACAGCTCATCAGCATTGTTCCGCCGGACCTGAAATCGGCCGAATTGACCGCAAAATGGGAACAGCAGCTGCAGCTGATTGCCAAAGGCAAAGCCAGGGATGATTTGTTTATTCAGGATATGCGCGATTACGCAACGCGCCTTGTTTCCATGGTGGCGGCAAGCAGCACCGTTTATACGCATGATAATATGACAAGGGACAAATGCCCCGACTGCGGCAAGTTCCTGCTGGATGTGACAGGCAAAAAGGGAAGGATGCTCGTTTGCCCGGACAGGGAATGCGGTTACAGGAAGAGTGTTTCAATCACCACAAATGCCCGTTGCCCGAATTGTCACAAAAAGCTGGAAATGCGCGGTGAGGGGGATAAAAAGGCGTTTTTCTGTGTCTGCGGTTACCGTGAAAAACTTTCAAATATTGAAAAGCAAAAGGATACCGCGGGTAAACGGGACGTTCAGAATTTTTTGATTAATCAGTCAAAAAACAAAAGCACCGGCAGCACCGCCCTTGCTGACCAACTCGCAAAATGGAGCGAGAAAAATACATAGAACATAATTGCCGGAACATATGAGCAAATATTCCGGTCTTCTGAAAAGTGAGTGTCGTTAATGCCGAAAAAAACCGTTTCGCTTATGCTAAGCGTTATTTTAATATTCCTGTCGTTTACCGCCTGTTCAAAACACAGTGGCAGCGGTATGGACTTGATTTTTCCCATAACCGCGGAACCCGCAAGCCTGGATCCTCAAATTGCCGAAAATATTCCCGAAAAGACTGTTGTGGCAAATTGCCTTGAAGGGTTGGTTCGTTTGGGCGAAAACGGGCAAATTTTGCCCGGCACAGCGCTGAATTGGGAACAATCTTCCGATGGGAAGGTTTATACCTTTCATCTTCGCAACAACGCAAAATGGCATTTGATTGACGGCCATGAGAGTATCCTGGGTGAAGACTGTGCAAAAACCTTCGACACTGCTGTCACAGCCAACGATTTTGTTTTTGCGTTCCGCCGCGCGGTTTCGCCTTCAACCGGTTCACCGGATGCCGATTCGCTTTTTGTGATAAAAAATGCTATCAGAATTTTCAGCGGATCCCTTCCTTCAAAAGCGCTCGGCGTTGAAGCGGTGGACCGTTTCACATTAAAAATAACGCTCGTAAAAAGCAACCCCGATTTCATAAACCTGCTTGCTTCCCCGGTATGCATGCCCTGCAACGAGAATTTTTTCACTGCCGCAAAAGGCAAGTATGGCTTGGAGGATGACTATCTGCTTTGCAACGGCCCGTTTTACCTTTCAGTCTGGACACATGATTCTTCCCTGACCCTGCGTCGAAATAAAGACTACACAGGCGATTCCGAAGTTGCTCCGAATTCCGTTGTCCTGAGCATCAGCCCGAAAACCGATAAATATTTGCAGAAGTTATCTGTCGGGAATTATTCAGCCGCCCCGCTGAATGCCTCCGCAGCCCAAACAGCGGAAAAAGACTCCGGAATTACATTGACGGAATATAAAAATATAACATGGTCGCTTTGTTTCAATTGCCGTGATGATGTATTAAAAAACACTTCGCTGCGTGTTGCCCTGTGCAAAGCGGTTGACAGCACCTCTTTCAAACGGCAGATAAGCGAAAACAACACATCAGCCGATTATTTTGTCCCATCCTGCTGCGAAATCGGCCAAACTCCGTTCAGGGAGCTTGCTGAGGGCGGCTATGCCGTAAAACTTGACAATACGGGGGCAAAAGCCTCCTGGGACAAAGGTCTTGAAGAAACGGAATGTTCTTCCGTAAGCATAGCACTGCTTTGCCCCGCCGAATATGAGCAAGCTATGCGCCAAATGTTCCAGCACTGGCAAAAAACGCTCGGTATAAGCCTTGAGGTTACCGTTGAAGTGCTTGAAACCGAAGACATTACGGCAAGGGTCAAAAGCGGAAATTATCAAATCGCTTTGGCTCCGGTCAAATCGGAAACCGGCTCAGCGGTCGGATTTTTACAGAATTTCACAGCGGGCAGTGACGATAATATTTTCCATTACAGTTCCAAAACCTACTATAATATTTTACGGCAGCTGAAAATGGGAGGCGGAATCGCCGAAACGGTTCAAGGCTGCCGCAAAGCGGAAGCAAACCTGATGCGAAACGGCGTTGTGTATCCTCTTTTTTCGGAATCAAGCTATTTAGCGCTGGGCAGCGGCACTTACGGGATTTATGCGTCACCCGCGGGGGAAACCGTTTATTTTATTAACGGCAAGAAAACCGGCTGATATAAACAGCGTTCAGCGTCACCAAAAAAGGAGCAAATTATTTATGAATTCCGCACTCTGCAATAAAAGAAAAAATGCTGTTTTAATCTTTGCCTGGTTTTTGGTCGCATTTTGTATGGCCGCGATTTTTTACCTGTCGCATCAAGTGGCCGAGGAATCCGCCGAACTGAGTAAAAGCTTTCTCGATAAAATTCTGGAGTTTTTTTCATTCAATATCGGCAATCACGGCATCAGAAAATTCGCGCACGGTTTTGAATATTTCGGGCTTTCCATTCTTGTTTTTTATGCGTCACGCCTGAGCTGGAACAAAAGCAAACCCTGTTTTACATTTATATTTGCGCTTGTCTATTCGGTCAGCGATGAAATTCATCAATATTTTGTTCCAGGGCGCGCTTGCCGTTTTACAGATGTATTGATTGACTGCTCAGGCGCGGCAGCAGGTATTCTGGTATGTCTTTTGGCTGTTTTCATCACAAACAGGAGGAAGCGGAGGAAATTGTCATGCAAAAAAATTGCGGCAAAGTAATTTGCTGTGGCTGTGCGGCCGGAGTTCTGGCGGCGTCTGCCGGCATTCTCTGCGGCGCTGTTGCAAGCATGAAGGCCATTGTGCCTTTGGATGAAAATGATTTTTTGAAAACCGACGGGCGCAAAATTGTTAACGCGAAAGGTGAAACCGTAATGCTTCGGGGTGTCAACCTCGACAGCCGGCTTCTGCAGGAATCCCGGATGTCCCCCGGCAGCGGTGAAGATAATGCTTGCAGCTGCCGCAACACGCTGGAAATACTTGCCGGGCGCTTCGGAACTGATCAAGCCCGCGAGCTTATCAATACCTTCTCGGATAATTGGATCACTTTTTCCGATATCGAATACCTGAAAAAACTCGGTGTCAACTGTGTGCGTTTTCCCTTCCGGTACAGAGATTTCCAGAGCGACGACAAAGGCACCTGGATCAGAAACAAAGACGGCGGCATTGATTTTTCGAGGCTTGACCGGATTGTGAACGAATGCGGGAAACGCGGAATTTATGTAATCCTTGACCTGCACAGCGCGTCGGGATTTCAGAACAACAGCCATTCCTGCGGCAAAGTGCATCCTAGCGAACTTTTCGACTGCAGCATTGCCGGGCTGAAGCACCGCTGCCGCACAGCCGAACTTTGGAAAGAAATCGCCAAACATTTCAAAGGCAACTCAGCCGTTGCGGCCTTCGACCTTCTTCACGAGCCTATGAGCGGCTTTGCGGAGAATGAAAAAAACGATGAGCAGTTGTGGCGGTTTTACAACAAACTTTACAGCGCTGTCAGAACAGAAGACCCGGACCGCATGATTACGGTTGAGGGTGTTTGGGATATGCGGAATCTGCCGGACTCCAAAAAATTCTGCTGGGACAACATCATCTATCAGATTCATATTTATAACTGCACAACGCAGGAAATTGACAATAAAATCGCTGAAATCAACGATGGCGCAAATTGGAATGTGCCTGTTATAGCCGGTGAATTCCTAACCGGCGGTATGCGGGATTACGCCATAGGCACCTTCAACAAAAACAGCATAAGCTGGTTCACCGGGTGTTACAAGGGCTTAAATACCTCAGACGATAGGTTCCTGTTCACCGGCGGAATTGATGAGGCTGATCTTCAGGAAGACAGTTTTGATCAAATTAAGGCAAAATGGGGCAAACCGTGCAGAACACCGGAAAATTTTACCGAAAACACAGATCTTGCGAAAAAAATGAAAAAATATCTGGCCGGCTATACCGAAACAAGCCTTCCGGAAAAAACGCTCTCATTGCCGCAGTCAAATACCCAAGAAAACAGCAATTCCGCCGCTGTGCAAACAACGGCAGACTATCCTCAAATAAATACCGGAAATAAACCCGAACATATAACGGCGGTATTTGGAACTGCGATGCTTTTCGGGGTAGGCACACTGGCTGAATTGGAAAAAAGAAATGAAGAAACAGTTGACTAGCGGCCTATTTTCGGCAATCACTGCAAATTCCGTAAATTTCAAGCTTGTGGCCTTGTATATTGAAGCCCATTTTTTTCGTCAGGACTTTCTCGTATTCTTCCAGAGGGCAGCCTGATATTGAAATTATTTTTTTACATTTTGTGCATACAAAATGATGCTTGTGTTCATAATAGTTGAGCTCAAAAACCGCTTTATTCTCACCGATAACACTTGATTTGATAATCATGCGTTTTTCGGCAAAAGTGCTCAGAATTCTGTAAACGCTTGAAAGATTGATTGCCTCACCGGCGTTGATCAAGGCCATATATATATTGTCCGCGGTCAAAGGCTGCGGACTTTTTTCTATGATATTCAGTATTGAATTCCTATGCTTTGTGTTTTTTAAGCCGTCATTCTTTAACGCGTCTTTGTAAGACTGTCCGCTCATAATAAAAACTCCTCACTCTTTGACATCTTTTAAAACGGATATACGGCAATTACTGTCGGCGCGGATAAAAGATGCCGGATGTATTATCCGGATCAGTGTATTGTCCCGCAAGCTCCTTTGATGAAAAAGCCTTGCATGGCCGCTAATTAAACTTGTTTTTAAACACCAGGGATATAAAGAAAATAATCCCGGAAATTAAAACGATGGTTGCTCCGGTTGCCGTGTTCATATAATAGGACGCCAATAGCCCGCTCAGACCGGAGAAGGCAGAAATAATGACCGCGGTAAAAGTATATTTTCGAACATTGCCGGTAATATTCCTTGCGGCAGCGGCAGGCAGGACAAGCAGGGAGTTAATAATAAGAAGGCCGACCCATTGTATGGATATCGTTACAATCACAGCCACCATGGAAGTAAAGATCATTTCAACCGGCAGTGTCTTAACACCTCTGCTTGACGCAAGCGATTTGTTGGTGCTGACCATTAAGAGTTTGTTGAAGATAAAAAGCCAAAGCACGACAACAGCGGCAAAAACAAAAAGCAAAACAACGATTTCAGTTTGTGAAATACTGAGCAGATCGCCGATAAGATAGGATGAATACTTATTGAAACTGCCGCCAAATGATATCAGTACAAGCCCCAGGGCAACAGCAATCGATGAAAAAACACCAATGGTGGTATCTGTTGAGGAACGGCTCTTGTTTTTAATAACCGTAATAATCAAAGCAAAAGCAACCGAAAATATAACGGCCGAAAAAACAGGCCTTACAAGCCCAGTGATGGCGCCGATCGCGATACCGGTGAACGCGCCGTGCCCGAGAGCGTCCGAAAAAAACGCCATCTTGTTGCTGACAATCATTGTCCCCAATATTCCGAAAAGCGGAGTTATCAGCAATATGGCAAGCAGCGCGTTTTTCATGAATTCATACTGTACCCATTGGAACGGTAAAGCGGAGTCCAGCAATTTATACCAGAAATCAAGCATTGTCTGCCGCACCTCCGCCGTCTTTTTCGCATACTGCCCTATTGTTGAACCATGACATCCCGAATATTTTGGATGTTTCTTTGTTGCCGAATACTTCCGCCGGCGTTCCGCTGCTTATAACGGTGCCGTTAATCAGAATGACCCGGTCAGCGTATTTTTCGACAAGATCAAAATCATGCGATACGAGAATAATCGACAAATCGTAATCTCTCCTCAGATGGGAAACCGTATCATAAAAAAGTTCCAGTCCATTTTGATCAATGCCGGACACCGGCTCATCCAAAAGCAATAAATCGGGCACCGGGTCAAGTGCCAGCGCCAGTAAAACCCTTTGAAGTTCCCCGCCGGAAAGCGCGCCGATTCTTTTATCGATAAGATGCTCCGCTTTAACCGAAGCAAGGCTTTCGCGCACTTTATTTCTGCTTTTTTTTGTGCTGCCAAGCCAAACGGGCATCCTGGTGTTACAAGCCGCAAAAAGGTCGAAAACGCTTGTCGGCGTACCTCTGTCAAAATTCAAATTCTGCGGCACATAACCTATGAGTGGATTATCGTTGTGTTTGCCCTTTTCATCGAGGAACTGCAGTTTTCCCGTATGCTTGATGTCCCCGAGCATAGCTTTCAGCAGCGTGCTTTTGCCGGCGCCGTTCGGGCCGATAAGCGCTGTCAATTCCCCGCAGTGGATATGGATATTGATATTCTCCAAAATTTTCGTACTGCCGATTGTTACGGATAAATTCTCAATTTTTGTGCAGCAGAGCCCGGAACATGAACCGCCGCAAATATTTTCTTGCTCTGTTTCCATTCTCTCAACGTCCCTGTCTTTTCTTGTCAAAGCATACAACACCGGTTACCGGCAACTACGATAACGCGTTGACAAGGGTTTTTAAATTTGCTTTCATCGTTTTGATATAATCGTCATACACATTGCCGCCGGAATTGCCGGTTACTAACGGGTCCAGCGAATAGATTTTCGCGCCGGTGGCTTTAGCAATTGCCTGTGCGGCGGTTTGTGAATATTGCGGCTCTGCAAAAAGCGCTTTGACCTTCGTTTTTTTTACGGTGTCGATAATATTGGCAAGCTCTTTCGCGGAAGGCGCTGTGCCCGGTTCCCTTTCGATCACCGCAACGATGTTCAGGTTGAACTCCTTGGCAAAATACGGGAATGCTTCATGGAATGTAATAATATCCCGTTTCTTTAAACTATGCGTCGCAACATGCATTTGCTGTTTCAGTTCTTCGAGTTTTGTGATATAAAGATTCGCGTTGTTACGATACTTTTGCGCATTGCCGGAATTGATTGAAGAAAGCTGGTCCGCAATATTTCTGACCTGGACAATGGCATTGGAAACACTGACCCAAACATGCGCGTTATATTCGCCGGACTTGTCTTTAAGCAGTTCAATACCCTTGCTCGCCTCGACGATCTTCAGGTTTTTCCGCTGCTTTACCGCATCATCCAAAAAAGCTTCCATACCCGCGCCGTTAACAACAAATGCGTCGGCACGCTCAAGCGTTATTAAGTCCTGAGGTGTCAGCTGATAGTCATGCAGGCAACCCGTTTGAGGTTTTGTTAAATTAATCACCTGCACACCGTCAATATCCTTCGCGACATTCATCGTGGCGACATACATCGGATAAAAGGATGTGACAATTGTAAATTTCTTCTGCGCAGCGGTTGCGGAAATGTCCGCGGTGCCGTTTTTTGCGCACCCGCCCAAAATTGAAATTGTAATAACCGCGGCAAGTATATATGCCAGTTTTTTAACGCGCATATAACAGCTCCTAAACAATAATGATTTGCATTTGCATTTGTATTATTATTGTAACACACATAACTAAAATTGCAACAGAAAATAAATAACCGGGGCACCGGATATTTTCCGGCTTTTCTATTGTAAAATGAATGGAATGTGATAGAATACTTAAAACAGCCGGTTTTCAGCGGTTCATCGGCTGTATCGTGTTGAAAATAAAAGGATCATAAAACAGCCCGAATTTTGGAGGAGTATTGATGAAGACAACGGTATTCGCGTTTATCGGATGCGGCAGCATGGCGAACGGACATGTTAACAGCCTTATAAAACTATGGAAAGCAGGTTGCCATGATTTTGACATTGCGGCTTGCTGCGACCTCAGAAAAGAAAAAGCTGAAGATTTTGCCGAAAGATTTGAAACTATTTTAGGGCACAAACCAAGAGTATATACTGATGCGGCTGAGATGCTGAAAAATGAAAAAGAGCTTGATACAGTCGCGATTTTTACCCCGCACAACAATCACCATGTCTCAGCCGTTATGGCAATGGAAGCCGGTTTCAATGTGCTTACCGAAAAGCCGCTGGGGATCACAATAAAAGCCGCTAAAATCATTATGGACAAAGCTAAAGAAACAGGCAAACTCTTGCATGTTTTCGAGAACTACCGTCTTGCGCCTAATGAAAGAGCCATCCATTGGGCAATAAAAAGCGGCATGATCGGCACACCGCGCATACTTTTATGGATGGATATTGGCGAAAGAAAATGGTATTGGGACTGGCGCGACCATCTGGACATTGCCGGCGGAGCATGGACTTTTGACGGCGGTGTGCATCATTCCGACCTTTTTCAATACAACCTCGGGGATATACGCAAGGTAACGGCTGTCATGGCAAGTTATGATACGACACGCTACCAGAAATACGAAAATATGGCTGATTTCGAGCAAGCCGTGCTTGAAAACCGCTATGCCTGTTTCCGCAAAACCCGTTCCCTTAAGAACATTGACCCTGCCACACTGGAACAGCCGATCGAGGCAACGGTGGAGGATACCACTTCCGCTATACTTGAATTTGAAAACGGTGTAATCGGCACCTGGGTAGTTTGCCGCTCGGCAGCCGGCAGGACTGACCGTACAAATATTATTTACGGGTCGGAAGGCGCAGTATCCTGGGGCGAAGGCTTATATAACAGCAAGCAAGAGCTTATCCTTCCGCTGAATGACCTTTACACCGCGTTTATGGAACAGACCACCCCGGAAGAACAGGAAATATTATTCCCTTACGGTGTGACGGATACCCTTGCCATTGAATGGAAACAGCACATTAACGCCATCAACGGAATTCGTCCGGTTGAAGTTGATGCGATGACAGGCTTCAAGGCGATGGCGGTGCCCATGGCGATTTACGAATCCGCCGCTGCCGGCCAATCGGTTTTGGTAAAAGATGTTATGGACATGAAAGCGGAGATTTATCAGGACCCGATTAATAAAATCGCAGG